>NZ_JBHSBI010000039.1:0-119052 GCF_042650645.1 Nonomuraea purpurea
CGGTCAAGGTCACTGTCTGAAAGATCCTGTTCTCGCCCTGATTGAGTCACAGAAGACTACTTCGTCCCCAGGTCTCACGAGAGTCTGACAGAGAGGGGGTTGCGACCGCGAGACGCTGATCGCCTCGGACGATCACGGCGTCACAGGTGCCCTGCGGTCCCGGGACTCTCGTCAGCGGCTCCAGGCTTCTGTCACGAGGAGCGACGGCCCATGCCTCAAGGTCCACGAGCGACCCGTACAGCGGCGTCCCCGGGACCTCAAGTGCGGTGGAGGGCGGAAGGTCGCCCTCGAATGCCTTCTGCCACAAGGCGTGCGCTTCGGGGTTGCGATGTCCCCGCCCACTGGTCAGATTCTGGGTCCGCGTCGTCGGAACGCCGGACTCCTAGTATGCCCAGCACAACAACGAGATCATCGGCAAGATAGCGACATAGCCGCCCGGCAGCACTGCCGGGCGGCATTCACCTTGAATGGAGTGAATCTACTGTGCAGTCACCAGACAGACTCTTCGACCTGCTCGCCTCTTACGAGGAAGTTGATGAGCCGCTAAGCCGGTTCTTCGCGGTCTGGAGCGAAGGGCGCGCGGTGAAGGAGGTCGCCCGGATCCTCGGGTTCGACCCTGAAGCTGGGGAGCCCGGGCAGTTCAGCGATCTGGAGACAGGTCCGTACGAAGACGGGGTCAGGACCGTGCTCATCGGCCAGGCCGGCGACTGGACGCTGGCCGTCGGCGACCAAGACGCCACCGGGGCCGACGCTCTGGCCGCCCTGTCACGCGATGGCGGGCGCGCTCTGAGCCTCGACTGGGTTCCACTGGACGACGACCCCAAGCTCAGGTACGCGATCGAGGGGGAACTCGTCACTTGCCTGAATCTCATTGATCCAGATGACCGCTCAGGAGCCGATCCCACTGCTCTGGACCATCACCTAACGGGGCTCCGTATCGGCATTGAAATCAGCGGCGGGGCTGAGCCGAACGAAATCTTCACCTCCGGGCTGGTCGCGATTGGCCGGGTAACCGGTCAGGAGATCGACGCGAACTGGCTCGATGCCGAGCACCTCCTCTATTCGATCGTGCCGGACGAGGAGGAGCGAGCTCACCATGCCGAACATCGCCTAAAGGGTGTTGCAGAAATCCGCGAGTGGGCAGGTCAGGTCGGTTCTGCGGCGATCGTACTCATGCCGTGAGGGCCAGGTTGTGCATGTGCGCGACGGCCGGGACAGCGTGATGGAGGCCGGTTCCTTTCTGTCGGCAGTCGCGCAGGATCTTGTAGTTCTTCATCCGGGCGAAGGTGTGCTCGACGCGGGCGCGGACGCGCCGGTGTTCAGTGTTGTCTTCCTCCAAGGCCCGCAGCAGAGGCCATCCCACCCGTCTTCGGTGCGGGGCGACCAGACCGGTATTGACATGAGCGCCATCGGCCAGGACCGTGGCAACCGCGCAGTGGGCCGCCAGGCCGGAGTCCCGCCAGGCATGAGCGTCGGCCTTGTTGCCCGGTTCCGGCGGCCCCATGGCCACCACCAGCCTGGTGTCAGCATCGATAACGACCTGCACCTTGGCGGAGAAGCGGTAGTTCTTGCTGGAAGCACCGACCGTGCGATCCCGAACCGGAACAAGAGCGCCCTCCACGATCCATAGCCGCTCCGCCGCCTCTGCTGTATCTGCTCATGGTCCGGTTGCTCGGCTGGTTGACCCTACTCGCGCGGGGCGACACCTCCAAGGACATGGAGACCCTGGTGCTGCGTCATGAGGTCGCCCTCCTGCGTCGTCAGGTCGCCCCGCCACGACCAGACCGGGCCGACCGGGCGCTGCCGACCTGGCACCGTCGCCTGGTCAGCCAACGCTGGACCTACCCAAACGCGGCCGGACGTCCACCGATCCCGGATGAGCTGCGTAACCTGGTGATCCGAATGGCCAGACAGAACCCACGATGGGGGCACCGGCGGATCCAGGGTGAACTGCTCGGCCTCGGCCATCAGATCGGGGAGGGCACCATCCGCCGCATCCTCACCGCGGCCGGTCTCGGCCCAGCGCCACGCCAGAAATCACCGACCTGGCGACAGTTCCTCACCTCCCAAGCCTCCGGCATCCTGGCCTGCGACTTCCCGCACGTCGACACCGTTTTCCT
This sequence comes from Nonomuraea purpurea, assembly GCF_042650645.1. Taxonomy (NCBI): domain Bacteria; kingdom Bacillati; phylum Actinomycetota; class Actinomycetes; order Streptosporangiales; family Streptosporangiaceae; genus Nonomuraea; species Nonomuraea purpurea. The sequence goes on from NZ_JBHSBI010000039.1 coordinate 2,121, forward strand.
CAACGCCTGTACGTCCTGTTCGTCATGGAGATCGAGACACGCCGCGTCCACCTGCTGGGCGTCACCTCCAACCCAACAGGCGCATGGACCACCCAGCAAGCCCGGAACCTGCTACGACCGACCAAGTTGGAGTCATCACTGGGTCGGCCGACGGAGCGGCCGACCTCTTGGGGGCAAAATTCGCGAGGCCGCATAGTGGGGCAAGGTCGGCGCTCGAGCGCCTCAAAACGCTTACAGCGCGTTTGTGCAGGTCAAAGGGATACGAGAAGAGGCGACGTGACCACCAACCCACTTTTAGGCCGACGGCTTGATGAGCTCGTCGGCGACCCACCGTACGACGTTCGCCGGGTAGGGCGCCCCCAGCCCGAGGACGATGTGCCGGAAGCCGGCGTCGAGCGCCTCGCCGATCGAATCCCGGGTGATGCCGGGCTGGTCGTACGAGACCGGCAGATGGATCGAGCGGGTGATCGAGGCAGGGTCGCGACCGAGTTCGGCGCAGTAGCGGTCCAGCAGTTCGCTGCGGCGGACGACATCGTCGATGTCGCCGCCGGGGATGTTCCACAGGTCGGCGTGCTCGGCGGCAACGCGCAGCGTCGGGCCCGAGCGCCCGCCGATGAGGATGGGCGGGTGGGGGCGCTGGACGGGTTTGGGGTTGCAGAACGCGCCGGTGAGCCGGACGTGGGCGCCGTGGAAGTCGAACGGTTCGGGCTCGGTCCACAGCCGCCGGATCACCGTGCACGCTTCGGCGAGGCTCTCCACGGCGTGGGCGGCGGCGTGGAAGGGCAGGCCGTGCGCCTCGTACTCGCGCCGGGCCCCCGGCCAGCTCGGCCGCGAGCCGGCGCCGATGCCGAAGTCGAGCCGTCCGCCGGAGACGATGTCGACGGTCGCGGCGATCTTGGCCAGCATCGCGGGCGGCCGGATGCGGTTGCTGGTCACCATCACGCCGAGCCGCAGTCGCCGAGTCTGGGCGGCGAGGGCCGAGAGGAGTGTCCAGCCTTCGTGGGTCGTTCCGTTCGGGTCGCCGAAGATGGGCAGGAGGTGGTCGAACAGCCACGCGTGCTCGATCTCCGGGATCGTGTCCGCCTCGCGCCAGACCCGCAGGATGTCCTGATAGTCGACCTGCGACGGGGCGGTCATGATCCCGAAGAGGTGGACGACAGCGGCGAGGGCGCAGGGCGTGCAGTCCCGCGCAAGCGGGCCGACGCCCGGCGCAACGAGAGGACGCTGCTCGACGCCGCCGCGGCGGTCTTCGTGACCTCGGGCGTCGAAGCGCCGGTGCGCGACATCGCGGCCAGGGCGGGAGTCGGGGTGGCCACGATCTACCGCCACTTCCCGACGCGGGCGGAGCTCATCATCGCCGTCTACCGGCACCAGGTCGAGGCCTGCGCCGAGGCCGCTCCTACCCTGTTGGCGAGCGGCGTCACCCCGCATGCCGCACTGGGGCGATGGATCAATCTGTTCGTCGACTTCCTGGTCACCAAGCATGGGCTGGCCGCCGTGCTGCGGTCCGACGACGCCGGCTTCGACACGCTGCACGCGTACTTCCTCGACCGGCTCGTACCCGCGTGCGCCAAGTTGCTCGAAGCCGCAGCCGCCGCCGGTGAGATCCGCTCCGACGTGGATGCCTACGAGCTCATGCGCGGCGTCGGAAACCTCTGCATCGGCGCGGACAACGATCCCCGCTACGACGCCCGCCGGCTGGTCGAACTCCTCATCGCAGGACTGCGCCTGCCGCACCCCTAGGTTCGGCGGTGCGGACGGCGCTCACCGCGGCCCGCTCATGCGCCGCGCAACGTCGCCATCGGAGGCACCGGCGCCCCTGTCAGGTCTAAGGGTCTGACAGAGAGGGGTTCGCCGCGCTAATCTGCTGGGCACCTCAGACGAGCTTGCGGGCTTCCTGCCAGACGTAAGAGTGCGCCGAACTGGAGTAGGTGCCGCCCTGACGACACGTGCCGGGGCGTACGAGCACGCACCGAGCACGGCCGCCGCCCTACTCGATCATTACATCACGGCTCCCCGGAATGGATCCCGCGCTCCAGCCACGCCGGCACCATCTATAGATGACGGTCGCAGTGCTCGGCACGTGCTCTAACCCGTACGCAATTCGGTGATCTCCGCAGCGCAAGCTACCCGCTCCGATCGAAGTCGTCGCTGGTTCCAACTGTCACTCCCCGCGCCGTCCACGTGGGGTAAACCATGCGGACGGCGCCGGAGTGACGCCGCTCTCAGGACGCCGCGGCGGTCCTGATGTGATCGGCGAGTGGCGACAGCGACGACAGCGGCAGTTCCCGATGCGTCCATGCCTGTCTGAGATCCTCCGGGGTGTAGCGGGGAAGCAGGTGAAGGTGGAAATGGAACACGGTCTGCCAGGCCGTAGGGCCGGTGGCGTGCCAGATGTTCATCCCGCCCGGTTCCAGCGCGCGCCGCAGCAGGGCGGCGGTGTGCACAGCACCCCGCATCAGCAGACCCGCGCGGTCCGGGCCGATGTCGGTCAGGTCGCGACAGTGCTCGCGGGGGACGACCAGGGTGTGACCGCGAGTCGCCTGCGAGATGTCAAGGAAGGCGACCACGTGCTCGTCGGAGTAGACGATCTCCGCGGGGATCTCTCCAGCAACGATGCCGCAAAATGTACAGGTCCCGGTCATGGCCGCCTTTCCTCCACATGATCGACCCAGAGCGTAGCGACACCGGATCAGGATTGGGAGAGCGGGGCGCGTCCAGAGCCTCAGTGAGACCCGTGCCGTCGAGCGGTGGTCGAAGCCGGCCCCAGTCCTCATCCACGGGCAGGGTGAAGAAACAGGCGTAGATGAGGCGGGCGTCGGGGCTGGCCTCTTCGGCCTTACAGCTGTAGCGCAGGAACAGGGCGATGTACTCGTCGTAGAAGGCGCCGAGGTCTTTCTTGGTCATGCGGGCCAGCCCGCGTGAGCCTTTCGCCCAGCCGGGGTCGATCGGCGACCTGCGCACACAACATGGCGCCTACTACTTCTTCCCATCTGGTCGGCGTCGTCCTGATTTGATGGAAGAGAGTCAACGGCCAAGGCGAGCGCAGCCTACGCGCCCTGCTCGGCACACCCACCTCCGGAGCCACCCTGCGTGACTCCGCACCGCGCGTCGGGCATCTCAGAGAGGATCATCCCTGCCTGCCTGGAGCTGTTCGGCGCTGCACGATGCCCGCTTGACCTACTGGAGCCGACGGCAGCGCACGGAAACGCGATCAGTCGCCCGGCGAAGGGTCCACGGGGCGAAGAACCAGCCGGGCACCATACTCGTCTCTGAGGTCGGGCACGGCCCACGCGCGCCCGTCGTAAATTACGACTGGGCTGATATCGATGTCCGCCTCGCCCTCTTCGTCATCGTGGGCGCTGACGACGGTGACCCACGCGACGACGGGGGCTGCCTCTTCCGAACCGTTGCTGAAGACGATGTACGCCTCGACGGGGGTGCCGGTGGCCGAGAGGGAGACGGCACTGCCGCGGGAGATCCTCATGCCGATCGTTTCGCGATCATTGCACGTGGGCGAATCAGGTCAGGTCGTCCAAGTTCACGCCCTCGAAGCTGTACGTCACCTGTATCTCGCCGCCCACGATCTGCTTGACCGGCGTGTCCAGGCCGAACAGGCGCGCGCGCTCTTCGATCGCGAGCACGGTCTTGATGGCCAGCAGCGTCGGGGCCGTCGTCCTCAAGCGGCGCCCCGTCGTGGTGGATGACCTTGCAGTTCGAGACGGTGATGTGCTTCCGCCCAAGCACCTCGTACGTGTGGCGCAGCATCTCATCCAGCCGCTCTCCCTGTTCGGCGCGGTACTCGGCGACCTCCTGGCCTGGAGTGAGAAAGCTTCTCAGCGGCCTTCTAGCGTGGTGGGGCTTGTCGCGGTGGATGGCTCTGTGAGGGCGCGGGCGTCGATGCGTGGTTCGAGGGGTGGAATCACGGCAAAGTCCCCCATCGTTCAAGGCCGACCGCCAGAATCTATAACCAAAGCGATCACATGACTGCAGCCGCGCAACCGCTGGGCTGGGACCCGTGGTCGGATCTGGAGGCGGAATGCAACAGGTCGGCGGGCGGTACCGGTTGGACGTCCGGCTCGGCAGTAGCGGCGCGGGTGTTGTCTGGCGCGCCTTTGACCCGGTGTTCGGACGCGAGGTAGCGCTCAAGCAACTAACGCTAACCGGCGAGGGTGATGCTAATGTGCGCGCTGTTTTGCGCAACAGGATATTGCGCGAGGCCCGTCTGCTCGCCCGGCTTTCGCACCCGAACATCGTCACCATTTACGACATCGTCGACGACAGCGAACAGCTCTGGATCGTGATGGAGTACCTCAACGGGATCTCCCTCCACGACGTGCTATCGCAGGTCGGCACGCTGCCGCCCCAGTCAGTTGCGGCCATTGGTCGGGACCTGCTGGCTGCGCTCCAGGACGCGCACCGATCCGGCGTCCTGCATGGCGACGTCAAGCCTGCCAACGTCATGCTCACCAACGACCGCGTAGTGCTCAAAGATTTCTGGGTGGTCCAAGCCGGCGGGCTACCTGCCTCTCCCGACTTCATGGCTCCCGAGAGGATTTACGGAGAGGGTGCCAGTCGGGAAGCGGACATGTGGGCCTTCGGGGCGACGATCTACGCCGCCGTCGAAGGGGAATCACCCTATGGCCCCCCGGGCCTGCCCTCGGTGCTTGCTTCTCTCGCGAGGGGGAGCTACTCTCCGCCTCACCGAGCCGGTGTGCTCCAGCCGGTGATCGAAGGGCTGCTCCGCAAGGATCCTCGTGACCGCATGCGGGCAGAGGAGGTTGCTGTCCTCCTATCCGATGCCGGAACGTACAGCCGCGAAATGATCGCGCTGGGCGGCAGCAGCGATGGTTCCCCAACCTCGCCAGCGCCTGGTTCACGGGTTGATCCTCCTTCGGCTGCCCGCCATCCAACCCACGCTGATGCGAATCCCGCTGCAACAGCGCTAGCCGAGTGGATTGCTGAGGCACGTGATGGCGCTGGCGCGCTGATCTTCTTGCCTACAGACGACGGCGCGAGTGAGGTTGAGGCTGCGGTCGTTGCGGTGTTGGAGGCGTTCGGTATCGGGGTCGAGGAACGGCTTCCGATCATTCGTGCGTCCTGGCTTCGCCGCCTCCGACTGCGGGTACGGGCCCTTGCCGGATCGCCTGTGGCCAAGCAGCTCCTCCATGAACTGGAGTACGCAGCGAGGGTCAAGATCTTGTATGAGCCTGTCGCGGGCATCGACGAGAAAAAGAGCGCAGCCGTTGCATCGTTGATTACGGCGCTCGAATCGCAGCCTACGGCTGCCATCATGATTAGTTCCATCTTGATCCTTAAGGTCGACGGTGTGCTCATCGTCAGGGATCTGACGCCTGAGGAGCTGGTTTCCATGAAGCGAAATCCGCTTCTCGTGCGCGATCCAGCCGCCCTCTTGGAGCAGCTGAACGGCGCGACCGGCTCTGACGCGCAGCGGCCTTCACTCGGAAAGCTGGATTCTGCTTGATGCTCTTGCAGTGGCGGAACCAGACGCGTGGACGATGTAGGGCCGGCCGCACGCCCTCCGGCACCATGCGGATGGCTTCTTCCTTGAACTCCGGCGAGAACTGCCTGCGACGCCTCGTCACGTACCTACCTCTTCCAGACTTCTGTCAGCTTATGTAGCCGACTGTCCGGAATCTGTTGGGCACCTCACCCCGCCGCCGTGCTGGAGATGCCGGCCAAGTCACGGCCCAGAGCGCTGGTGTGGACTGAGGACCGGGTCCGTGCCTGGCAGACCGACTACCGCCGATACCGCCAGGCGGAAAGCAGCGTCGCGCCGGTAGACGGGTCGATCCGATCGACGCCTACACCAGCGTGTCACGCCCCTCCCCGGTCATGGTGTGGACGCCCGCCCAGACCCGCCTGTTCCTCGAAGAAGCTCGGCGGCATCGCCTCTTCGCCCTGCATCAGTTGATCGCGCTGCGCGGACTACGCCGGGGCGAGGCATGCGGACTGCGCTGGAAAGAGGTCGACCTCAACGATCGCACCCTGACCGTGAACTGGCAACTCGTACAGCTGGCCTGGCAGGTCCACGAAGGCACCCCGAAAACCGACGCCTCAGTCCGCACCATCGCCCTGGACACCGACACCGCCCAAGTCCTACGTGCCCATCGGCAGCAGCAACTCCAGGAACGGCCGGCCATGGGCGAAGCGTGGAACGACACCGGTTCGTCTTCACCCAACCCGACGGCAGCCGCCTGCATCCCCAGCACGTCTCCGACCAATTCCTCTGGCTCGCCTACCTGGCCGGACTACCGCCCGTCCGACTGCATGACCTCCGCCATGGCGCGGCCTCGCTGATGCTGGCGGCCGGGGTGGAAATGAAAGTGGTACAGGAGACCCTGGGACACACCTCCAGCGCCTTCACCGCCGACACCTACACCTCCGTCTACCCACAGGTGGCCACAGCCGCGGCTGAGAAGACCGCCGCCCTGCTCTTCGGCGACGAAGACCAGGCCGACCCCGGGAAACTCATCTCGCTGAGAAGCTGACAGTCGGATTAAGCATCCGGCCCCGCACTCGCCGCCTGCTCGCGGCGGCTGCGGGGCCGGGGGGCCCGCTACTCTTGCGCAGTCTCAGGAGGCACGGACGATCATGGCGTGTGCGGGGTTGGTGGCGCGCGAGCACGTACGGAGCACGCAAACGCTAGACGAAAATTCTAGAACGCATCCGATCCCGCATTACCGCAGGTCAGAGCATGATCAAAGCGCGCCCTGCAGGATTCGAACCTGCGACCGTCGGATTAGAAGTCCGACGACACCAAGGCGCTGCGGACCGTCGTGCGCACCCGCACCGACCTGGTCGACATGCGCGTCGCCGCGACCAACCAGCTCGCCGCCCTCGGTTATGACGGCGAGCTCAGCCAGGCGTCCACCTCGGCCCGTAGGCGCGTTTTGACCTCCTCGGGGGCGAACGAGGCGTCGATCGAGGTCCGTGCCAGCTCGGCCAGTTCGGCGTCGCCGTACCCGAAGACCTCGCCCAGCCGTGCGTACTCCGCCGCCAGCTCCGTCTCGCCGTCCGTGTTGACGGTCACCAGGAGCCCCGCCTCGACCAGCCGGGGCAGCGGGTGGGCGGCCAGCGAGGGGACGAATCCCAGCAGAACATTGGAGGTGGGGCAGACCTCCAGCGGGATCCGGCGCTCGCGTACCTCCGCGACCACGCCGGGGTCGTCGATCACCCGGATGCCGTGCCCGAGCCGCTCGGCGTGTCCGACGTCGAGCGCTTCGCGGATGCTGGCCGCGCCGGCCGCCTCCCCCGCGTGGTGCACCAGGTGCAGGCCCGCGTCCCTGGCCGCCTCGATCACCTCGGCGAACGGCGCCAGCGGGTGGCTCTCGTCGCCGGCCAGCCCGATGCCGACCACCCGGTCGTAGCGGGAGGCCAGCTTGAACGTGCGCCAGAACCGCTCCAGCGGCCGCCGCCTGGAGTGGTCGAGCAGCACCCGCCACTCGATCCCATACCTGCCCCCGCCCTCGGCCAGCCCGTCGAGCACCGCCTCCAGCGGCATTTCCGGCTCTCCGACCCGCTCGCCGTGGGAGGCCGCCGTGAACGTGACCTCGACGTAACGGGTGCCCTGGGCGGCCTCGTCCTCGCAGAACTCGACCGCGATCCTGCGGAAGTGCTCGGGGGTGCGCAGCAGGTCGCGCACTTTGGCCCGTTCGTCGCCGAACTCCCTGAAGTTGTTGAACGCCTTGCCCGGCTCGGGCGTCCCGCCCAGCTCTCGCACGGTCTGCGGCCGTACGGTGCTTTCCAGGTGAACGTGCAGGTGGGCCTTGGGAAGTGCGCGAACATCTCTCACGTCCTAAACATAGCGACCGGCCCGGCGATGCGCAGTTCGATAACCCGCCCGCGGCGTAGTGTCGAGGCAGACCCGGCGGAAAGAGCGCGTCCATGAGCACTGTCGTCCTGCTTCACGGCGTCCCCGAGACCCCGGCGATCTGGGATCCGCTCCGCGCGGCCCTGGGCCGTCCGGACGTGCGCGCCCTGCGGCTGCCCGGCTTCGGCGGCCCCCGGCCGTCCGGTTTCACCTCCACGAAAGAGGAGTACGTGCGCTGGCTGGCCGGCGAGCTGGAGTCGATCCCCGGGGAGGTCGACCTGGTGGGCCACGACTGGGGCGGCGGCTTCGTGGTGCGCCTGGTCAGCACCCGTCCCGACCTCGTGCGCACGTGGGCGACCGACGCCGCCGCCATCGCCCATCCCGACTTCGTCTGGCACGATTTGGCCAGGTTGTGGCAGACGCCGGGGGCGGGCGAGGAGTTCTTCGAGCGGCGGCACACCACGCCGATCGAGCGGCAGGCCGAGGGGCTGACGGCGGCCGGCGTCCCGTATGAGCAGGCGGCGGCGATGGTGGCGAGCATGGACGCGGTGATGGCGGAGAGCATCCTGGCCCTGTACCGGTCGGCCGTGGACGTGGCGGCGGAGTGGTCGCCCGCGTTCGCCGACATCCCCAAGCCGGGGCTGGTGCTGCTGCCGTCGCAGGACACGTTCCTGCTGCCTCGCCTGGTTCCGGCGACGGCTGCCAGGGCCGGTGCGGCGGTGGCCGAGCTTCCGGGGCTTGGCCACTGGTGGATGGTGCAGGATCCGGCGGCGGGCGCGGCCAAGCTTGAGGAGTTCTGGCAAAAAGCCGCTAAATGAAGGACTGTCTGGTGATGCGGATCTTCGACTGCTTGGGCGGCATCCGCTCCCGGTCGTCCATGAATGTTGCCATCAGGCCATGCCTGCGGGCCGGCACCGCGAGCGTCTCGGCGACCAGGTAGTCGATCTGCATGCGGCCCATCGTCAGCCACCGCCGTCGGTTGTGCGAGCCGACCGCGCCCTCGGGATCGCGCGCGGTGTCGGGCCTCGTGACGGCGCGGTGGTGGGAGACGTGATCAGCCTTTCTGTGCGGGCTTTCTGCATGGGCGTTTGTGCGCGTGGGTCCTTGCGCCGGGGGCTGTCAGCTCAGGTAGTCGCGCAGTGCCAGGGCGCGGGACGGGTGGCGCAGTTTCGACATCGTCTTGGCCTCGATCTGCCTGATCCGCTCACGGGTGACGCCGTAGACGCGGCCGATCTCGTCGAGCGTCATCGGCTTGCCGTCGGTCAGGCCGTACCGCATGCTGATCACGCCCGCCTCGCGCTCGGAGAGCTGGTCGAGCAGGGCGTGCAACTGCTGCTGGAGCAGCGTGAACGAGACCGCGTCGGCCGGGGAGATGGCCTCGGTGTCCTCGATGAGGTCGCCGAACTCGCTGTCGCCCTCCTCGCCCAGCGGCGTGTGCAGGGAGATCGGCTCGCGCCCGTAGCCCTGGACCTCGACGACGCGGTCGACGTCGAGCTCGCACTCCTTGGCGATCTCCTCGGGCGTGGGCTCGCGGCCGAGATCGCTCTGCAGGCGGCGCTGCACGCGGGCCACCTTGTTGATCAGCTCCACCATGTGGACGGGGATGCGGATCGTCCTGGCCTGGTCGGCCATGGCCCGGGTGATGGCCTGCTTGATCCACCAGGTGGCGTAGGTGGAGAACTTGTAGCCGAGCCGGTAGTCGAACTTCTCGATCGTCCGGATCAGGCCCAGGTTGCCCTCCTGGATGAGGTCGAGGAAGAGCATGCCGCGGCCGGTGTAGCGCTTGGCGATGGAGACGACCAGGCGCAGGTTGGCCTCCAGCATGCGCCGCTTGGCCCGCATGCCGTCCTCGGCGATCCACTGGAGGTCGGCTATGAGGTCGTCGGACAACCCGGGCTCGGTGTCGAGCCGCTCCTGCGCGAACAGGCCCGCCTCGATGCGCTTGGCCAGCTCGATCTCCTGCTCGGCGGTGAGCAGGGGCACACGACCGATCGCCTTCAGGTACGTCTTGACCGAATCGGCACCAACGGCCGCACCACCGTCGGCGATGTTGTCGTCCAGTTCGAGAACCTCTGCTGCTTGGGACAAAGCACTCTCCTCGCTCGCTTTGGAGTGGACGCACGACATAATCTTAGGTCGCGCCTAATTTTAGGTGGGCCGCCTTTTGAGGCTCAACCTAAAATCAGGTCGGACCTAAAAATTCGCAGGAGACTTCGGCTATGAGCATCGACACCCTGGGGTTGCGGGAACAGAAGAAGCGAGAGACCAGGCAGGCCATCTCCCACCACGCTACCCAACTGTTCCTGGTGCATGGCTTCGACGGAACGACGATCGCCGACATCGCCACCACCGCACGCGTCGCCAAAATGACCGTCACCAACTACTTTCCCCGCAAGGAAGACCTGGCCCTCGGCCACCTCGAGGCCTTCGTGTCCGGCCTGGCGGACGCGGTCGCCGGACGCCCGGCCGGTGAGTCGGCGCTGGGGGCGGTGCGGCGGGCGTACATCGAGGCGCTCGAACGGCGGGACCCGATGATCGGCTTCACTGATCGCGACTTCGCCCGCATGATCGCCGACAGCCCGACGCTCGTCGCCCGCCTGCGCGACCTCCACGACCAACGCGAACACGCCCTCGCCACCCACCTCACCACCGAACACGCCGCGAACGCGAAGCGCGCCGGGGCCTTTGAGCACGTTGGGGCTGCTGAACACGCTGGAGGCATCAAAGGGATCGGGGACAGGAAGCTGGTCGAGAGCGCCAAGCGGGCTGGGGCCGGAGCTGGAGCCGGGGCTGGGGTTGGGAATCGGGGTGCGATCGACGGCCCCGGTCGGGGCGGGGTGGTGGGCGAGGAACTGATCGCTCGGGCCGTGGCCGCGCAGCTCGCGGCGGCGGACCGGCTGCTGTTCCGGGAGCTCCAGTCCCGCGTCCTGGCCGGTCAGAGCGCCGACGAGATCGCCACCGCCCTCACAGAAACCGCACACCACGTCTTCGACCTCCTCGAACTGGCCGTCGGCACCTACGCGATCCGCTAACTCACCTACAGTGCGACACACCACCGCCCGAATACGCCCCCTCCCCCGGCCTCATCACGTCCGCCCCCGGAGGCGCATCTCCCGCCCAAATGCCCCAATGCCCAGGCGCACGACGGCACCTGGGCGATGCCGACGACGGCGGCACCACTGCAATGCGCCGGTCAGGGACCCCGGCGGAAGGCCGGCCGGAGACCCCGGCGGTGGGGCGGGGCGGGGTCCCCGGAAGGTGGGCGGGTTGGGTCCCGGTGGGTGGGCGGGTCAGCGGGGCAGTCCCTTCACGTACGCGGCCGCCTCAGCTATCAGCTCCCGCCAAAGGTCTTCGTCCGGATCTCGCACCGCCGCCCACTCCCGCATCCTGCGCGCCGCCATCACCATCACCTCAGCCGTCCCCTCCTTCACAAGTTCCCCAACTCGCGCCGCCGGAAGCTTGAGAATCAACCGGTCTTTGGAGAAAAACGCGTACACCTTCCCTTTGACCGTGAGCCCTGAGTGTGGAACATCCGCCCATGCTCACCTCAGGCCGGCAAAGCTGCTCCATGACCAGGTCGTCGTAGAGCTCCTTGGCGGCAGCCACGACACAATCCCTTTCTCGACATCCGCGAAGGCCATCAGGCGCGCCCCTCGGCCGGCAGCGCGCCGTTCACAAGCTCCCACATGCCACCGACAGTTCCGCAGACGACGGCCCCAGCGCAGAAGGTCGTCGAGAGCGTGCGGTCAGCGCGGCCGGACGATTGCGAGGATCGGGCGGAAGTCGTCCGGTTGAGGTCGCTGAGGGTGAGCATCTACATATCATGCCTTTCCCGATTAAAGCGGTACGTTCCGCCTATCCCGCCCTCACTGATGGCTTCGCCTACCTCGACGGCGCGGCGGGCACCCAAACCCCGCAAATGGTGATCGACGCCATCTCCTCCGCCTACAGGACCGGGATCGGCAACGTCGGCGGCGCCTTCCCCGCCAGCCACCGCTCGGGCGCGATCGTGACAGGCTGCCGCGCCGCCGTGGCTGACCTCGTCGGCGGCCATCCGGACGGCGTGATCCTCGGCCCGAACATGACCACGCTCACCTACCGCCTGGCCAGGGCCATCGCGGGCCCCGGCGACGAGGTGGTGCTGTCCAGGCTCGACCATGACGCCAACGTCCGCCCCTGGACGCAGACCGGCGCCACCGTCCGCTGGGCCGAGGTCGACCCGGTCACCGGCGAGCTGCCCGTCGACCAGTACGCCGAGCTGATCGGCGAGCGCACCAGGGTGGTCGCGGTGACGGCGGCCAGCAACATCCTCGGCACCCGGCCCGACGTGGCGGCGATCGCCGAACTGGCGCACCGGGCGGGCGCGCTGACGTACGTGGACGGCGTGCACGCCACCGCGCACGGCCCGGTGGACATGCGCGCGCTGGGCGCGGACTTCTACGCCACCAGCGCCTACAAGTGGGCGGGCCCGCACATCGGCGCCGTGGTCGCCGACCCGGCGCTGCTGGAGACGATCAGCCCGGACAAGCTGGCCTCCTCGCCGGACACGGTGCCGCACCGGTTCGAGACGGGCACGGCCGCCTTCGCCGACCTGGAGGGCGTGACCGCGGCCGTGGACCATCTGGCGGCCATGGTCCCGGGCACGGGCACCCGCCGAGAACGCCTGCTGACCTCGATGGCCGCCGCGGAGGAGCACGAGCGGGAGCTGTTCGCGGGGCTGATCGCGGGATTGGAGACCATGCCGCACGTCACGGTGTACGGCAAGCCGGCCAGGCGCACCGCCACGGCCTACTTCAACGTGGCGGGGCACACGCCGCGCCAGGCCGCCGGGCACCTGGCCGGGCTCGGCGTGAACGTCTGGAACGGTCACAACTACGCCTGGGAGCTGACCGGCGCGCTCGGCATCCGCGACTCGGGCGGCGCGGTGCGCGCGGGGCTGGTCCACTACAACGACGCCTCCGACGTGGACCGGCTGCTGGAGGGCGTGGCGCGCCTGAGCTGGTGAGCAGCGGGAATGGAATGAAAACCGGCCCGCCGGTGCTGTCAGGGACGCAGTCGTTCATGAAAGAAGGCGTTTCGCATGACCCCGCAGGCCAACGCGGCCCGGCTCATCGTGCAGGCATTGGAGGCGGAGGGCGTCGAGTACGTCTTCGGCATCCCCGGTGAGGAGAACATCCACTTCGTCGACGCGCTCAACCACTCCCCCATCCGCTACGTCCTCGTCCGGCACGAGCAGGCCGCGGCGTTCATGGCGGAGATCTACGGCAGGCTGACCGGCAAGGCGGGCGTGGCTTCGGCCACGCTCGGCCCCGGGGCGATCAATCTGCAGCTCGGCGTGGCGGACGCCACCACCAACAGCACCCCGGTGGTGGCGATCACCGCCCAGGTCGGGCTCGACCGCATCTACAAGGAGTCGCACCAGGTGGTGGACCTGGTGTCGTTGTTCCGGCCGATCACCAAGTGGGCCGAGCTGGCGCCCTCGCCTCAGGCGCTGCCCGAGCTGATCCGCAAGGCGTTCAAGACCGCCCAGACCGAGCGTCCCGGCGCGGTCTACCTCGCCATTCCCGAGGACGTCGAGTCCGCGCCGGTCCCGGCCGGCCTGCGTCCGCTGCCGGTCAACGTCGTACGCCCCCAGGACCCCTCGCCGTCCCAGATCGCCCGCGCGGCCGACGTGCTGGCCACGGCGCGCCGGCCGATCGTGCTGGCCGGGCACGGCGCGACTCGCGACAGGGCCTCCCAGGCGCTGGTGCGCTTCTCCGAGCGGCTCGGCCTGCCGGTGGCCACCACGTTCAACGGCAAGGGCGTCTTCCCCGACGACCACCGGCACGCGCTGGGCGCGGTGGGTTTCATGCGGCACGACTACGTGAACTTCGGCTTCGACGAGGCCGACGTGCTGATAAGCGTCGGGTACGAGCTGCAGGAGTTCGACCCCGTCAAGATCAACCCAGCGCGCGACAAGAAGATCATCCACATCCACCGGTTCGCCGCCGAGGTGGACGACCACTATCCGGTCGAGGTCGGCGTCCAGGGGGACATCTCGCGGTCGCTGCACGCGCTCGGCGACGCCGTGCACCGGCGCTTCGAGATCAACGGCACCGGCGAGCGGATCCGGCGCATGGTCCGGGAGGAGCTGGAGCAGGGGCGTTCTGAGAACGGGTTCCCGATGTCGCCGCGCCGGGTGGTGGCCGACATCCGCGAGGCCATGGGCCGCGAGGACATCGTGCTGGCCGACACCGGGGCGGTGAAGATGTGGATGGCCCGCATGTATCCGACCTATGAGCCGAACACGATGCTGGTCTCCAACGGGCTGTCGTCGATGGGGTTCTCGGTGCCGGGCGCGCTGGCCGCCAAGCTGGCCTTCCCGCGACGGCGGGTGCTGGCGGCGACCGGCGACGGTGCGTTCCTGATGAACTCGCAGGAGCTCGAGACCGCCGTGCGGGAGAGGGTCCCGTTCGTGGTGCTGGTGTGGGTGGATGACGCCTACGGGCTGATCGAGTGGAAGATGGATCTGGAGCTGGGGCGCAACTCCAACGTCGCCTTCGGCAACCCCGACTTCGTCAAGTACGCCGAGAGCTTCGGGGCCCGCGGCTACCGGATCACCGGCGCGGGCGAGCTGCTGCCGACGCTGCGCAAGGCGCTGGCCGACGACGTGGTGTCGGTGATCGCGGTCCCTGTCGACTACTCGGCCAACCTTGAACTCACCGACAAGCTGGGCGAACTCACCGGACCCTTCTAAGATCGTCCGGGTGAGCCTGCCTGCCCTGTCCGAGCCGAGGGCGCTGCCGATCGAGCCGGCGCGCGACCCCTACCACGTCTATCTCGACTCCCTCACCAGCCCCGAGTCGCGCCGCACCATGCGCGGCTGCCTCGACCGGCTGGCCCGGCTGCTCACCGGTGAGGAGAGCGCCACCGGCGCGGGCCAGCCGTGGCATCTGCTGCGGTACGAGCACACGGTCAGGATTCGCACGATGCTCACCGACCAGGGCTGGTCGGCGGCTTATGTGAACAAGCACCTGGTGGCGCTGCGGCGGGTGCTGAAGGAGGCCTGGCGGCTCGGCCAGACGAGCGCGGAGGACTTCGCCCGCGCCTCCGACCTGGCCCCGGTGCGCGCGGGCCGCCTGCCGACCGGGCAGCACGTGCCGCCCGAGGTCGTGGGGGCGGCCCTGTCGGCGTGCGACGACTCGCCCGCCGGGGTGCGGGACGCGGCGCTCATCGCGGTGCTGTACTCGACCGGCTGCCGCCGAGCCGAGCTGGGCGGGCTGAGGCTGGCCGACTACGACCCGGGGGCGCGGTCGTTGCGGGTGCGCGGCAAACGCGACAAAGAGCGGCTGGTCTACCTGACGACGGACGCGATCGGCCTGGTCGAGCGGTGGCTGGCGGTTCGCCGGACCGGGCCTGGCGCGCTGTTCTGCCCGATCAGCCGGGCCGGGCGGCTGCGGGAGCGCGACGGGCGGCCTGTGGGGCTGACCGGGCAGGGCATCGCCGACATCCTGGCCCGCAGGTTCGGGGAGGCGGGGGCCGCGCCGCGCACGGCCCACGACTTCCGGCGGACGTTCATCGGCGAACTGCTGGACGCGGGGGTGGACCTGGCGACGGCCCAGGCCCTGGTCGGCCACTCGTCCCCGGCCACCACGGCCCGCTACGACCGCCGCCCCGAGCGGACTCGCCGCGAGGCCGTCGACCGCCTGCGGCTCCCCGCGTCCCGCCCGCTCGCCTGAGCCTGGAGCCTGAGCCCCCGTCCGCAGGGGGTCACAGCCGCTGCAGGCCGCTGAGCACCCGTTCCAGCAGGTCGGGATCGGGCCGTCCGGCCCGCAGACGCGGATGTTCCAGCCGGACGAACCCCTCGGCCGCCATGTCGGCGATGAGCACGCGGGCGACGCCCAGCGGGATCTCCAGCATGGCCGCCACCTCGGCCACCGAGCGGGCCTGGCGGCACAGCTCGCTGATGGCCGCGTACTCCGGGGTGATCAGCTCGAAGGAGTGCGGCGGGGCGGCGCTGGAGCAGACCAGCGCCTCCAACGCCAGCTTGAAGCGCGGCGCGGTCCGTCCGCCGGTGACGGCGTAGGGCCGCACGGGCGAGTCCTGCTCCTCACCGAAGTCGGGCGGGGGCTGCCAGGGCGGATGCGCGCTCACCTTGTCTGCCGCGCGCGCAGCGCCGGGGTGAGCACCTGCCCGGCCCGGTCGGCCAGCAGCGTCATCTGGTACGCCACCAGCCCCATGTCGCAGTCGGGGGCCACCAGCACGGCCAGGCAGGAGCCGTCGCTGATCGCCATGTTGAGCATCAGCCCTCGTTGCATCTCGATGACGGTCTGGATGAGCTTGCCGCCCGAGAACAGCGTGGCCGCGCCCTGCGTCAGGCTGGCCAGCCCTGAGGCGATCGCGGCGAGCTGGTCGGCCCTGGCCGGCGGGAACCCCGCCGAGATCGCCAGCGGCAGCCCGTCGGCCGAGACGAGCGCGGCGTGCGCGACACCGGGCACCGACTGGACGAAGTCGGTGATCAGCCAGTCGAGATTGGTGTTGCTGTGGGTCATCGGTCTTCCTCGATGTTCGGGATCCCGGGGGCGAAGGGCGGGATGCTGCGCGTGCTGATGTTGTCGCGGGCGGTACGGAAGCCCTGCTGGTAGCCGGCCAGGCGGTCACGTACCTGTTCGGGTGAGATGCGCGGGATGGGCGCGACGCCCTTGGGCACCGACTCGGTGGCGGCGGCGCCGGGGATCAGGTTGGCCTTCGGCACGCGTTTGGGCAGGCCGGATGGGGTGGAGCCGTCGTTGGCCGGCTTGGCGGCGGCCTCGGCCGCGCTCCAGCCCGCGTCGGTCTGCGGCGAGCCCCAGTCGGCTTCGGTCCGGTTGCGGCTGAACCAGGCCGACTCCACGGCGGCGAAGATCGGCAGGTAGTCGTCGGCGGCGGCGGCGACGGCGTGCCCGTTGACGGCCGGTGCCGCGCCGCGCGGGAGGTCGAGCGGCGGCGGGTCGGTGATGAACGACGAGTCGCTCAGGTACGGCACCCCTCCGGGGTAGGACGGATCGGTGGCGAAGGACGGCCAGTGGGCCATGGCCGCGGGCCGTACCGGCACAGAGGCGGCCGGGGTCGGGTACGGGGCCAGGTGCAGCAGCGCCGCGGGCAGGAACACCGTCGCGGTCAGCCCTTTGGAGCTGTTCTCGCGCAGCTGCACCCGGATGCCGTGCCGGTGAGCCAGCCGGGCGACCACGAACAGCCCCATGCGGCGCGAGACCGACACGTCCACCACGGGCGCCCGCGCCAGCCGCTGGTTGGCCTCGGCCAGTTCGTCGGGCACCATGCCGATGCCGGTGTCGTTGATCGCCAGCAGGATCCCGCCGCCCTCGACCACACCGGCGGAGACGAGGACGGGCGTGGTGTGGGGCGAGAACGACAGCGCGTTCTCCACCAGTTCGGCCAGCAGGTGGATGATGTCGTTGACCGCCTGCCCGGAGATCGCGCTGCGGTCGGTGATCTGGACCGTGACCCGCTGGTAGTTCTCCACCTCCGACAGTCCCGCGCGTACGACGTCGGCCAGGCTGACCGGCTTGTTCCAGCGCCTTGGGGGCTCCTGACCGGCCAGGACCAGCAGGTTCTCGTTGTTGCGCCGCATGCGCGTGGCCAGGTGGTCGAGGGTGAAAAGGCTGCCCAGGCGCCGCTCGTCCTGCTCGCCCCGTTCCAGCCCGTCGATGAGCTTGATCTGCCGCTGCACCAGCGTCTGGCTGCGGCGGGACAGGCCGACGAACATGGCGTTGACGTTGGCCCGCAGCCGCGCCTCCTCGCCCGCCAGCCGGACGGCCTCGCGGTGGACCTCGTCGAAGGCGCGGGCGACCTCGCCGACCTCGTCCCTGGAGTCCACCCCAATGGGGGCGATGGCCAGGGCGGGGTCGTCGCCGCTGTCACGCAGCGCGCGCACGGTCTCCGGCAGGCGCACCTCGGCGATGCGCAGCGCCTCGGTACGTAGCCTGCGCAGCGGCCTGACCAGCGACTGCGCCATGATGGCGGTGACGATCAGGACGGCCAGGAGCAGCAGCAGGCTGTTGGTGGCGGCCAGGAGCGCGTCGCGGCGGGCGGCGTCCTCCAATGCCCGGCTCTGGATGTTGATCGACTCGCCGAGCCGTCGCTGGACCGTCCAGATGCCGTCGACGGTGCCGCTGATCGCCTCGAACCAGCGGTCGGCGTCGTCGTCGCGCTCCGGGTCGAGGTCGATGCCACGGCCGCCGGTGACCTGGGCCATCGTGCGCAGCCTGAACGCCTCGGCGCGGTCCACGAGCGTGCCGGAGACGGTGTCGTCGTACGTCTGCACCTCATCCAGCGTGGCCGCCGACCTGAACACGGCGACCTCGCTCTCCTGCTGGGCGCGGGCGGCCATGAACCGCTCGAACTCGCCGCTCTGGAAGCGGCCCGTCGTGGCCGCCGCGGCGAGCAGGGCGCGCTGCTGGGAGGCGGCGTCGTGCGCCTTGGCCAGCGCGGACAGCGCGCGCACGTCGCCCGCCAGCGCCTCGTGGTCGCCGCCGCCCTGGCCGACCTGGTCGTGGAACTGCTGGAAGGCGTTGATGATCTGGGAGTACTTCGTCAGCGCGGGCAGCGCGAGCAGTTGCGAGGTCAGCACTGTGTCCCGGGTGGCGGCGATCTCGGGCAGGCGGCTGAGCAGCTGCTGGGTGAGGGTCCAGGCGCTCTCGCCGTGGGCGGTGGTGATCATCGCGGCCCGCACGCGTACGGCGGCGGCCGCAGCGTCCACGGGCGCGAACTGCGCGCGCATCGGCTCTTCACGCGCGGGCGCGCGCGAGGAGGCCACGTAGGAGACCGACAGGTCCCGCTCCCGGGCGAGCTGGTGGGTGAACTCGATGACGGCGTCGCTGAGTTCGGCCTTGTCCATGACGAGCTGGTAGCGGCTCGCCGCCGTCCAGGAGGTGATGACCTGCTGCGCGCCGACCAGGACGCCCACCACGGTGGGGATGAGGATCAGCGCGACCAGGCGGGTGCGCACCCGCCAGTCCCTCAGCAGGAACCTGCGCCGCTTCCTGTGGTGATGCGCCAATCGGGGGCCGTGGACGTCCGCGGTCTGCTGCTGCGTCACCGGGCACCTGCCGGGGCGGGAGAACGGAGCACCGCGAACCTCAACCCGTCCTCCTCTCGGCGGGAGACGAGGGAATCCCCGCCTCCTTTGGTGCACACCGGCATGTGAGTTGCGTATCGCAACACCCTGGGTTGGAGAGCAATTTGAGCACATACCGGCCAGGTAGGCCAACCTTACAAACGACCTGACTCCCTTCGGAATGGCTGATTGACGTCGATTCCCTCCGCGTCAACCACGTTTGCCCAAAAGTCGGACAGTTTTGGACAATTAGTGACGATTCACTTCGAGGATGAATCCCGACATTTCATGGCAATAACCCGGGTTCCGCTGTATGATCACCGGCTGTCCGCGCGATCTTCGACGCTTGACTGGCCGAGGGGAAACTGAATGGAATCCGGTTCTGCTATTCGCGCGTTCACGGCCCTGGCGGCCGCGCTCGTACTGGCCGCATGTGGCGGTGGCGGCCAGGCCGCCACCCCTTCGGGAAGCCTGGAGAAGACCACGCTCACCATCGGCGTCAGCCCCACGCCGTCGTCGGCGCCGGTGTTCATCGCCGAGCGCAAGGGCTTCTTCAAGGCCGAAGGGCTGACCATCAAGACCGAGATCATCCAGGCGCCGCAGACCATCATGCCGAAGATCCTCAACGGCGCCATCGACGTCTTCAAGGGCAGTTACGTCTCCCTGATCAACATCCAGGACAGCGGGGCCGCCAAATTGAAGATTCTTTCAGACAGTCTGCAGGGCGCGCCCGGCATCGCGGGAGTCGTCGTACGCAAGGACTCGCCCCTGCAGACACCCGAGGACCTCAAGGACAAGACCATCGCCGTCAACTCGCTCAACAACCTCGGCACCATGTCCATGAGCGCCCATTTGAAGGCGTATGAAGTAACGCCGAAACAGGTCAAATTCGTGGCCATCGATTTCCAGGCCCAGCTCGCCGCGCTCACCAACGAACAGGTGGACGCCGCCTGGATGGTCGAACCGTTCCTGTCGGCCGCCCAGCAGGCCGGGGCCCGGCTGCTGCTCGACACCAACACCGGCCCGACCGACGCGCTGCCGATCGACGGCTGGGCCGGCACCCAGGAATGGGTCAGCAGGCACCCGAACACCGCCGCGGCCTTCCAGCGCGCGGTGTCCAAGGCGCAGCGACTGGCCGCGACCAGCCGGGCCGAACTGGCCGAGGTCGTGCCGCTGTACACGCAGACGCCCAAGCAGGCGGTGATGACGATGGCGATGGGGACGTTCCCGACGTCGCTGAACGCCAAGCGGATCCAGCGGGTGGCGGACCTGATGTTCGAGTTCGGATACCTGAAGGCCAAGGTGGACGTGGCGTCGATGGTCGTCCCCGAACCACGCCAGTCCTAGTCGCGGCCGTGCAGGCGTTCGATCGCCTCCATCTGGCGGGCCGCGAACCACGCCCGATCCCGTGCCCCGCCGGACAGCCCGTCCGGGCGTTCCCCGTCGTGGCGTCCGTACTCCTCGGCCCACAACCTGGTCTTGACCCGGCTCAGCAGGTTCGCCATGCCGGGCCGGGACCGCCGGCGCCGCAGCGCCGCCACGTCCAGCTCCGCCCCGGCCACCAGCGACTCCCCCGCGCCCGCCTGCGCGAGCACCCGGCCCTGGAAGTCGATCAGCTCAGAGCCGCCGTTGGTCGAGTCACCGGGGATCGCGATGCCGGTCAGGCCGCCGGTGTTGGCCGAGACCACGTACGCCAGGTTCTCCACCGCCCGCGCCCGGCGGGCGATCGCCTTGGGGGTGAGCATCGGAGAGGATGCCTCCGAGGTCGGATGGCACAGGATCTCCGCGCCGCGCAGGGCCAGCGCGCGGGCCAGTTCCGGCATGAGGATCTCCTCCGAGGCCAGCACCGCCAGGTTGCCGATCTCGGTACGCGCCACCGGCAGCACGCCGTCGATGCCGTAGATCTCCAGGTAGCGCTCCCACACGTCGTACGGCGACGGCGTGAACATCGAATGCAGCCGCCGATACCGCAGCACCGCCTCCCCACCCGGCGAGAAGATCACCGATGCCTGGAAGTACAGCTCGGGGAAGTGTTCGTCGCGTTCGTAGGCGTTGACGCACAGGAACACCTCCTGCGCCGCCGCGATCTCCGCCAGCGCGCGGTATTCGGGCCCGTCCATGTCCAGCGCGGCCTTCTCGCGCCACTCGGCGAAGTTCTCGCGCATCGGGAACCCGGTCAGCGCGTACTCGGGCAGCACCACCAGGCGCAGATCGCGCCCCAGCCACGCCTTGCTGCCGCCGACCTGCGCCCCGATCCGCGCGATGGCGGCCCGCATCTCGGCCCGAGGATCGGCGGCGGCGTTGACGGCCCTGGTCTCGACCTGGAGCGCCAGGGCCGTGAAGGCGGTCATGAGCTTTCCTTCGTCGGCCTCATGATGACCTCGGCAAGCTCGGTCACGAACCCTCCTTCGTCGGGCCCATGTTTCCCTGCTTATTGATGACCTCGACAAGCTCGGTCACGAACCCTCCTGCGTCGGGCCCGTGTTTCCCTGCTCACTGATGACCTCGACAAGCTCGGTCATGGGCGCCCGTTCGCGGTGCACCAGTCGGCCCAGGTCGTGGCGCCCTTGCCGAGTTGCTTGTTGTAGAAGGAGCTCCAGGAGTTCTCGCTGGGGCCGGTGGCGCTGGGGGCGGAGGTGTACAGCGGGTGGTTCGCCTCGACCTCGGCGCGCAGCCACGGCTCGACGTCGGCGTAGGAGTCCAGCGACCAACTGCGGGCGTGGTAGGTGAGCTGGCCGCGCACGTCGCTCTCGGGCAGGCACATGAACGGCGCCCACGGGCTCGTCCGCGCCCAGCTGATCTTCGTCCGCATCGCCCCTCCCGGCACGTTCCCGGTGCCGGTACGGGCGGCCACCTCGCGTTCGTCCACCGAGAAGTCGAACATCTCCTGCGCCGCGTACACGCCGCCCACCAGCCCGAACCGCTCGCCCAGCGAGCCGCCGAAGTCGGTCCGCACGCCGATGTCGCTCGTCCACACGGTCTCGTCATGGAGCTGGCTCAGCGGCGGGCCCACGTAGGAGGCGGTGACGTTGAACGGGCCGAAATTCACCGTGTCATTGTTGATGGGGATGACCGGGTACGTTCTCTGGTCGATCGGATTCTTCCATTCCCGCAGGACACGAGTCGGGTCGGCCGGGTCAGTATAGAAGACGATCTCGCGGGAGAGCTGGTAGAGCAGCGTCGTGTCCGGCACCCGGTAGAGGCGCCTGATGTTGTATCCCTCGATGTTGAACAGTTTCTGGCCATGCCGTAAAGCCGGGTCCAGGCTGTTGCCCTCGACGTTGGCGTACACGCTGCCGGAAATCCGGAAGACCATGTCCTTTCCGTCGGGGCGGCCGAACGTCTGCAGCGAAAGCTTGCCGCTTTTGTCGGTGACCGTTCTGTACACCGGTCCCGGATGCGTCGGGTCTTGTCCTTTGTCGTCCGCCGCGGCTCCGGGGGCGGCGATGCTCATGAGCAGGGTGGCGAGGGCGAAAGACCTGATCAGACGGCCTTTGAACATGGATGCGCTCCGCATGGGAATGGACAGGAAGCCCAATGTGATCATGTCGCGAACACGGCTGTCCAGCGACCGCGTCCTGGGGGGCGCGCGGCCGTTGCGCAAGCTGCGCGCGTCCGGCCGAATGCGCGGCCTTCCATGCGGCCATCGGCTCAGCAGCGATCGTCGTAGGCCCGGCGAGCCTCCAGGATCGCCGGGCCGGCGTGGCGGGCCCACGCCGACAGCGCCTCCAAGGGCTCGCGGATCTCCTCGACCAGGGCCGTGGTCGCGTACTCGACGCTGGGCGGGGAGTCGGGGTACACGGTGCGGGTGACGAGCCCGTTGCGTTCCAGGTTGCGCAGGCTCACGGTCAGCATCCGGCGGCTGATGCCCTCGATCGCCCGTTCCAGTTGCGTGAACCTGCGCGGCCCCTCGCCCAGCTCCACGAGCACCTGGGCGCTCCACTTGTCCCCGATCAGGGCCAGGACCTCCCTCAGCGGGCAGTCGTCCGTGAACTGGTCCGTTACCGCGGTGTTCCGTTGCGACAAGAAAGTGCCTCCTTCCCGGCCGTTCGATCATGTTGCAGGATGAGCGCCGTTACAAGTCATAACGTTCCTGGACAGAGAGGCTAAACGTGCCCATCACCCGCAGTCACGGCCACAAGATCTCCTATGAGGTGTCCGGCGACGGCCCGCCGCTCGTCCTGCACCCCGGCATGTTCCAGGACGGCGCCCACTGGGCCCACAGCGGCTACACCCCGGCCCTGACCGACGGCCACACCGTGATCGCCATCGATCCCCTGGGGCTGGGAGACAGCGACGCGCCGCGTGAGATCGCCGCCTACGCGCTGCGGCGGCGGGTCGACTATGTCATCGCCGTACTCGACGACGTCGGCGCCGACCGGGCCGCCTTCTGGGGGTACTCACTGGGGGCCATGACCGGCTACGCCATGGCCGGGTACGCGCCGGAACGCCTCACCCGCCTGGTCGCGGGCGCCTACGATCCCTTCGACGGCTTCCGGTCCGCCGTTGTCCACGCCATCGAGCGGTTCGGCCTGCCCGCCGACGTCGACGCGTACGAGGTCATGAAGCAGGGCGCCCGTACCGACCCCTACCAGGCCGCCCTCATCGACGACGGCGACACGGGCGCCTTCCGCGCGAACTACGACGCCTTCTCGCGCGAGCCCGGCCTGCACACCGAACTCGCCGCCTCCGGCGTGCCGCTCCTGCTGTACGCGGGCACCGCCGACCCCTGGCACGACCCGATGCGCACATTCGCCGAACGCACCGGGGCCGGCTTCTTCTCCCTGCCGGGGGCCGACCACAAGGGCGGCTGGGACGCCTCCGCCGACGTTCTCCGGCACGTCCTGCCGTTCCTGGGAAAGAAGCCTTTACGGTGAAGCCGGTGGGAGGTCGTAGACGTGTTCCAGCCCGAACGGGGGCGGCGACGGCAGCGGCCCGGCGCTCTCGGCGCGGAACGACTGCAATAGGTAGGCCACGAGCCGGCGGGAGGCGGCCGCCGCCGCGTCGCCGGTGTCGGTGCTGACGCCTTGGTTGGCCTTGAGCAGCAGGATCAGATCGGCCGGGTCGAAGTCGGCACGCAGCGTCCCCTCGGCCTTGGCCCGCCGTACGATCTCGGCGAGCCCCTGCTCGGCGCACGTACGGGCCTGCTCGAAGTCGACCGATCCCGAGAACTCCGTCAGGAACGCGGCCGTGAACCCCCGATCGGCGACCTGCATCGAGCACACCTTCTCCACCACCGTGCGGAAGGCCCGCCACGGATCCGGATCCGCCAGTGCTTCGTCCACGACCGCGGCGCACACCGCGAGCTGATCGGCGAACACCTCCGTGATCAGCGACTCCCGCGACGGGAAACGCCGATAGAGCGTGGCCACGCCGACCCCGGCCCTGCGCGCGATGGCCGCCATCGGCACTTCGAGCCCCCGCGTCGCGAACGCCTCCCGCGCGGCCCGCAGGATGCGCTCCCGGTTGTGCAGCGCGTCGGCACGCAGGGGCGCTATCTGAGAGGGATGAGCAGGCATGATTCTCACATTAGCGTAACTGGACGGCCCTCTCCGGTTACCCCGTTAGTGTCACTGCCGAACGACTCCGAACGAACGGGAGACGCGGATGCGCGCGGCGTTGTACGACCGTTATGGCCCGCCCGAGGTTCTCTACGAGGGCACGGTGCCCATGCCCGTCATGGGGCCCGGCGAGGTGCTGGTGCGCGTCCACGCCACCAGCGTGAACGGGGGCGAACTCCACGGCCGGGCCGGCAGGGTGCGCTTCGTGACGGACATGGCCGAGCGGGGCTTCCCCAAACGCATGGGCGTCGACTTCGCCGGCGAGGTGGTCGCGGTGGGCCCGAACGTGCCAAGACCGGCGTCCGGTTCAGACGCACACGAATCAACGGCCGGACCGGGGTCGCGGGGATCGACGGCCAGACCCGGGCCACAGACCGCAGACCCGGGATCGCGGGGATCGACGGACGAAGCCGGGCCACGAGCCGTAGACCCGGGATCGCGGGGATCGACGGACGGAGTCGGGCCGAGCGGACCGGTGGGCGGCTCCGGGGTGCGGGGGCCGGTGGTGGGTGATCGGGTGTGGGGGTTGTTGCCGCGCGTGTTCGGCAGCGCCGCCGAGTACGTGGTCGTCCGCCCCCGGCAGATCGCCCTCGCGCCCGCCGGTTTGGACCTGGTCCAGGCCGCGGCCCTGCCCGTCGTGGGCACGACGGCGATCACCGCGCTGCGCGACAAGGCCCGGCTCCAGGAGGGTGAGCGGCTGCTCGTCCGCGGGGCCGCCGGCGGGGCGGGCAGCGTAGCGGTTCAGCTCGGCCGAGCGTTCGGCGCCCACGTCACCGCGCTGGCCGGGGCCCGGAGCCTGGACTTCGTTCGCGACCTGGGCGCCGACGAGGCCTTCGACTACAGGACCACCGGCCCAGCGGATCTCGGCCGATTCGACGTGGTCCTCGACACGGTCGGCACCGGGCTCTCCGCCTACCGCCGGCTCCTGCGACCGGGCGGCCGGATGGTCACGATCGCCTTCGATCTCGACCGCGTCGTCGCGTCCCTGTCGTACGTCGCCGCCTCGGCCGTCTTCGGCTCGCGACGGGTCCGCCTCTTCAGCGGCAACCCCACCCACCGGCTGATCGCCGACCTTACCCGTTACGTGGAAAGCGGCGCGATCCGCCCGGTCGTGGACACGGTCTTCCCCCTGGCCGACATCGCCGAGGCCCACCGAGCGCTGGAGGCGGGCGGCGTCAGGGGCAAGCACGTCATCCAGATCGTCTAGCCGGCCGATGCCGAAATCGTCTCCTGCCCCTGATCACGGTGAAGTCGCCCCGCAGGCCGAGCTCCCGCACCCGGTCAAGCTCCCCGTCAGCGGAGAGGGCACCACCCGCTCACCGTCGTCCCCTCACCGGGCACCCCGTTGACCGACAGATGGCCCCCGAGCGCGGCGAGGGCCGCCCGCATCCCGGCGATCCCGCGCCCCTCCCGCCCGCCGGCGAAGCCCGAGCCGTTGTCGCTGACCGTGATCCGCAGGCCGCGGCCCCCGACGGTGACCGCGACCGACACCGATCGGGCGCCGCTGTGACGCTCGACGTTGGACAGTGCCTCGCCGAGCACGGCCAGCACGCCGGACGAGACGCGCGAGGGCACCCCGGCGGCGGGCAGCGCCCAGGTCTCGACGGTGATCCCCGTACGTTCGGACCAGCGCGCCAGGCAGCTCTCCAGCTCGCCGGCCAGTGCCCCGGCGGTCGCGATCATGGATGACATCTCGGTCCTTCCACACCCCTCCCCCGCCCGGGCGGCGGGGGTGAGGACAGCATGCGGCCGGCTCTGTTGAGGAATCGTTGAGCCCGCGTTGAGAAGCGGCGGAGCACCTGTCACAGGAAGGCGCTGATCTGGTCGGCGAACTCCTCCGGGCTGACGATCCTGACCCCGAGCGACTCGGCCTTGGCACGTTTGGAGCCCGCCTTCTCCCCCGCCACCAGCATCGAGGTCTTGGCGGAAACGCTGGAGGAGGCCCGGCCGCCCGCGCGCTCGATCAGCTCGTTCATCTCGTTGCGCGACAGCGCCGCCAGCGGCCCGGTCATCGCGCCGGTCACCACGACGGACATCGCGGCCAGCGGCAGGTCGACATCTGTGGTGGCGGCCTCCTCGGCAGCGGCAGCGGCGGCGGCGCTGGGCGGGACGGCGCCCGGCTCGGTCATGGTGACCCCGGCCTTGATCAGCTTGTCGATGAGCGGGGCGACCTCGATCAGCTCGGCCACCACGACCGGCGCCTTCTCCGGCCCCATGCCCTCGACCTGCTCGATCTCCTCGGCGCCGGCCGAGCGGATGGCGTCCATGGTGGCGAAGTGGCGGGCGATGCGGCGGCTCATGGAGCGGCCGGTGCCGCGGACGCCCAGCGCGCAGAACACCCTGCTGAGCGGCTGGCCCTTGGCCCGCTCGAAGGCGGCCAGGAGGTTGTCGGTACTGGTCTCGCCCATGCGCTCCAGGCCGAGCAGTTGCTCGCGGGTCAGGAAGAACAGGTCGGCGAAGTCGGTGATGAGGCCGGCGTCGAGCATCTGCTTGATGCGGCTTTCCGCCAGGCCCTCGATGTCGAGCTGGTCGCGGCCGGCCGCGTACACGATGGAGGCGATCGCCCGGCAGGCGCGGCCGCGTACGCACCGCCAGCGCTCCTGCGACTTGTCGATGGCGTCGCCGCAGGACGGGCAGGCCTGCGGGATCTCGATCGGCTCCTCCGCACCGGTGCGCAGGTGCACGACCGGCGCCTCGACCCGGGGGATGACGTCGCCCGCCTTGTAGACGGTCACGCTGTCGCCGAGCATCAGGCCGCGACGGGTGATGTCGGCGACGTTGTGCAGGGTGGCGTAGGTGACTTTCGATCCGTCGAGGTAGACCGGCTCCAGCACCGCGCGCGGCGCGATGATGCCGGTGCGGCCGGTGTTCCACTCCACGCCGATCAGCTTGGTGATCTTTTCGATGGCGGGCAGTTTGTAGGCGATGGCCCAGCGCGGGGCGCGCGAGCTGAACCCGGCCTGGGCCTGGTCGGCGGCCAGGTCACACTTGATCACAATGCCGTCGATGCCGAACGGCAGCTCGGCCCTGGCCGCGCCGATCTCCCCGACCCGTTCCTGCACGCGCTCAAGGCTGTCGGCGACGATACCCGCGACAGGGGTGACGGCCGTGGTCTGCACACCCTGCGCGGCCACCCACTCCATGATCTGGCTGTGCGGCAGCCCGCGCAGGCGCACGGCCGGCTCGGAGACGTCGTCGGGCTGCGCCAGCGCGCCGTAGCCGAAGAACGTCAGCTCGCACACGTACGGCCGGTCCTGCGCCCGCAGGGTGCCCGCGGCGGCGCTGCGCGGGTTGGCGAACGTGGTGCCGTCGTGGGCCTGCCGCTTGGCGCACGCCTCCTCGAACTGCGAGGCGGTCATCATGACCTCGCCGCGCAGCTCGACGGTGACCGGCTCGGCCAACCTGGCGGGCAGGCCCACGATGGTGCCGATGGCGTGGGAGACGTCCTCGCCGGCCGCGCCGTCGCCGCGCGTGACGAGCTGGGCCAGCCTGCCGTGCCGGTAGCGGGCCGAGATCGCCAGGCCGTCGAGCTTGGGCTCCACGCTCCACACGGTGACCGGGCGGCCCAGCCTGCGTTCCAGCGAGGCCGCCCAGTCGGCGAGCCCTTCTGCGCCGAACACGTTGTCAAGGCTCAGCATGGGCACCGTGTGCGGCACGTCGCCCACCACGGCCCCACCGGCCACCTTGCCTGTCGGAGATGTCGGCAAAACCTGGTCGGGATGCTCGGCCTCGTAGGCGGCGATGCCGCGGACCAGCTGGTCGTAGGCGTCGTCGTCGAGCGTGGAGGTGGCGTCGGCGTAGTAGGCCGCGGCGGAGTCAACGGCCAACTGGACGGCCTTGGCGTAGGCCGTCGCGTCGGCCAGTCGAGACAGAGGGGGCTCGTCGGTCATGCCCACATCATGGCGGGTGCCACCGACAATTCCCGGGATCAGTCGAGGAGCGGCACGAGGTGTTCCTCCTCGTAGTCGAGATGGGCTTCGAGCTCGCCGATGAGCCGGTCCACCTCGCCCAGAAGCGCCTTCGGGTCGGGGTCGTCGGCGGCCAGGAGAGCTTGGAGGCGTTCGAGCAGCCCCTGGACGACGGCGTGCTCGGCGCGCAGCCGTTCCACCACCGGGGCGAACTCCGGATAGCGGTCCTCGAGCGCCGGGAACATGTACCCGTCCTCTTTGCTGTGGTGCCCGTGCAGGTTCTGGCAGGCGGTCAGGCAGTTGACGCGCAACTGCGCGGCCAGGCGCGGGCCGGACGCGGCGACCTCCGCGCGGATCAGGGCCAGCTCCTTGCGGAAGGCGTCGTGAATGGTCTTCAGCGCCTCGCCCATCGAGCCGGAGGGCGGCCCATAGTCGGTCGGGACGAGCGCGACCACGGGCAGCACCCGCTTCGCCGTGCTCTCGTACCGGCCCCAGCCGGGGTCGAGCTCCACGGCGCGGGCGAACATGCGATCGCGCTCGTCGCCTTCCAGCACGACCGCCTTGGCCTGGTAGGTGAAGGCGCCGTCCTCCACGGTGACCTGCGGGTTGGCGCGCAGATTGTGGTACCAGGCCGGGTGCCTCGGCGCGCCCCCGGCCGAGGCGATGACCAGGATGCGGTCGCCGTCGGGCAGGTAGCCGAGCGGTGTGGTGTGGCGGGCGCCCGTCTTGGCGCCGACGGTCGTCAGCAGGAGCAGCCTGGCTCCTTCGAACGGGCCGCCGACCTGGCCCTTGTTGGCGCGGAATTCCTCGATGATCTGCTGGTTGAAGTCAATGGGCATGCGGGTGTTCGCTCCAGGCGGGATGAATGTCGCACAGGGCATGGGAACCCCGCACGGCATGCCGGAGCGAGCGGGTGCGACTACACCGCCGAGGGCATGGGACGACGCGCGGGGGCGGTGTGCTCAGGCACGACCGATGGTGTGAGTGTCCACGGCGTCATCCCCCTTGATTCGGCGCCTCCATGCCGCCGCCGTCCTCCGGGCCGGCGTCACGCGACGCGACCGCCATTACACGCGCCCGGCGCAAGATCTGTCAACCGGTATATCGACGCCTCCGGACGGGGGCGGGCGCGCAAACAGAAGTGGTCGGCCCGGCAGGACTCGAACCTGCGACATCCGGTGTGTGAAACCGGCGCTCTGACCACCTGAGCTACAGGCCGTGGTCATTCATTCAGTGGCCCCAGCAGGATTCGAACCTGCAACGGACCCGGCTTCGTAGGCCGGCGCTCTGTCCATTGAGCTATAGGGCCGATACCCCGTACCGGACTCGAACCGGCGATTTCCCGGTTGAAAGCCGGGCGTCCTGACCGCTGGACCAACGGGGCCTTTCATTTCGTACGTCCGGCGGGATTCGAACCCGCACCGTCCGGTTCCTAAGACCGGTGCCTCTGCCATTGGGCTACGGACGCGTGAAGCCGCAGCGGGGACTCGAACCCCGTCCTGCTGGGTGGAAGCCAGCCGCCTTTCCACTTCGGCCTCTGCGGCGTGGACCGACAGGATCTCGAAACCTGAACTCCTGCTTGCAAGGCAGGTGTGATGCCTTTTCACCATCAGCCCGGGAAGGAAAGAGAAAGGCCGCCGGGCGGGACACCCGGCGGCCTCGAGACGATCCTTGAAAGGATTATCCCGGAGGCCGTCCGATGCCGGCGCGGCCGAGCACCAGGGAACGGCGGCGGAGGCGCCGTTCCGGCCCGAGTGCGAGGGCTGCGATCAGCATGGGATGGCCTTTCTCGTACGTTTTCCGTGTTGTGGTTCAACGATAACCGGAGGCATTGCGGGAATGCCACTTGTTTATCGGGGCGACCAGTCCGCCGACGTTCTGGTCTGGTCCGGGTGATCGCGGTCCACCCCGTTGACGTTGACGTGACGTCAGGGTCTTAACTGGGAACATGCGGATAGGAGAACTCGCCGCGCTGCTCGGGGTGTCCACCCGGACCGTGCGGTACTACCACCATCAGGGCATCCTGCCCGAGCCGCCCCGCCTGGCCAACGGCTACCGGGAGTACGGCATGCGTGACGCCGTCGCCCTGGCCCGCGTCCGCCGCCTCGTCGAACTCGGGCTCAGCCTGGACGAGGCGCGTGACGTGATCGCCGACGACGAGTCCAGGGAACTGCCCGAGATCCTCGCCGAGATCGACGCCGACCTGGCCAGGCAGGAGCGCGAGATCCAGATCAGGCGCGCCCGGCTGGCCGAGGTGCTCCAGCGGGCGGAGGACGGGACGCTGCGCCCCTACGACACCGCCTCGCCCGACCTGGTGGAGTTCCTGCGCCAGGTGGAGCTGCCCGCGTCCAGGGCCTCCGCCTGGGACCGCGACCTGCTGGTGCTGATGGACAGCATGGCCGCCCCGCCGGCCAGGGAACGCGCGTTCACGGTGCTCGACCAGGTCGCCGCCGATCCCGAGACGAGGGCCCGCGGCCAGGAGTTCTACCGCAGGCTCGACGAGCTGGCCGAGGCCGCGCCCGACGACCCCCGGATCGCGCCGCTGGCCGAGATGCTCGCCGAATACACCCTGACGTACCTGCTCGCCGACCCTCCGCCGCCCGACTGGCACCCGGAGATGCTCGCGCCGTTCCTCGAAGGACTGGCGCCGGCTCAGGCCGAGGTCATCCGCCAGGGGATGCGGCACATGTCCGCGGGAAGAAGGCCCCGATGACGACGACGCCCTCGCCCGTTGCGGGCCGCTGTGCCACCGTCACCTGGTGACGAACTCGGGCTGGTCGATGATCCGCAGCCAGCTCCCGTCGGGCTGGCGGCGTACGACCTGCGCGCGGGCGCCCGCGCCGTCCTTCGGCGGGGTCGAGGTGAGCGCGATGTCGCCGAGGATCAGCGTCGGCAGCGGCTCCTCCGGTTCGAAGCGCGGCCGCCCTGCCAGCACCTTCTCCCACAGCTCGCGGATCGCCTCCCGGCCTGCGGTCTGACTGCCCGGCGGGTAGGCCAGCACCGCGTCCGGCTCGTAGAGCTCGGCGACGCCGGCCGCGTCCCCGGCGTTGGAGCGCTCGACGAACAGGCGGGTGAGGTCTTCGGGCCGCATGGCCTTGTCATAGGTGGGATTCATGCGGTCAAGCCTGCCGCCCGCCTGGCCAGAAGTCCAACAGATGGTTCTGATAGAAGCTAGAATTTCCAGTCATGGAACTGAGGCAGCTCGAGTACTTCGTCGCCGTCGCCGAGGAGCAGAACTTCACGCGGGCCGCCGAACGGGTGCGCATCAGCCAGTCCGGCGTCAGCGCCCAGATCCGCCAGCTCGAACGCGAGCTCGGCGCGGAGCTGTTCGACCGCTCGGGGCGCGGCGCCACGCTCACCGTCGCCGGACGGGTCGCGCTGGAGCACGCCCGCGCCGCGCTGGCGGCGGCCGGCGCGGTCGGCCAGGCCGTGGGCGAGGTGGCCGACGTGATCAAAGGGCGGCTGACGGTCGGGATGGTCGTCGGCTGCACCGTCACCCCGCTGTTCGACGCGCTCGCCGCCTTCCACGGCGCGCATCCGGGGGTGGAACTCACGCTGCTGGAGGACAACTCCGACCGGCTCATCGACGGGGTGCGCGGGGGCGCCGTCGACCTGGCCCTCGTGGGCACGGCTGGGGCCGTCCCCGAGGGGCTGGAGACGTTCACGATCGTCAGCGAACGCCTCGTCGTGACCGTCCCGCCGGGGCACCCGCTGGCGGGACGGTCACGGGTGCGGCTGCGCGACCTGGCCGCGTACCCGATCGTGTGCATGCCTCTGGGCACGGGCCTGCGGACGGTGTTCGACCGGGCCTGCGCCGCCCTGGACGTGAGTCCGGCGATCGCGCTGCAGGCCAGCGCCGCCGACGCCATCGCCGACCTGGCCGGGCGCGGGATCGCCGTGGGCGTGCTCAGCGAGTCGATGGCGGCCCGCTACCGCGACCGGCTGACCGCCCTGCTCATCGACGACGCCACGGAGCCCGCCCTGCTCGCGCTGGCATGGCGGGCGACGCACGGCCCCGCGGTACGCGCGCTGCTCGGCCACGCCCGCCGGGCGTTCACACCTGTCTGAACGGGGTCGTTCCGCGAGAAGGCGCCGATTCGCCGGGCGTCCTGCAACACGCGGGAAGGCGCCGGACACTTACCCGGGTGTCCGGCACCTTTCGCTAGGAGACTCTGTGACCCGACAAGATCGCTTCGAGGCGATCTATGACGCCTACTATCCGGCGATCCACCAGTACGCCGCCCGGCGTACCGGATCGCCCGACGACACGGCCGACATCATCTCGGAGACGTTCCTGACCGCCTGGCGGCGCATCCGCGACGTGCCCGAGGGCGAGCGGGCGCTGCTGTGGTTGTACGGCGTGGCCCGCCGCGTGCTGGCCAACCAGCGGCGCGGGGCGACGCGCCGCTCGGAGCTCGCCGACCGGCTCCGCGACGAGCTCGCCGCGGAACGGCCGGTGACGCCGGTCGACCTCGATCACGTACGGGCCGCCTTCGAGGCGTTACCCGAGCGGGATCGCGAGGTGCTCGCGCTGGCCTGCTGGGAGGAGCTGACCGGCGAGGAGATCGCCGAAGTGGTGGGCTGCACGGCGATCGCCGCCAGAACCCGCCTGCACCGTGCCCGCAAGAGACTGGCGGCACTGCTGGTGCGTGAGCCGTCGTCGACGATCGCGATGGGGGAAGCATGAACGACATCGACAGGCTGGTGAAGGCCATCGACCGCGCACCGCAGCCGCCGGCACAGGGGCCGGCGGCCCGCGAACTGCGTGCCGCGATCATGGAGACCCCGCAGCGGCGGTGGACGGTTCCGCGTCGTCTGCCCGTGCTCCTTTCGGCGGTGACGGCCGTGGCCGCGGCCATCGCCATCGGTGTCGGGCTGCCCGCCCACGGCCCGGCCACGGAGTACGCCAACGCGGCCGTCTCCCTCGCCAGGGCCGATGACTACGTCAACGTCACCATCACCGACCCCACGGCCGATTATCGCCAGTTCGAGGAGGCGTTCCGCGCGGTCGGGCTGAACGTCCGGGTGAAGGTCATCCCGGTGGCGCCCGAAGAGGTGGGTCAACTGATCGGACCGATCGTTCCTGAGGGGTTCAAGGGACCGGGAAGCGTGGGGGTCACCGTGACGCCGTGCCAGTCGGCGTTCTGCGGCAAGGTCTGGCTGCCCGCGGGCCTGAAGCAGCTCGTCGTGTTCGGCGTCGGCCGCGCCGCCAAGCCCGGGGAGCCCTACGCGGACGACCGCGCCTACGACGTCATGTCCGGAGAAGAAGCCATAAAGGGCTACACCAGCCGCGGCAAGACCGTCGTCGACGTGCGGGCCGAGCTGCGGCGGCGGGGCCTCAAAACCGCCTATCGCCTGCTGTGGATCCAGGAGAAAGACTCCGACGGGGCCGGCTTCTTCGACCAGATCGTCTCCGCCGATCGGATCAAGGACGACTGGATCGTGGACGGCACCCGCTTCCGCAGCTCCGACACCGTCGACCTCTACGTCACTCCCGGCCCCGGCGCCAGCCCGCTCAGGGTTCGCACCCCCCAGTGGTACGACGACCTCATCGACTGATCAGCGGCGGCCCGCGGCGTTCGCCGTCAACGCGCCGACGGCGCAGACGGCCGCGAAGCCGAACAGCACGTACCGTGCCGCGTCGAGCATCGAGCCGCCACCCAGGTTGACCAGGACCCCCGCGACCGCCGTCCCGAACGCGATCGACAGGCTCGTCACCGTGGCCAGCGCCGCCGCGGCCCTGCGGCCCTCCTCCGGGTCCTCGGTGCTGGCCATGGCGGCCACGGCCAGGTGCGGATAGGCCAGGCCGACGCCCGCGCCGGCGACGAACAGCACCGGCACCCAGACCGCCACCAGCCAGATCGGCGTGTCGGCCCGCTGCAGCAGCCCCTGGACGAGCAGGCCGAGGGCGAGCAGCAGCGGGCCGAGCACGCGCAACCGGCCCACCGCGCGCTGCCCGGTCACCGACGAGCTGCCGATCTGGGCCAGCGACCAGCCGAGCGAGATGGCCGCGGCGAAGAACCCGGCCACGAGCGGGGGCAGCCCGGCCAGCCGCTGGCCGAACAGCGGCAGGAACGACTCGA
The DNA here is from genome assembly GCF_042650645.1 of Nonomuraea purpurea. Taxonomy (NCBI): domain Bacteria; kingdom Bacillati; phylum Actinomycetota; class Actinomycetes; order Streptosporangiales; family Streptosporangiaceae; genus Nonomuraea; species Nonomuraea purpurea. The sequence goes on from NZ_JBHSBI010000039.1 coordinate 36,602, forward strand.
CCGCGACGCCGAAGGCCAGCAGTCCCAGCGTCAGGTAGACCCACTTCAACGACGAACCGGGCAGGTACGTCGTGCGCGGGAAGACCCGCAGGTCGCTGCGCCGCTCGTGGAAAACGAACCCGGCCATCAGCAGCAGCGCCACGCCGATGCCCGCGGCCTTGGCTGTCGTGCCGGACACGACCCCCGCCACGCTCACGGCCCCGGCGGCGGCCGTGACGAGCAGCAGCGACACGGCCGGGACCGGCACGCGGGCGCCGCCGCGTTCGCCGCGCGGCAGGACTCGGGGCACGATCGCGCCGCACCCGGCCCCGATCACCGCCATCACCGCGAACGCCGGCCGCCACGACCCGAACTGGGCGAACAGCCCGCCCAGCGCCGGACGGGCGAAGTTGCCGACGCCGTACATCGCCGAGATCAGCGCGGTGCCGCGGGTCCAGAGCCTGGGCGGCAGCGCCGATCGGATGACGGCGTACCCCAGGCCGGACAGCAGCCCGGCGCCGAGCCCCTGCACGCCCCTGGAGGCCAGCAGCATCGCCATCGCCGGGCTGAGGGCGCAGGCCAGCGAGCCGGCCGAGAACGTGGCGAAGCCGATGAGGTAGGCGCCGACGTTGCCCCATCGGGACAGGAACCGGCCGGTGAGCATCGTCGCGATCACCATGGCGACCAGGTAGATCGTCATGTTCCACGCGTAGAAACCGGCGCCGCCGAGGTCGGCCACGGCGGTCGGCAGCAGGCTGGCCGCCAGGTAGATGTTGATCGCGCCGGCGAGCACGCCGCCGGCCAGCACGGTCGCGGCGCCGGCGTGCTCGCGGCCGAGCAGTTCCCGCCAGGCGGGTGGGGCGAGGTCTTCAGTGGTCATGCCGTCAACCCTGTCGTTGAACCGTTCCCGGAGACTTTTGCGGCCTTCACCGGGCAACGGCGCTGGGCAAGTCTCAACCGCCGGTGGAGGGGTTCGCGGGGACGCCCAGGGCGCGCGGATCGGGTCCGTTTCCGGCCGGCTCGGATGCTTGAGCGTGCCACCGCCCTCCGGGGCACACACAAGGCGGCAAATCATGTACGCTGATGCGCACAGTGTTCGCAGCAAAGGAACACCGTACACGCAGGAACCTTGCCTCTAAGGAGAACGATCATGTCCGGCACCTTCACGTGGGACACCGACGGCAACTGGGGAGCCCTGGACTCGGCCGGCCGGAGCTTCGACCGCGACCGCTGGCAGGCCCGCCTGGACGAGCTGCGCGCCGCCCACCACGTGCCCGGCGCGTCGCTGGCGGTGCTGGCCGACGGCCACCTGCACGAGCTGGCCGGCGGCGTGCTGCACCGCGGCACCGGAGTCGAGGTGACCACGGACTCGATCTTCCAGTCGGGCTCGATCGCCAAGGTCTACACCGCCACGCTCATCATGCGCCTGGCCGACGAGGGCCGGCTGGACCTGGACGCGCCGGTGGTGGACGTGCTGCCCGAGTTCGCCACGCCGGACCCCGAGGCGACCAGGACGATCACCCCCCGCCAGTTGTTGTCCCACACCGGCGGCGTCACCAACGACTTCACCCACGACTCGGGCCGAGGCGACGACTGCCTGGCCAAATACGTCGAAGCCGCCAGAAACGTCGCCCTGGACTGTCCGCCGGGCACCGCGGTCTCGTACGGCAGCCTCGGCTACGTCGTCCTGGGCCGCCTCGTCGAGGTCCTGACCGGCACCACCTGGGACCAGGCGCTCAAAGACCTGCTCTTCACCCCGCTCGGCCTGGAACACTCGATGACGCTGCCGGAGGAGGCGCTGCGCTTCCGTGTCGCCATGAGCCACCTGGGCGAGGGCGGCGCCGACCCCGATCCGGCCCCGGCCTGGGACCTGATGCCGCGCTCGGCCGGACCGTACGGCCGGGTCCTCATCTCCGCCGGGGACGTGGCCCGCTTGGCCCGCATGCACCTGGACGGCGGCACCGCCCCCGACGGCACCCGCGTCCTGTCCGCCGCCGCGGTCGCCGCCATGCAGCACAGGGAGGTCGACGTCCCCGACAAGTGGACCGTCTCCGCCGACGGCTGGGGCCTGGGCTGGACCCTGTACGACTGGGACGGCGTCGCCGGCTACGGCCACGACGGCGCCTCCATCGGCCAGTACGCCTACCTGCGGGTCGTCCCCCAGGCGAACCTCGCCCTCGTCCTGCTCACCAACGGCGGCAGCGCCCGCCTGCTGTACGCCGACCTGTTCCGCGAGCTGCTCGGCGAGCTCGCCGGGGTGACGATGCCCGCCCCGTTCGGCCCGCCGGCCCAGCCGATCACCGTCGACCTCACGCCGTACGCGGGCGTGTACAAGCGCGAAGGTGTCGTGATCACCGTCACCGGCGACGGGCGGATGCGCTACGAGTTCGTGGACGGCATGAAGGACCTGTCGCCGCCCCTGGACATGGAGCTGACGCCGGTGTCGCCGGGCGTGTTCGCCGCCGCCGGAGCGGGGCCGTCCTTCAGCGAGGACTACATGCCCGTCGTCTTCTCCACGCTGTCGACCGGCACGAAGTGCGTGTACGTCGGCATGCGCGCCACCCCCCTCGTGTGATGCGTGCGTGACCCGTGGCCGCGCCCGCACGGGCCACGCACGGCTCCGGATCAGACCTCGAGCTTCTCCTCGATGGCCCGAAGCTGGTGGCGGGCCAGGGCCAGGTTGGCGCGCCCCCGGTCGAGCGCCAGGTAGAGGAAGAGCCCCTTGCCCCCGCGCCCGGTGATCGGCCGGATGATGTGGTATTGGCCGCCCAGCGTGATGAGGATGTCCTCGATGCTGTCCTTGATGCCGAGCGAGTCCATCGTGCGGAGCTTGGCCTTGACCACCTCGGTGTTGCCCGCGGCGGCGATCTGCAGATCCATCTCCTTGGAACCGCCGAGTACGCCCAGCGCCATGCCGCTGCCGTGGTCGACGATCGCCGCTCCGATCGAGCCGTCGATCGTCATCATCTCCTTGAGAGAGACGTCCATGCTGGCCATTGCTTTCTCCCTTTCTGCCCTTTTCTGCCAGGGGATGGTTCAGTGCTTGCGCGCTGCGACGGCGGCCACTCCGGCAGCCGTCTTCCTGCCCTCCAGCCGCAGCAGCCCGACGTTCGCGCCGGGACCTGCCAGGACTGTGAGGACGATGGTGGGGCCGGCGGCGTAGAAGGCCACGAAACCGGCGGTGCCCGAGATGAGCGTCTCTTCCAGCGCTCCCCTGCCGGTCATGGTCAGCATCCGCCTGCTCATCGCGAGCAGCGCCGCCGACAGCGCCGCGGCCTGCTCGCCTCGGTCTCCCTCGAGGTCGCAGGCGATCTGCAGGCCGTCCACGGTGCAGGCGACGCTGCCGTTCACGTCCGGCGTGCGCTCGCGCAGGAGCGCCATTTCCTCCAGAACCTGTTCCCGCAACTCCACCGGTGGCCTCCTCCTGCGCACCCGGAACCTCACGACAACTCCTCAAGCGCCTTCTTCAGCCGCATCAGCAGCGCCAGATCGGTCGGATCTCCCGTGACGGGCGGACCGAGCGGCTGGGCCGCCGCCCCGGGGTCGTGGGGCGGCCGCGCGTAGGGGTGCCGGGCGCGCTTCGGCAGCCGCCCGGCTTCGGGCTCCGTGGAGGGCGCCGGGCCCTTCTCCGCTGACGTGGCACGACCCGGGTCGGGCGCGGCGAGCAGGCCCGCGGCCGCCAGTTGCCGGACCGCCAGCAGGACCGAGTAGCCCGACCGGCCGATCTGCTTGGCCAGCTCCAGCGGTGTGGCCTTGTGGTCGGCCCCGACGACCACTTCCCACTGGACCCGGGTCAGCGTCACCGCGTGTCCTGGCAGCCACGGCATGGGCCGCACCGGCAGCATGTCCACGTCCGCGGACGGCCAGGTCTCGGCGAGGCACGCCCGCCGCCGCGCGCACTCGCGTACCAGCCCCGCCACGTCGAAGAACCACTGCCCGCCCAGCCAGTGCCGCTCCCCCGGGCGGAACTTGGGCCGTGTTCCGCCGGTCGGCAGCAGGAAGAAGGCCGCGTCCAGGACCACGCCCAGCACCGCGTACTGCAGTTCGCCGCGCGTGACGGCCCCCTCGGCGAGGAGCCGCTCGCAGCCGCCGTCGGCCTGGAGCCCGCGCAGCGCCGCCTCCGTCATCCGGCCCCTGGCGGTGAGCATCCGCTCGACATTCGGCGTCTGGGCGCACTCCATGTACGTCACGCGCCCGTCGGACAGGAAGATCGTGCCGTTCCTGCCGAGCCGGAGCGCGCCCGTGGAGCGCTCGCGCGCGAGCCCGGCCAGGAGTGCGTCGAGCGTGGCCATGGTTCACGTCGTCAACTGGCTGGAGATCGAGCGCAGGCGGTGGCGGGCCAGGGCCAGGTTGGATCGTTCCAGGTCAAGGCGGAGATAGATGACCAGCGGCCCGTCGAAGACCGTCTCCAACGGCCTGAGCAGATGGTGGCCCTTGTCCGTGGTGACGAGCATGTCGTCGATGCGCACGACCTCGCCGGGGCAGGCGCGGGCGAGACCGTCGGTCGTGGCGCGCAGCGTCTCCGTCAGGGCGGCGGCCGACCGGGCGGCGTCCGCCCCGGAGGCGCCGCTGACGGCCACCGCCATGCCGCTGGTGTGGTCGACCAGCATGGCGTCCAGCGCCCCCGGGATGGACATGACCTCCGCCACGCAGGTGTCGAGTCCGAGCACGTGACCTCCCTCGCCGTCAGTGGAACGGGGACAGCGTAGGGGGAATGAAGCGCGCCGAAGTTACTGCCGTTACGTTTTTGTACGGCTAGGGCGTAGAAAGACACCACCAATGCGGATATTTATGGCATTTATGAAAATGTTTCGTGGCAACAATGCGACGGCGCGCGCCCGAACCGAGGCGGTCGAGCGCCTGAAGGAGGACGACAGAACGTTCATCGCCTGTCACGCGTCGCTCGGGCCCGGCCTCCACCCGACCCGCTGGGCCCACGCGTCGGCGCGTCGCAGGATGTCCCACACGTACGGCTCCTTGGCCGCGACGTACTTCTGCCGCTCGTCGCGGAACTCCCGCGCGCACCGCCGCTTCACCTCCGCGAACTCCGCCGCCACATCGGGATGGGCCCGCAGGTAGTCACGCGTCAGCAACGGCACCTGCTGCGAGAAGCTGCCGTGTTCGCGCACGTGGACATGGGTTCTGCGGGCGCCGGGCACCTCCCGGAAATAACGCTTGGTCAGCTCGGCATTGTCCGCCCAGTGAACCAGTCGTTCATGGGCCCCATTGTGCTCGAACTGCGGCTGGGCGCGCCCGCGCCCAGCCGTGCTTCCGCGACCGGTCAGGTGGTCGTGACGCGGCGGGTGAGCAGGTGCGCCTGCGGGAACCCGCGGTTCGGGTCCTCGCCAGGGGCCACGACCAGCCGGGCCACCTCGACGAGCCCGGCGTCGAGCAGCATGCCGGCCACGCGGTCGGGTGAGTAGCGGTAGGCGGGCGACATCTTGTGGTCGAACGCCTCGGCCACCTCGCTCGGATGGTCGTGGGCCTGGAAGGCGACCAGCGCGTGACCGCCGGGCGCGAGCACGCGGCGGAACTCGGCGAACGTCTCGGGGAGCCGTTCCGGCGGGGTGTGGATGATCGAGTAGTTGGACAGGACCCCGGCCAGGGAGCCGTCCTCGACCTCCATAGCGCTCATCAGCCCCACCTCGAAGCGGAGCTCGGGGTGGGCGGCACGGGCGATCTTGATCATCTCCGGCGACAGGTCCATGCCGAAGGCCGTCACGCCCAGGCCGTGCAGGTGGGCGGTGACGTGGCCGGGGCCGCACCCGACGTCGGCCACGAGTCCGCCGCCGCTCGCCCGTACCAGTTCGGCGAAGACGGGGAACATCGCGATGTGGAGCGGGCTGGCGAGGAAGGCTTCGCCGATGAACTCGGTGTAGAGGGCAGCTCCGCCGTCGTAGTCGGCGCGGGTTGTAGTGAGGTGGTCGGGCTCGGTGCGGGCAGCTCCGCCGTCGTAGTCGGCGCGGGTCGTGGTGAGGTAGTCGGGCTCGGTCATGGGCCGCCATCTTGCCATGATCGGGGGCGGAGCCGTCAGCAGTCGGCGGCGGCGGTCGTGCAGTCGACCGTGTGGTTGCTGGCCGCCAGGTGGAGCAGTTCGTAGAGCGTCTTGCGCTGCTCCGGGTCGAGCTTGGCGAGCACTTCGTCCTCCACGGCCGCCAGGGCGAGCTCGGCCTTGGCCAGGCGTTCGAGGCCGGCCTCCGTGAGCTCCACGACGTGACGGCGGCGGTCTTCCGGCGAGCGCCGCCGCTCGATCAGGTTGTCGCCTTCGAGGTCGTTGAGCAGCCCGACGACGTTCGTGCCGTCCATGGCCAGGCTGGCGGCCAGCGCCTGCTGGGTGGAGCAGCCGGTGTCGCGCAGCACGGTCAACGCGACGAGATGGCGCGGACGCAGGCCGAGTGGCGCCAGCACGGACTCGCCACGCAGACGCGTCAGGCGGCCGAGATGGTCGAGCAGCGGGCCGCAGCGGTGGACCGTCCGGTCGGTGACGCTCATGCCAGGAGTCTACCGGCTTGACAGGATCATCGGTCGAGCATTAATCATTGATGCAACACAAACGATTTGTCTACGGAGAACGATATGCCGCATCTCTTGCACATCGACTCGAGCATCCAGGGCGACCACTCCACCAGCCGCATCCTCAGCTCCCAGGCGGCCGCCGCCTGGCAGGCCGCGCACCCCGGCGGCACGGTCACCTACCGCGACCTGGGCGCCTCTCCCCTGCCGCACCTGGACCACGAGAGCTGGCTGGCGCGCAAGCTGCCGCCCGAGCAGCGCACCTCCGCCCAGGCCGAGACGTGGGCGCTGGCCGAGCAGGTGGTCGACGAGGTCAAGCGGGCCGACACGATCCTGCTGGGGCTGCCGCTGTACAACTTCGGCGCGCCCAGCAGCGTCAAGTCCTGGGTGGACCACCTCATCGCCCCCGGGCTGTCGTACGACCCCGGGACCGGCGCGGGGCTCCTGACCGACCGCGAGTTCATCGTGCTGGCCAGCCGGGGCGGCGGGTACGGCGAGGGCACGCCCCGCGAGGGGTGGGACCACGCCGCCCCGTGGCTGCCGCACGGGCTGGCCATGACGGGGCTGGAGCCGCGGTTCATCACGGCCGAACTGACGCTGGCCAAGGTGACGCCCCAGATGGCGGAGCTGATCCCGCTGGCCACCGAGAGCTTGGCTGCGGCGCGGCGCGAGATCGACGGCCTCTGGTCCCCGGTGCCCATCCCCGCCTGACCCGGCCGACGCGCGGAGGCGCCCCGCGGGAGGGATCCTCGCGGGGCGCCTTGCGTGCTGCCGCATCGGTTACATGTGGCTCTGCGGCTTCTTGTGCTCGGTCTTCTCCTTGTACTCGCTCTTCATGTGCTCGGGCTTTTTGTACTCGCTCTTCATGTGCTCGCGCTTCTTGTACTCGCTCTTCATGTGCTCGGGCTTCGTCTTCATGTTCTTGCAGGACTCCTGCCGCCACTGCCCCTGCCTGTAGCAGTACTTGCAGTACTTGCCCTTGCGCTGCTGCCAGCGGCACTTCGCCGCGGCGCCGCTGGTCGTCACGGCGGTCTGCGCGATGGCCGTGCACGGGGAGTCGGTGGTGGCGTTGGCGGGCTGTGAGGTGATCGGACTGCTGATGACGAGCGTGGATGCGGCCATGGCGCCGGCGACGAGAAGTCGTTTCAGCATGGATCGCTCCTGAGTGGAAGGAGAAGTCCCAGGCTCGCGGCCTGGGACTGGCCGTAGCGCCGTGCACGGCGTTCCCGGGATTCAGCGCTCTCGGAATCGGACCGTGAGGGCGCTGTGGACGTTCTCCACGCTAGCGGTGGCCCCCCGGATGTTCTCCCAGCCAGGAGCAAAGCCTTATTTCTCGAACTAAGGGCATAAATGCGCGACAATCCCGATATTTCGATGAACGTCTGACGCTTCGGCCTTTCAGTGTGAAACTGCTACGTGGCGTGCCGGAGAGAACACGGAATCCGTCGTCCCGGCACCCGGCCGCTACCCCGTGAAGCGCGCCAGCAGCAGCGCGAGCCTGCGGTCGTGCTGCTCGCGCGGGAGCCTGCCGCCGCGCGTCAGGGTCACCAGGCCGTGCAGGGCCGCCCAGTACGTCTCCGTCAGCAGGCCGAGGTCGTCGCCGCGCGCGTGCGGGCGGACGGCCTCGGCCAGTTCGTCGAAGCCCTCGATGGCCACGACCCTCATGATCGCGTCTTTGCCCTTGAAATGGCTTTGACGTGCTCCTTGCCCTGAAGAGGCAAGGATTCCCGTGCTGCTTACGCAGCAGCTCATGCCGCGAAGCAGCACGAGCTGTGGAACAGGATGCTTGACGCTTCACTGACCCGCCCACCGGCAAGTCTCCACGTCCTGTCACCGCCCGTCCGGCGGCCTCGTCGTACCGATGAATCCAGGAAGTGATCTCACGGCCAGCTTGGTTGTCGCTTGCCACTTCGATCACGGAAACCTTACCGTACGTGGTTGAGACGTCGCAAACAGTTCCGGTCACTGCACGCTCGCACCCTTGAGAGGACTCGGGCGCGGGCCTACACCATCCGCCTGAAGGCGGGAGCACTGGCCCACATTTCGGTAGAGCACCGGCTGGCTGTACTCGACCGCCTCCGCCAGCCGCCGCGTCGTCACGGCCTCCCAGCCCTCGGCCTCGGCCAGTTCCCGGGCCGCGGTGACGATCAGTTTCTCCCGCTCGGCACGCTCGCGTTCTCTGCCGCGCGCCGCCGCGGCCGGTTACGGCGTCCCCGCCAAGGAGAACGGCGATGGTGCCTACCTGACGATCAAGGGGCTGCGCGACGGCACCTACGGCCTGCTCGGCCTGGCCCTGCTGGCCTTCGCCGGGCCCGCGGCCGAAGCCTGGTTCATGCTGATCGCCGCTCTGATACCGCTCGGCGACACCCTGATCGTGCTGCGCAACGGTGGCACGAAGGCGGTCGCGTTCGGCATACACTTCGCGACCGCCGTGGCCCTGCTGATCAGCGCCGCCCTGCTCTTCGCCGTCTGACGGCTCCGCATGCCCCGTCCTGGAGCTTGCGCGCCACGTGACACACGAGGAGGCCCGCCGGGAAGGACCGGCGGGCCGTTTCTAAAGAGGGTCAGCTACAGTGCTCGAACTCGCTGTCGTGGGCGGACGACCCGATCTTGCCGCCCCACTTGACGCACTTGTCGGCCGCGGCCGCCTTCACCGGACCCGCGTAGTACGTGAAATTCCCACTGTCGGTCGCCCGGGGCTTGCCCTTGACCTCCAGATAGGCGCTGGTCGCGGTGGCCTTGCCCAGGTTCGTCTTCTTGATCGTCGCCACGCAGTTGTTACCGTTGGCGGAGTTGTAGAGCAGATAGACGTTGCCGGCCGTACCGAGCGCGGCCGAGTTGATCACCTTGAACCCGCTGCCGCAGACCGACTGGGCCGTGTGCGGGTTGGTCGGGGTTCCGCCGCCACCGGTGACGTACTGCATGTACTTGGTCCAGTTCCAGTTGCTGCCCGGGTCCGTGTGGGTGGCGCCGGGGACCTGGCTGTGGCCGACGATGTGGGTGCGGTCCTTGGGGATGCCGTACCGGTCGGCGATGTTGCGGGTCAGCGCGGCCGAGGAGCGGTACATCGTGTCGGTGAACCACGTGGCGTTGTCGACGTAGCCCTCGTGCTCGATCCCGACCGAGCGCCGGTTGTAGTTACCGGCGTGGAAGGCCCTGTTCTTCTCCCTGACCGTCTGGGTGACGGCGCCGTCGGAGGAGCGCACGACGTAGTGGGCCGAGGTCGGGTTCGCACGCGGCCCGTTCTGGAACCAGGAGATCGTCCCGGCGTAGGAGCCCTGGGCGACGTGGATCACGATGCGGTCGATCTTGTCGCCGGTCGGGCGGTTGGAGACGGCGTAGTTGCTGCTGTGGGCGGGCACCCACGCGGCCGTCGGGTAGTCGGTGTTCGCGGCGAAGGTGTTCGGGTTGTCCAGGTCCTTCGCCTTGGCGTACGGGCCGCGGTCCGGCTCGACCGCGCGGGCCGGGACCGTGACCGTCTCGCCGGCGGGCGTGGTGGCCTTGATGCCCTTGGCCATCAGGTCATAGACCGTGTCGGCGTAGAGCCTGGCCACGTCCGCGGAGGAGGCGTTGCCGTACTTGGCGATCGCCTCGTACCACTGGGCCGCGTCCTTGCGGGCGGTGGCGTCCAGCCCGAGTTCGTCGGCGTAGGCGCGCAGCACGGCGGCGCCGCCGGTGATGTTGGCCGCGTCGTCCGACTTCAGCGTCGAGGCCGGCTGCTTGGTGATGGTGGCCGCGCGGTCGAGCGTGCGGGAGGCGACCAGATGCATCACTCCGTAGCCGCCGCTCGCGCTGGGCTCGCCGTCGTGCCCGTCCAGGTGCGTCTCGGCGTAGGCGAGCGACACCAGCAGGTCACGCGGCACCTCGTAGGTGGCCGCCGCACGGGCGAAGGCGCCCGTCATCGGGTCGTCGGCGGTCGCCGCCCCGGCCGGCTGCTGTCCCGCCAGCAAGGCGAGGGGGATCAGCAGCGCGACCGAGCCGCGGCGGATTCGGGCTTGCACAGATTTCTCCTCAGGACGTTTCAGCTGCAGTGCTCGAACGCGCTGTCGTGGGCGGACGACCCGATCTTGCCGCCCCACTTGACGCACTTGTCGGCCGCGGCGGCCTTGACCGGACCCGCGTAGTAGGTGAAACTGCCGCTGTCGGTCGTCCGGGGCTTGCCCTTGACCTCCAGATAGGCGCTGGTCGCGGTGGCCTTGCCCAGGTTCGTCTTCTTGATCGTCGCCACGCAGTTGTTGCCGTTGGCGGAGTTGTAGAGCAGATAGACGTTGCCGGCCGTGCCGAGCGCGGCCGAGTTGATCACCTTGAACCCGCTGCCGCAGACCGACTGGGCCGTGTGCGGGTTGGTCGGGGTTCCGCCGCCGCCGCACTTGTTCTTGGAGGTCAGCGTCTGGTTCGGGTAGCCGAACGTCTTGCCGTTGAAGGCGGCCTTGCGCAGGTTGCTCGGGTAGCTGCTGCCCTGGCGCAGTTCGAAGTGCAGGTGGGGGCTGATGTTGTTGCCCGGCTTGCTGGTGTTGCCGACCGTGCCGATCTTCTGGCCCTGGGTGACCTTGGCGCCGACGGCCACGGAACGCACGGTCAGGTGCGCGTAGAACGTCGTCCAGCCGCCACCGTGGTCGATCTTGACCAGGTTGCCGAAGCCGTTCACGGAACCCTGGTGGGAGGAGATGACCACGGTCCCCGCCGCGGCGGCGACGACGGTGTCACCGCGGTCGGCGTCGGCGGTGTTGCCCCGGTTCCAGTCGAGCTCGTAGGACCGGTGCGCGCTGCTGTTGCTGGAGTTGCCCGTCCAGCTCTGGTTGCACGGGAAGGGCATCTGGAGGCTCGGGGCGGCCAGGGTCGAGACCGGCGGAGCCTTGACCTCGTCCGGCGGGTCGTTGTTGTCCTGCGTGCCCGTCGGGGTCGGCGTCGGCGTGACGGGGGCGCTCGCGGTCGGCGTCGGGCTCGGGGCGGCGATGGCCGCCTGGCTCGTCGCGAGGCCACAGAGCAGGACGAACCCCACCGTGAGGATGCTGCTGGGTCTCATATGGGTCCCTTCAGGACTGACTAGTGGATCAATCGCTGGGGCTCAAGATTGCGGGTACGGCGTACAAAGAACATCCAAAATCGGTATAAAGGCTCAGCCAGCTCGTACAGACAACCCGACAAATGGTTGCAATGCCTCCCATTAAGGAGTAGGTGCGGTCATAGTGGTTGATCAGCCCAACTTTGGTGTTCTAGGGCCCTTACAGGTCCGGTCGTCGGACCGGATCCTGCGCATCGCGGGCAACAAGCCGCGGCTGTTACTGGCCTCGCTGTTGCTCGAGGCCAACCAGATGGTCGGCTCGGACGCGCTCGTCGAGGTGTTGTGGCCCAGGAACCCGCCGTCGTCGGCCCTGGCCAACCTGCGCACCTACGTCAGCTCGTTACGCGGCGTCCTCGGCACGGCAGGCGCCGGTATCGTGGCCCACCCCTCGGGGTACGCCATCGAGGTCGAAAAAGAACAGCTCGACGTACTGCTGTTCGAGGACCTGGTGGCCAGGGCCCGCGGCGGTGCCGAGGACGCGTCCGGCCTGTTACCCAGAGCACTCGCGCTGTGGCGCGGCAACCCCCTGAACGACCTGCCGGCCAGCCCGTTATGGGACGGACGGCTGCGCGCGATCACCCAGGCCAGGTTCGGCGCGGCCGAGGAGGTGGTCGCGATGAAGCTCGCCGGCGGCGAGTACGCGTCGGCCATCGACGACCTGCGCGAACTGATCGGCGAACACCCCTACCGCGAGGACCTGTGGCAGCAGCTCATCCTCGCCCTGCACCACGGCGGCAGGCGGGCCGAGGCCCTGCACGCCTACACCACGATCAGGAAACAACTGATCGACGACCTCGGCATCGAACCGGGCCAGGATCTCCGCGACGCGCACGCCTCCGTGCTGGCGGGCGATCCCCCGCCGCCGCACCCTCAGGACGACCCCGCGACGGCCCTGAGCCTGCCCGCCCCGCAGCAACTGCCCGCCGACGTGCCCGACTTCACCGGCAGGGCCGAGGCCGTCGCCGCGCTCACCCGCGCGCTGTCGGCCCAGGAGCCTGACGGGCCGCCGTCGATCGCCGTCGTGGTCGGGCCGCCGGGCGTCGGCAAGTCCGCCCTGGCCGTCCACTGCGCGCACGCCGTTCGGGCCGGCTACCCCGCGGGACAGCTCCACCTGTGCCTGGGCGGCACCGACGCCAAGCCGGCCGACCCCTCCGAGCTGCTGGCGGAGGCGCTGCGCGCGCTGGGCGTCGGCGAGGCGGCGCTGCCGCCGACCGCGCACGAGCGGGCCACGCTCTACCGCTCGCTGCTCGCCGAGCGTCCCATGCTCGTCTTCCTCGACGACGCGGCCGACGCCGCACAGGTGCGGGCCCTGCTCCCCGGCAACGGCTGCGCGGTCCTCGTGACGAGCAGGCGCCGCATCACGGGCATCCCCGGGGCGCTGCTGCTCGAAGTCGACACTCTGCCCCCTGCCGAGTCCGAGCAGCTCCTGGGCCGGATCGTGGGCGCGGAGCGCCTGGCGGGCGAGCCCGAGGCCGCGCTGGCGATCCTGGAGGCCTGCGGCCACCTGCCGCTGGCCATCAGGGTGGCCGGCGCCCGGCTGGTCGCACGCCCCGGCTGGGCACTGAGCGTGCTCCAGCAGCGCCTGGCCGACGAGTCCACCCGGCTCGACGAGCTGCGCGCGGGCGACCTGGAGGTACGCGGCTCGTTCGAACGCAGCTACCGCCAGCTTCCCGGCGACGCCGCCACCACCTTCCGCGCCCTTGGCCTGCTCGGCCCGGCGTCCCTGCCCGCCTGGGTGGCCGGAGCCGTGCTCGACCGCGACTGCGGCGAGTCTGTCGTCGACACCCTCGTCGATGCGAACCTCCTGCGCCTGGTCGGCACCGACCCCCTCGGTCAGCCCCGCTACCGGCTGCCCGACCTGCTGCGCTGCGACGCCAAGGAGAAGGCGGGCGGCGCGGACGAGCGCCTGGCGCTGGCCCGGGTGCTCGGCGGCTGGACGGCCGCCGCGGAGCACGCGCGCTCGCGCCTGCCGACGACGGTCTTCAGTCTGGCCTCCGAGGAGACCGCCCGCTGGAGCCCGCCCCGCGAGACGCTCGGGCGGGTCAGCGCCGACCCGGTGTCGTGGTTCGAGGCCGAGCGGGAGACCCTGGTGGAGGCCGTCCGCCTGGCCGCCGGCTCCGGGCTGGCCTCATCGGCGTGGGGTCTGGCCGCGGCCCTGGTCCCCTACTTCGACCTGCACTGCCGCTTCGAGGAGTGGCAGCTCACCCACAGCCTCGCGCTGGAGGGCGCCCGCGCGGCCGGCGACCGGCGCGGCGAGGCCGCCATGCTGCGCGGCCTCGGCCAGGTCTGCCTCTACCAGGACCGCTACACCGAGGCCGACGACATGCTGCGGCGCTCGCGGGCGATCTTCCGCGAGCTGGGCGACACGCGGGGCGAGGCGGTCTCGATCTGCGGGCTCGGCGCGGTCGAGCAGTTCTCCGGACGGCATCTGCGGGCGCTGGGGTACTTCCGCCACGCGCTGGCCATGTTCCTGGCCGTCGACGACCACGGCGGCGAGGCGTACGCGCGGCAGGCCATCGGCCGCGTCTACCTGTCGCTGCGGAACGTGAACCAGGCCTCCCACTGGCTCGGCGAGGCGCTGCGCCTGGCCAAGGAGCAGGGCGACGCGCACCGGGAGGGCTGCGTGTCCATGCAGCTCGGCCGCATGCACGAGGTGATGGCCGAGTCCGACGAGGCGATGCGCTGCCAGGGGCGGGCGCTGGACATCTTCGAGACGCTCGGCGACCGGCACTGCGGGGCGTACGCGTTGCAGAACCTGGGCGGCCTCCAAGCGGCCAGAGGTGACCGGTCTCATGGCTCCGACCAGCTCCAGCGGTCGCTGGCGATCTTCCAGCAGCTCGGCGACAGGAGCGGGGAGGCGGGCACGTTCCAGACGCTCGGAGAGCTCTACCGCTCCTCGGGGCGGACCGCGCTGGCCTCGCACTACTTCAACCGGGCCCACGAGCTGCGCAGGGAGCTGCGCGTGACATGAGATAATTTTTCCCGGAATTCAGAGCCCTCTCGGCGCCCAAGCGGCCGAGAGGGTTTTTTCATGCCCGAAATCAGCCAAGGAGCCCCATGAAACTCGGTCTCACCTGCCCTCGCTTCACCTGGCCCGGTGGCGACGCCGCCATCGCCGAGCGGTTCGCCGCCGTCGCCAGGGGCGCCGACGAGGCCGGCCTGCACAGCCTCTGGGTGATGGACCACTTCTTCCAGATCCCGAACTTCGGCTCCGTCGAGGATCCGATGCTGGAGGCGTACGGGGCGCTGTCCTACGCCGCCGCCCTGACCAGCCGCCTCACGCTGGGCGCCCTGGTCACCGGCGTCCCCTATCGCGCGCCCGGCCTGCTGATCAAGCAGGTCAGCACCCTGGACGCGCTCTCCGGCGGCCGGGCCGTGCTCGGCATCGGCGCCGGCTGGTACGAGGACGAGGCCCGGGGACTCGGCCTGCCCTTCCCGCCCCTGGGCGAGCGGTTCGAGCGACTGGAGGAGACGCTGCGGATCGCCCGGCAGATGTGGAGCGACACCGACCAACCCTACGAAGGCCGCCACTACCGGCTGGCGCGTACGCTCAACGCGCCGCAGGCCCGCCCTCGGGTCCTCATCGGCGGCAGCGGCGAGCGGCGGACCCTGCGGCTCGTCGCCGAGTACGCCGACGCCTGCAACCTGCTGCACGGCGCCGACGTCCCCCGCAAGCTCGGCGTGCTGCGCGCCCACTGCGAGCGGCTGGGGCGGCCCTACGAGGAGATCGAGAAGACCCTCCACCTGCGCGTCCCCGACGGGCAGAGCGTCGAGGAGAGCGCCAGGATCTGCGGCGAGCTGGCCGCCCAGGGCATCGACCACGTCATCGTCGCGATGCCGGACGCCGCGGCGCCGTCGTCGCTGGCGCACCTGGCCGAACTGGCCGACCGGATCTCCTCCGTCGCCCCCGCCGGCCGCCGGGGCCAGGGGGGCCACCAAAAGACCAAGGGGACGCCAACGGGCGGGGGCAGGGTGGGTTGACGTCGGTCGGCGATCGGGGGATGACCATGGGTGACTTCTTGCGGGTGTTCCCGCCCGTGCTGCTCGTGGTCGTCTTCGCGGCCTCCTCGCTCGCCAAGGTGGCCGGCGCGTTCCCGGGCTTCGAAGGGTCGGTCCGCGCGTTGCGGCTCGTCCCCGCGCGCTGGGCGCGGGCCGTGGCCGCGGGCGTCATCGGCGTGGAGATCGTCGTCGCGGGGCTGCTGGTCACCCCGTGGTACACCGGCGGGCTCGCGCTCGCGGCGGGGGTGCTCGCGGTGTTCGCCGTGGTCGCGATGGTGACGCGGCGGCGCGGGCTCGCGGTCCCGTGCACCTGTTTCGGCCCGGGTACGGCAGGCGGCCCGCCGCTGGGGACGCCGCACGCCGTGCGCAACGCGCTGCTGGCGGGCGTGGCGATCGCCGGGCTGTTCGGCCGCCCCGCCACGGACGACTGGGCCGGGGCCGGGGTCGCGGGTGTGGCGGCCCTGGTGTGCGCGGCGCTCGTGTTGCGCTTCGAGGACATCGTGGCCCTGTTCGGCCGCCCGCCCGGAGCCCGGCGGGCCCCCTGACCTGTCCGGCCTCCACCCTCAATTAGGAGATCCATGCAGTTCGTCGTGGCGGCCCTGATCCTGGTCGGGTGCGTGTCGCTGCTCAACCTGGCGCTCACCCTCGCGGTGATCCGCCGGCTCCGCTCGCACGAGGAGCTCATCGCGGGCGCGGGGAACGGCCGTCCGGCCCTCGAACCGGTCCTGCTGGCCGTGGGCCAGGCCCCGGCCGAGTTCACGGCCACGGACGTGGACGGCGAGAAGTTGTCCCGCTCCGATCTCGGCGCGGGCCTGGTCGGGTTCTTCTCCACGACGTGCCCGGCGTGCGCGCAGCGGCTGCCGTTCTTCACCGGCCTGGCCGAACGGCACGACAACGTGGTCGCCGTCGTGGTCGGAGAGCCGGGCGAGACCGCGGAGATGATCACGACGCTGCGGCGCGTGGCCAGGGTGTTCACCGAGCGCCACGGCGGGAGCCTGACGACGGCCTTCGACGTCCGGGGTTATCCGGCCACCTGCAGGATCGACGACGCCGGCACGGTGCTGGCCCACGACGTGGAGATCGGGTGAGCGCAGCGGAGCTGCCCGCGCGTGTCCTGGTGGCCCACGCGGGTCGCGCCGCCGTGCTGGCCTGGCGGGCGGCGCCGGGCATGGTCGCCGTCCAGGCCGTCGGGGCGGTGGTGGCGGGCATCGCGCCGGTGGCCACCGCCTGGCTCACCAAGCTCGCCTTCGACCGGCTCACCGGGACGCCCGCCGATGGCGGGCTGCTCGTCATCGCGCTCGGGCTCGCCGCGACCACCCTCGTGATCGCCGTGCTCCCGCAGATCGCGCAGTACGCCCAGAACGAGCTGCTGCGCGCGGTCACCCTCCGCTCCCAGGCCGCCCTGTACGACGCGCTGCACCGCCTCCCGGGGCTGGCCAGGTTCGAGGACCCGGGATTCCGCGACCGGCTGCAGCTCGCCGAGCAGTCAGGGCGGCAGGCCCCGGCGCAGATGGTCATCTCGGGGCTCGGGTGCGCGCGGGCGCTGTTCACCATGGTCGGGTTCGCGGGCTCGCTGATCGCCATCGCACCGTGGATGGCCGCGGTCCTGGCCCTGGCCGCCGTGCCGGCGGTGTGGGCGGAGCTGACGATCAGCAGGACCCGGGCCAGGCTGGCCCGCAACACGATCCAGTCGATCCGCCGCGAATCGTTCTACGCCGAGCTCCTCAGCGGCCTGCGCGCGGCGCAGGAGGTGCGGCTGTTCGGGCTCGGCCGGTTCCTGCGCGGGCGGATGCTCGGCGAGCTGACCTCGGTGCACGACGCGACCCGGCGGCTGGACCTGCGGGAGCTGCGCGTCCAGGGCGTCCCCGCCCTGCTCGGCGCGGTCGTGGTGGCGGCCGGGCTGGTCTGGGCCATTCACGCCGCCGGGCAGGGGCGGCTGGGCGTCGGGGACATCGCGGTGTTCGTCGCGGCCGTCGGCGGCTGCCAGTCGGCGCTGTCGGAGCTGGTGCGCACGATGGCGCTGGCCCACCAGGGGCTGCTCCTCTACGACCACTACCGCGCGGTCGTCACCAGCCCGCCCGACCTCGTCGTGCCCGAGCGCGCCGAGGCCGTGCCGGCGCTGCGGACCGGCATCGAGCTGCGGGACGTCTGGTTCAGGTACGGGCCGGACAAACCGTGGGTGCTGCGCGGCGTCGATCTCACCATCCCCGCCGGGCGTACCGTGGCGCTCGTCGGCCTCAACGGCGCCGGCAAGAGCACCCTGGTCAAGCTGCTGTGCCGCTTCTACGACCCCGGCTCGGGGTCGCTGACGTGGGACGGCGCCGACTACCGCGACCTGCGGATCGAGGAGCTGCGAGGCCGCCTGGCCACGGTGTTCCAGGACTTCATGCACTACGAGCTGACCGCGCGGGAGAACATCGGCCTCGGCGACCTGACCGCCCTCGACGACCCGGCCCGGCTGACGGCGGCGGCGCGGGCCGTGCGGCTGCACGACACGCTCGCCTGCCTGCCCAAGGGCTACGACACGCTGCTGACCAGGACGTTCCTCGACCAGCGCGACGGCGAGAACCCGGAGACCGGGGTCCTGCTCTCCGGCGGGCAATGGCAGCGGATCGCCCTGGCCAGGGCGCTGCTGCGGCACGAACGCGACCTCATGATCCTCGACGAGCCCAGCTCCGGACTGGACGCCGAGGCCGAGCACGAGATCCATCAGCGGCTGCGGGAGCTGCGCGCGGGGCGTACCTCGGTGCTCATCTCCCACCGGTTGTCGGCCGTACGCGAGGCCGATGTGATCGTCGTGCTGTCGGAGGGGCGCATCGTGGAGCGGGGCTCCCACGACGAGCTGATGGCCGCCGACGGGCACTATGCCCGCCTCTTCCGGATCCAGGCGGGTGGCTACCGCACCGCGGAGGCGCCGGCGTGAGATGGCTTGCGCTCGGCGTGCTCGCGGGAACGGCCGTGACCGCCGCCTGGCTGGCCCGGCGCCTTCTCCTGGTCGTCACCGTCAGCGGCGACAGCATGCGCCCCGCCTACCGGGACGGCGACACGCTGCTCGCCGTCCGCCGCCCGGCCCTCGGGCTGCGGGCGGGCCGCGTGGTGGTGGCCGAGAGCCCCGACCGGGACACGCTCACCTGGCCCGCGCGCCCGCCGACGCTGCTGATCAAACGCGTGGCGGCGACGGCGGGCGACACCGGACGGGTGCCCGCCGGCCAGGTTGAGCTGCTCGGCGACAACGCCGCCGCCAGCTTCGACTCCCGGCAGATCGGCTTCTTCCCCGCCGAACGCGTGATCGCCGTCGTGGTCGCGCGGCTGCGCCAGGGACGTCGTGGTCCCGAGAACCCACCGAACTCCCGGCGACAGGCCCGGGACACAGAAAGAGAGGAGACCATACATGGTCAAGTTGATGGAATCGCTGGGTGACCGCCTCCTGACGCGGCTGGTGCCCAGGGTGACGGCCGAGGCGGGCCCGTACTGCCCGCCGTTCTCGCAGTGCCGGCACTGCGGTTTCGACGGCTCGTTCTACAAGTTCCAGTGGTACCAGATCTACTCGAACTGCCACGAGTACTTCGGCCCGTGCGTGATCCAGGGCAACACCTGCCGCGTGCGGTAGCGCGCCGGTGTCCCTCGCCGGTACGGCAGACCGGCGAGGGACACCGGGCTCACGGGCGCGGACGAAGCAGGAACGCGGTCCCGTCGTTCGCGGGCGCCTTCATCTCCAGCCCCGTGCCCGCCAGGGCGTCCGCGATCACTTCACGGTCGCCGGACCACTGCAGCCACAGGTCCTCGACCAGGTCGCCGCGGGCGTCGAAGGACGACGTGTGGTCCTGGGTGGTCCAGAAGACGGCCTTGGCCGGCTCCCCGTCCTTGGTCATGTCGTAGACGTGCTCCCAGCCGCCCGAACTGGTCGGCCACAGGTCGGGCTCGGCCACGTAACCCTGCTCGGCGAGCCGGTCGAAGGCCGCGACGATCCGGCACAGGTCGGAGGAACGCTCGGCGGCCAGGCAGGTCACGACCCCCGTCGAGGGCTCGTTGAGCCCGTGGACCGCGGCGAACAGCGCCTCCATCGCCGCCTCTGACGCCTTGGCCAGCTCTTCGGCGTCCATGTCCATGAGCGAGTCGTCGTCCTCTTCCGCCTGCTCGGGCACCGAAACCACGAGGCTCTCCCGCGCGAACACCGACTGGACCCTCGACGGCAGCCCGCCGCGCCAGGCGAGGCTGACGTCCTTGGTGAGCCTGCCGTCCCGGTCGAAGTGGTCGGCGAGGTCGTCGGGCGGGCTGAGCAGGCCGCCGGAGGCGGTGTCGGCGGCGAAGCGCTCGCTGTCGACGATCTTCCAGCCCTCCGCCCGCAGCCGGTCGAAGACCCGCTCGAAGCTCTCCCGATGCGAATGCGCGGGCTCCTCCGCGGGCTCATCCGGCGGCGGGGTGTGGAAGGTCTCGGCCTTACGCTGCTGGAGGAACGCCCGCGTCTCGGCGATGACGTCGCGGTCCATCAACGTGTCCATGACCATCGCCCACCAGGCCTCGGCGTTGCGGAAGGCGGCCGGGTCCAGCTCCCGCAACGACCGCCACAACTCCTCGGTGTGGTCGCGTCCCGTCTCCGCGCTCGCGCCGCTCAGCGACTGCTGCCGCAGCCTGAGCTTGAGCAGGAACTCCACGAAGGTCTCCAGGGAGCCGTTGACCACCTCGGCCTGTGGCGGGTCGTCGAGCGAGAGCAGGCCGACCACACCGTCGCCGACGTCGAGGAAATAACGCATGCTCCCCTCGCCGTAGGTGCCGCCGAGGATGAGGACGTCGACGTCCCCGTCCCCCGTCTGGAACACCACGACGGAGCCCGCCTGCGGCTCCTGCCGAACGGAGGCGTTGAACGCCTGGTCCGCGCGGACCGGCAGCCCGACCTCGGTCAGGATCCTGAGGTCCGCCTCCGAGAGCCCCAGCTCACGCAGCGGCTCGACGTCCATCAGCAGCACGGCTTCCTCGCCGAACGCCTCGACCAGTTGTTCATGCGTAACCACGTGGCGGCACCTTGTCGTCGTTGATCAAAGTTCCGACAAGAGTAGTGGGTGGCTTGTGGGCGGTTGCCGGGTTCGCGAAAGACGTCCGCCGAGTCGTCCGACGCCTCCTCGACCACCGCTGACGTGAGATGATCTACCAATGAGTGGTCTGCCAGGCACCGGCCGCCGCCGTCGCCACGCCTTCGCCAGCGATCCGACCCGACTCGTCGGACCGGTCCCGTGGTGAGCCCGGCCCGCGCCGACGCCTTAACGGACGTGCCGGTCGGCGCCGGGCAGATCCCCGGCCTGCGGCCACGCCGCAACCCGGGTGACGGCGGCGAGGTCCCCGGTGCCGACGTGGACCTGATCGACGGCCTCGACCCGCAGGCCAGGCGGGCGGTGGACGCCTGGTTGCGCGAGCGGCCCTCCACGGCCGCGCGGCAGCTCGGTCTGCAGGCCATGGCCTCGTTCCTGCGCTGGCTGTCCGTCGCAGAGCCCGACGTCGCACCGCTCGCGGCCACCGGCACGCACGTCGACGCCTACTGCCAGGCCGCGCTCACCGGCGGCCTGACCGTCGGCGTGCGCAGGCCGGGGCGGCCACTGGCGAAGGCGACGGTGGGCAGGAGGCGTACGGCGCTGGCCTCGTTCTACGCCTTCGTCTGGCGCTGCGGCGCGCTGCGGCCCCGGCGCGCGGGCGACGGCATGCGGCCGCTCACCCGGCAGGAACGCCGGCTGCTGCGCCAGGGCGTGGCCCACCTGGCCGCCGACGGCCGCTCGACGGAGGCCGTGGCCGTCGCGCTGCTGGTCTCCTGCGGCGCCTCGGTGAGCGCGCTGGCCGGCATGACCGCCGAAGACGTGCACGCCGTGGCCGGCGGCGGCATCGTCACCCTGCGCGACAGCCGGGGCGACGTCGTCGCCTTCCCCGTGCCGCCGCTGGCCCGCCCGTTCCTGCGCGCGATGTGCCGCAGCAGGTCGGCCGGCGAGCCGCTGCTGCGACGCGGCGACGGTCAGGCGCTCGACCTGGAGTGGGTCACCGGCGCGCTGGTCGAGGCCGCGCTGGTCGCCGGCATCCCGGAGCAACGGGCCAAGGTGCTGCACCCGCACATGATGCGCGCGCCCACGGTGTCCGAACTGGTGCACTCCGCCCCGTGAGCCCGCGACGACCACTCACGTCGCGGGCTCGACGGTCAGCGGGACGATCCTGCGGTACTTTCCGCCGGGCGCAGGTTGCCGGTCTGATGCGCAGCCGTCCATCCGCTGGAAGAATCAACTGACACCCAGTCGCAGTTCAGGGGCGGCGGAACGCCTTGACCGCCAGGACGACGGGGATGGGGTGCTCGCGCGGCTCGGAGACCCGGTCGAGGCTCAGGCCCGCGTCGACGAACGCGTTGATCAGGTCGGGCAGCGGCACGTGGCTCATCCCGACCCGGTCGCGGACCCCGCCCTCGCGCCACCACGGCGAGCGCTTGTGCCACCCGGTCGTCCGGTAGGTGGGATGGATGATCAGGGCTCCGTCCTGGCGGGGCTCGATGTGCGGGCCGTTGAAGCAGGGGTGGACGCCGTAGAACAGCAGCAGCCCGCCGGGACGCAGCACCCTGGCGGCCTCCTTCAGCAGCCCGGCGAAGTCGGCGATGTCGGTGGAGACCCACAGCGCGGTGACCGTGCCGAAGACGCCGTCCGCGAACGGGAGCGTCGTCGCGTCGCCCTGGAGCAGCGGCGCGTGGTCCCTGCCTCGGGCCAGGCGTAACTGGTCGGCAGAGCGGTCGAGGCCGACGACGGTGCGGCCGGTGGACCTGATGACGTCGAGGTACTGGCCCGTGCCGCAGCCGACGTCGAGGCAGAGCCCCTCGCCGGGGCCGAGGAGGGCGGCGATGTCGGCGAAGTTGGCGGCCGAGCCGGACCCGATGTAGTCGTCGTACCACTCGGCCTGGCCGTCGTAGCGGGCGATCATGTCTCATTCTTACACCGGCTATTATCAGATGGTAATGGCATCTGAGTGTTGACGGTATCGGAGGTGGCGGGGATGGCCCGGCTGACCAGGGCACAGCAGCAGGAACGCACCCGCGCGGCCGTGCTGGCCGCCGCGCGGCAGGAGTTCGCCGACAGCGGATACGCCGACGCCAAGGTCGACAGGATCGCCGAGCGCGCCGAGCTGACCCGCGGCGCGGTGTACTCGAACTTCCCGAGCAAGCGCGCGCTCTACCTGGCGGTCCTGGTCGACGCGGTCGAGCACGCCGGCACGGCCCCTGCCTCCTCCTCGCCGGGCCCGGCCGAGGCGATGGGGGCGTTCGCGCGCGTCTGGCTCGAACGGCTGCCGCTGACCGGCGACACGCCCGCCGGCGGGAAACTGCAGTTGCGCTCACTCGCCGGGGTGTTCGACGACGAACCGGGTCGTAGCGCGCTGGCGCAGGTCACCCGGCTGGAGGCGCTGCTGCTGGCGCTCGCGCTGGAGTCACGCGCACCGGCCAGGGGGCGGCGGGTGCGGCTGGCCGAGCTGGCGCTCACGCTGCTGAACGGGGTCGGCCATCTGGCCGACGCTGCGCCCGGGTTCGGCGACCCGTTCGACGTGGCGCGTGCCTGCGGGCACCTGGCCGGGCTCGACCTCGCCGACGTCTGGGACGCGCCGCACCTGCCTTTCGTCTCCCCCGCGCGGCGCGTCCACGACGCCTGGGATCCGCCCGCGGACCTGACCGACCAGATCACCGGCCGCCCGGCCGGCCTGGCCGCCGACGGCGTGATCGTGCTGCTGGGCGCGGGACGGCTGGAGGCGGCAGAAGAGGCCGTCCGCGCCGCCCGGCCGGGCGACCAGATCACCGTGGCCGTGGTGAGCGGCGATCCCGCCGAGATCGGGCGCCTGGTCCGGCTCAGGGTCGGCGACCTCGTCGAATGCCTGCGACGGGTGTTCGCGCCGGACGACTGGCCGCCCCTGCGTCTCGTCCTCGACGAGGGCGCGGCCGTCGCCTCCGCCCTCGCGATCCCGGATCCTGACGACGCCACCGAGGTCGCGGCGCGAATCAGGGGCGGCGCGGTCGTCGCCATGGCCCGCGGCCGGGGCGCCGCCCACGCGGTGACCTCGGCCGCCCTTGAAGCTCAGTGAGGCGGATCGCCCAAGGTGACGAGCAGGTCCTCGTGAAGCTGGAACCACACCGTGTGATAGGACGCGAAGCTGTCCGTCACGTACTCCACGCTGCCCGCCCTGGCACGCGCGAGCGCGCCGCCGAGCCGGGCCTGAAAGCGCGCGTATCTGCTCAACACGGCCGACAGGGCCGCGCACACGGCGTCGGCCCGCTGGTGGAAGTCGCCGAGCCAGTCGATGATCCGGGCGTCG
This sequence comes from Nonomuraea purpurea, assembly GCF_042650645.1. NCBI lineage: Bacteria > Bacillati > Actinomycetota > Actinomycetes > Streptosporangiales > Streptosporangiaceae > Nonomuraea > Nonomuraea purpurea. The sequence continues at coordinate 60,477 of NZ_JBHSBI010000039.1, forward strand.
TAGGCGGGGTCGCCGTGGTCGTTCAAGGCCGTGACCCCGTCGACCGAGCGCATCTGCCAGGCCGTACAGAGGTCGAGCAGCTCCGGGTTGAGGTCGAGGAAGTCGTCGAACGCCCTGGCCACCGCGGGCCGGGCACCGGCCGCGTCGAGCTCGGCGGAGATCCGCTCGGCGTCGGCGGCGCGGCCGTCGTCGGTGAGGCCCCAGCCGCCGAAGTCGCCGGGGATCCGCGTGACGAGCCCCGCCACCGCGAGATCGATCAGCTCGGACTCGACGTCGCCCTCGGGCAGGCCCGTCGCCTCGGCCACGCGGGCGAGCTCGGCGAACCCGACGAACCGCAGGGTGTGGAGCAGCAGCAGGTCGGTGCTGGTGGGATAGGGGGACTTCGGCACGGCGACAGGCTACACCGATGATCTGGGTGCGTCCGGTCGCGGCGGATCCGTCGTGATGGGCCGGCGGTCGCCGCCCGTGGAACTTTGATGGGTGCCGTACCATTGCGCCCATGGGACGCACGCCGCCGCACCCGCAGGTGTCGCAGTTCGACCTCCAGCAGGTGCTGGAGGCCCTCGTCGATCCGGTACGCCGGAGCATCGTCACGCGGCTCGTCACCTCCGGCGAAGACCTCAAGTGCGGCGCGTTCGACATGCCGGTCAGCAAGTCCACCGCCACCCACCACTTCAAGGTGCTGCGCGAGGCGGGCCTGATCCGGCAGTACTACGTCGGCACCTCGCGGATGAACTCACTGCGCCGCACCGAGATGGACGAGGCGTTCCCCGGCCTGCTCGACGTCCTCACCCGGGCAGTTTCGGCGCCCTCCTGAACTCCACGCTCACGAACCGGCCGTCGGCGAAGCCGAGGCGCACCCCGTCGCCGTGCGCGAACGGCGCTCCCCACAAGGCGTGGGCCTCATCGGGAAGGCAGGCCACCAAGGCCAGCTCGATCGCGCCCCCATGCCCGACCAGCAGCGCCGCGCCGCCCTCGGCGACCTCGCCGAGCGTGCCCGCCCAGATCGCGCGGTGGCTCCCGGCGACGCCCGCCGCGGCGCGACCCTGCCTGACGATCTCCGCCAGCCGCCCGTACGGCTCGGTCCACCCCCATTGGGCATGCTTGGCGATCTCCCCGTCCACGTAACCGGAGGGCATCTCCACGACGTCGTCCACCGCGAACCCCATGGCGATGGCGGTCTCGACAGCTCTCGGCGACGTGCTGGTGACGACGCGCCCGTAGGGGCCGCAGCCGGAACCGATGAGGCGGGCCAGCGCGACGCCCTCCGCCGACAGATGCGAACCCCGGCCCCGCGTCTCCCCCTTCTTGGTCAGACTGTGCCGACGTACATCCAACCAGCGCATACCGCTTTCTCCTCGCGTTCGTCGTACCCGCACGTCACCGTGAACCCGACCCGACGACCAGGAAGCCGGGCTCGTAAGGGGGCTTGTGGATCTCGCCGAGCAGCCACAGAAAGCGGCGGTCCGCTCCAAACACGGCGGACCCATGCCAAAACTGTCGGTTCAGGCAGATACCGTACCGACTTACCTAATATGCCCACGTTCCACGATGGCCCGTCTCAAGATCGTCTGAAAGCTGGATCATAGCGAGGCGCACCCCCCTGGAGGCGATCGGCGCCGCGCTCTTCCCCACCCGTTTCCGACGAGCGCCGCCGATGCGATGAGTTTTGCCGTTCCCGCTGGTCTACCTCACAATCGCGAAAAAGGAGCAACCCCGATGACCGAGCCCAAGACCCACACCCTCCAGGTGCCCGGCGCCACCCTCCACTACGACGTACGCGAGGGCGAGGCGAGCCCGATCCTGTTGCTGATCGGATCGCCGATGGACGCCACCGGGTTCACCACCCTGGCCGGCCACTTCGCGGACCGTACGGTGGTGACCTACGACCCGCGCGGGATCGGCCGCAGCGAGCGCACCGACGGTGCCGCCGAGTCGACGCCCGACCTGCACGCCGACGACCTCCACCGGCTGATCACCGCACTCGGCGGCGGGCCCGTCGACATCTTCGCCAGCAGCGGGGGCGCCGTGAACGGGCTGGCGCTGGTGGCCAGGCATCCGGAGCAGGTGCGTACGCTCGTCGCGCACGAGCCCCCGGCCGCCCAGGCCCTGCCCGACCGGGAGCGGGCGCTGGCCGCCGTGGCCGACATCCGCGGCACGTACGAGCGCGACGGTTTCGGCCCCGCGATGGCCAAGTTCATCGCGATCACCAGCCTGCGCGGCGAGATCCCCGCCGACTTCGCCGACATGCCCATGCCGAACCCCGCCGACTTCGGGATGCCGACGGAGGACGACGGTTCCCGCGACGACTCGCTGTTCGCGCAGAACCTCATCAGCTGCACGCACTACGAGCACGACTTCGCGGCGCTGCGCGCGGCCTCGACCCGGGTCGTCGTGGGCGTCGGGGCCGAGTCCGCAGGGGAGATGGCCCATCGCGGCGGCCAGGCGGTCGCCGAGCGGCTCGGCGTCGAGCCCGTGACCTTTCCCAGCGACCATGGGGGGTTCCTCGGGGGCGAGTTCGGGATGAAGGGCGACCCAGACGCGTTCGCGGTCACCCTCCGCCAGGTTCTGGCCTCGTAGGGCGCGGGAGGCAACTCCGGCCGGAGCTGCCTCCCTGGGAGGAAATCGCCCGAACCATCCGAACGCGGTGACGAAAGATCGCTAGGGTACATGAGTCCGTACCAGCCGTCCCAGGAGCCGTCCGCTCATGCCGAATGTCGAACCGCCGCGCCAGGGCGACCCCGAGGCGATCGCGGCCTACCGGATCGTCGGGCGACTCGGGGAGGGCGGCCAGGGCATCGTCTACCTCGGCCAGGGCCCGGACGGCCGGTACGTCGCGGTCAAGGTGCTGCGGCAGCCGTCCGCCGGCGACGACCGTTTCGCCAAGGAGATCGCGGCGGCCCGGCGCGTGGAGCCGTTCTGCATCGCCCAGGTGCTCGATGCGTCGCTGGGCGCGCACCCGTACATCGTCAGCGAGTACGTCGAAGGCCCCTCCCTTCAGCAGACGGGCCGCCACTACGGCACGGACCTGCAACGCCTGGCCGTCGGCACGGCCACGGCGCTGGCCGCCATCCACCGGGCGGGCGTCGTGCACCGCGACTTCAAGCCCGCCAACGTGCTCCTCGGACCCGACGGGCCGCGCGTCATCGACTTCGGCATCGCCCGCGCCGCCGACTCCGCGGTCACGGTGACCAGCAGCATCGTCGGGACGCCCGCGTACATGGCGCCCGAGCAGCTCGCGGGCGCGCAGGTCGGCGCGGCGGCCGACGTCTTCGCGTGGGCCTGCGTCATCGTGTTCGCGGGAACGGGCACGCCGCCGTTCGGCAACGACACACTGCCCGCCGTGATCAACCGCATCCTGAGCCAGGAGCCGTTCCTGGGCGACCTGCCGGAACCGTTGCGCTCGGTGGTGTACGCCTGCCTGGCCAAGGACCCGGCCGCCCGGCCGCACATGCAGGACGTTCTGCTGGGCCTCATCGGCGGCTCCCGAGAGCCGACGCACCCGCCATACGGCGGCGCTCAGCCTGGATCCTGGCCCTCCACCGCGGGCAGTCCCGAGTCTGGTCCTTGGCCTTCCACCGCAGACAGCCCCCAATCCGGACCTTGGCCCTCCACCGCAGGCAGCCCTCAGTCTGGTCCTTGGCCTTCCACCGCAGGCAGTCCCCAAGCCGGGCCCTCGCCCATGGCGCCGGGTGGTCAGCCGGCCGCGCCCTGGCCCGCCGCCGGTGGGCCTTGGCCCGCTTCCGGTGGTGGTCAGCGGCCTGGGCCGCCGCCCGTTCCTGCGGCCGGGGGGCGGCGCGGGCTGCCGTTGCCGGTGGTGGCGGGCGTCTCCGGAGCGTTAGCCGTGTCCCTGGCGGCCGGCGTCATCGTCTGGAACCTGTCCAGGGACACAGCTCCCGCCGCGTCGGCGCTGACCGCCAGCTCCGGCGAGCCATCCCCCACCCCGTCCAAGCCCAAAAAGACGACGTCCCCCACGCCCAAGAAGCCCCGGGCGACCCCGAAGACCACGCGCCCGCGTCCCACCTCCTCGCCGTCGAAAGAGCTGGGACGTACGACGCCCCGTCCCACACGCACCCCCACTCCTACTCCCAAGGTCACGCGGACGCCGACGAAGAAGCCCACCACCGCGCGCCCGTCGCCCACCAAGACCAAGGCGAAGGCCGCCTCGTTCACCGTCGACTACGTTCGGGTCACCGGCAAGGCGCGGATGAGCGACACGGGCACCTGCCACTACGGCCCGCAGGCCTTCGGCGTCGCCCTGGAGGGGTCCGAGATGGGAGCCTCGTTCTCCTACCAGTGGCTCGTGGACGGCCAGGTGATCGAGAGCGGCTCGCGGCGGTTGCCGTCCTACAGCCGGGGCGACTACTTCGGGTCCAAGAAGGAGGTCAACCCGGAGTTCGGGTCCTCGCACACGGTCGTCTTCCAGCTCACCTCGCCCGTGAGCAAGAGCAAGTCGGCCTCGTGGAAGATGTGCTGACGGCACGTCAGGGGTTCTTGTCCAGTTCGGCCCTGATGAGGTCCGCCAGATGGAGCTCGTGCCCGTCGCCGAGCCGTTCCACCGCGGCCAGGGCGTCGGGAAGCAACCGCGCCTCCGCCAGCGCCGCGCCGGACATGCGGCTGAGGACGCGCAGCAGTTCGTGACAGCCCTCTTCCCGATCGCGCCGCAGGATCTCGGCGGCGAGCGCGTCCACGGTCTCGGGGAGTCCGATGAATGTGAGCGCCAGCCTCGCCTGATATCGCGTGTGCTGGGAAACCTCGTCATCTTCCACCAACGCCATGAGCGTGGGGGTGGCCGCCGCCGCGTCCCTGCCCATCCCGATCAGGACGCGGACCAGCCGGTACACGGTCGTGTCGGCACTCGACCAATCGCCTGAGCTCACCCGGGATGGGCCTGTCACCGACCGCAGGGCCTCGTGCACGGCGGGGAAGGCGGCGGCGCCGCGCTCGGCCAGCGCCTCGGAGATGACGACGCCGAGCAGGCTCCCGGCCTCGGGCAACACGGCGACCAACGACGCGACCGTGGGCGCGCCATCCCCAGGCAGTCGCCCAGCCGCCGAACCGGACGAACCCTCCAACGGCACTCCCCCGAAGCAACCCGCCGGTGCCCTCCCCTCGGCGGGATTCAGGTGCCCGACCGTCGGCGGCGGGCTGGTGAAGTGCGTCAGTAGTCGTCCGGCCAGGCCGTGCGTGACGCCGCGGTAGCTGTCGAACAGTGTGTAGGCCGCCGTGGTCGCCTCCGCCTCATCCGCCTCGGCCAACACGATCATGGCCTGCTCCCGTACGTCCGCCTCGGCGCTGTCGACCGTCAGGGCGCGTAACGCGGCCACCACCTCGTCGTGGTCCTCCTCCGGATACCCCAGTTCGACGAACGCTCGGCCCGCCGCCAGTCCGGCGTCCGGGTCGGTGCGGTGATCGCGCAGGTCGTCGAGCAGCCCTTCGACGTCGGTCTCCCCCGCCATCCGGCCGGGCCACCCGGCGCGGACGGGCACGAGCCGCCCGTCGCCCCGCCATTCGAGCACGTGCACCTGCCCGCCGTGGCCACCGATCAGCCACTGCCTTCCGTCCGGGCTCCCGGCCGCCACGCCCAGCTCCCACACGTCCTCCCGCCCGTACCCCACTGTGGGCCTGGACGGCGGCGCGGGCTCGAAGCGGCCGAGCGGCGCGTGTCCGTGCAGGCGCCACAGGGCAGCGCTCCCGTCCTGGGACGCCGACAACACCAGGTCGTTGCCGCCCATGGCCAGGGCGCCGATCCGTCCCTCGTGCGCGGGAACGTGCCCGAGCGACCGCCCGCTGCGCGCGTCCCACCACGTCAGCGACCCGTCCCGGCAGCCGATGGCCACCAGGGGTGCCTCCGCGTGCGCGGCGATGGCGGTCGGCCGCGCGGGCGGCTCGAACGCGGTGACCACGTCGCCGCTCCCGGCGTCCAGGACGACCACCCGGTCACGGCGGGGCGAGACCACCAGGCGTCCTCGGTCGCACACGCGCAGGAGCCGCTGCGGCGCCGGTTCGTCGTCGGTGTACGACCACAGCGTGCGCACATCGGAGGCCCTGCCCGGGTCCTGCGCGGGCAGGCAGCGGACCCCGCCTTCCGCGTTCCCGCAGATGATCAGCCCGCCCCTGGCGAGGGCGATCGCGACGAGCCCGCGGTGTCCCGGGACCCTGCCGCCCCGCTGGTCGTTCTGGCTCCACCAGCGGACGTCCTCTCCGATCGCGGTGAAGATCGACTGACCGTCCGCGGCGAGCACCGGGGACCGCATGCCCCTCTCCTGGACGAGACGTCGCCATTCGACGGCTTCCTTCTCGATCGTCCACCGCAGCGCCCCCGCGCCGACGGTCACCAGCCGCACGGGATCGGCGCCGGGGAGGAAGAGCGCGCCCCGTACGGGGCCCCGATGCGGCCCCGACACGGCGGCCAGCAGCTGCCCGCGCCGGCGACGGCCGCCGGGCAGCCGCCACAGCCTGACCTCGCCGGTGCACGTGGCCGTGACGCCGAAGGCGCCGTCCGGGGAGAGCGCCACCGCCGTGACGCGGTCCGCGTGATCCTCGAAGGGCTCGCGTTCAAGATCGTGCATTCAGCAGGGATACCAACCTCCCCACGGGGGCGGCAACCGGATTCAGTTCTCACGCCGGGGCAGGAACAGCGCAGAACCCAGCATGAACGCCGCGACCAGGAACAATCCCGCACGCGTCCCGAACGCGCCCGCGACCAGGCCGCCGAACGCGATGAACACCGGCTGGGTGGCATTCGTGGCGAACACCCACAGGGTGGACACCCTGGCCACCAGGTGATCGGGGGTGTGGAGCTGCCGGTAGGTCGTCATGGTGGAGTTCGCCAGGCCGGAGAAGAGCAGCACACCGGCGAAGCCCGCCCCGCACATGAGCAGGCCGGCCGTGCCGGGGACCGCCAGCGGGACGAGCGCGTACCAGGGGCCGCGCAGCACGCTCGCCCACCACAGTCCCGGCACCATCCCGAACCTGCGGCCGAGCCCGGGGGCGAGCCGCGCGCCGAGGAAGCCGCCCAGCGAGGGCAGGCCCATGAGCAGGCCGTACTCCCAGGGCGTGAAGGCGAGGTCGCGCAGGTAGAATAGATAGCTCAACGGCGTCGCCATCGCGCTCGCCCCCGCGAACAGCAGCCAGCTCATGAACATCCGCCTGAGCGTCGGATGCTCGCGCACGAAACGCCATCCGGCGAACAGCTCCTCCCGCCGGGAGGGACCGGGTTCGCGGGCGGGCGGCGGCGGTTCCGGGGTACGCAGGAAGCGTACGAACAGGGCGCTGACGACGAACGACACCGCGTCCACGACGAGCGCCCCGACCGCTGACAGGACTCCGATGAGCGGGCCCGCCAGGGACGGGCCGACCAGCACGCTGAGCCAGCGGGTCGACTCCAGCCGGCTGTTGGCGCGTATGAGGTCGTCGGCGGGCACGAGGGCTTTGAGATGGGCCTGCGCCGCCCCCGCCGAGGCGATCTGGCCCGCCGCGTTGCCCACCGCGGCGACGCACAGGTGGGCGAAGGTCAGCAGGTCCAGGAACGCCGCGACGGGAACGCTCAACGTCACGACGCATCGCAGCAGGTCGGCCCCGATCATGACGGGCCGTTTGGCGTGGAACTCGACGTGCCGTCCCATCGGGAAGGCGAACAGCAGGATCGTGATGGACGGGATGGCCGTCAGCAGGGCAGTCTGGAACGCCGAGGCGTGCAACACCGTGACGGCGACGACGGGGATGGCGACCGTGCTCACGGCAGAACCGAGCTGACTCACGGTCGTGCCCGCCCACAGGCGGCGGAAGTCTCGTTCCTCGGCCTGGCTCATCGTGGTGTGGATGTTCGATTGATCACCTAGGGATCATCGGGGTGGCGCTGATCTCGCGCAAGAGTGGTGTATCGTCCGGGAGGATCTCTCACCGTCGGGCTCTTGCCTCGCCAACCAGCTTCTACGGGTCCCATGATCCGGGGAAGGTGGAGGTCACACACCACACCCTTGTGCCGAGGGTGTTGTTCATGGTGGTGACAGTGCGGCGAGTTCTGGGAGCTGGTGCGCCCGCTGTCGTGCCACCGGAGAGGTCACCGGCGTGCCGGAAACCAAGTCCGCCGAACCATCACTCACCCACCGGCCGTGGCTGGTGCTCGCGATCCTCTGCATCGGCTTCTTCATGGCGTTGCTGGACGGATCCATCGTCAACATCGCCGTCCCGACACTGATCGACAACATCGGCGCCTCCTATGACCAGGTGTTGTGGATCATCGACGCGTACCTGCTCGTCTTCTCGGTGCTGCTGATCAGCACGGGACGGCTCGGGGACGTCTTCGGGTACCGGCGCCTGTTCCTGATCGGCGTTTGCGTCTTCACCCTCGCCTCGGCCCTGTGCGGCCTGGCCGGCTCCCCTGTAGAGCTGCTGGCCGCGCGGGTGCTCCAAGGAGTGGGCGGCGCGCTGCTGTTCCCCCAGGTGATCTCGTCGATCGTGACGATCTTCCCGCCGCGGATGCGGGGCCGGGCGTTCGGCGTGTTCGGGGCGATCGTGGGGTCCGCCCCGATCGTGGGCCCGCTCATCGGCGGTTTCATCCTCACCCACCTCAACTGGCGCTGGATCTTCTTCATCAACGTCCCCATCGGCGTGGTCACCGCCGCCCTGGCGCTGCTCTTCGTCCCCGTCATGCGCTCCGGCCGCGGCCACCGGCTCGATCTGGTCGGCGTGGCGCTGGCCACCGCGGGGCTGAGCGGCATCGTCTTCGGCCTGATCGAAGGAGAACGCTACGACTGGGGGACGATCATCGGGCCGGTCATCGTCGCCGGGGTCGTACTGCTGGGGTTGTTCGTCGTCTGGCAGCGCTTCCAGCGCGGCGAGCCGCTGGTGCCGCTGAGCCTGTTCGCCGGACGCAATTTCGCGGTCGGCAACTGGATCGGGTTCGTCTTCCAGCTCGGCATGATCGGCATCGCCTTCGTGCTCGTCCTGTATCTGCAGACGGCACGCGGGTACTCGCCCTTGCAGACCGGGCTGGTCCTGCTGCCCAACGCCGTCCTCACCGCGATCGGTTCGGCCTACGCCGGACGGCTGTCCGACAGGGTCGGCGGCAGGTACGTCCTCATGACCGGCATGGCCCTGCTCGCCGTCGGCCTCCTGCTCCTGGTGCCGATGGCGGGACCGCACGACAGCGCCTGGCAGCTGATGCCCGGACTGATCATCATCGGTATCGCCGGGGGTGCGACCTTCGCACCGTTGCAGCAGGCGACCATGGACGGCGTCGATCCTCGGCTCGCCGGCGCCGCGTCCGGGGTCTCCAGCACCACCCGTCAGATCGGCGGAGTCCTCGGCACGGCCGTTCTCGGCGCCGTCCTGTCCGCCGCGCTCGGCTCGGCTCTCCACGCCGAAGCGGTCGAACAGGCGACCCGCCTGCCCGCGAATCTGCGCTCCCAGTTCGTCGAGAGCGCGGTCGCAGGCGCCCGGCAGTTCAGCCCGCCCGCACCGCCGGACGGCCTGACGCCCGCGAACGCCGCTCTCTTCGAACGACTCGCCCACGAGGCTTTCGCCGCCGCTTTCTCCGACGCCATGCGGACCGCGCTGCCGGCCTGCGCGGTGGTCCTCGCCATTGCCGCCGTCTGCTGCTTCCTCTTCACGCCAAACCGCTCGGAGGAGCCCGATCCTCGGTGACGGATGTTCTTAAACGTCAAAATCGTGGTTGCATTGCACGCTTGGGTTTTGACGGGCTGTTTGGGATTAAGGAGGTAACTGAGACTATCTGTATGGGTATGTCTGCTTCCGTCTGAGCCCCGCAATTACAGCGGGTTCCAGAGTTCGAGCCGATCTATCCATGAACGGAAACGAGAGCACGTGAATACTGACACTCGGCGGACACGGTTCGCGGCACTAGCTCTAGCCGGCGCCTTCGCCGGCAGCCTTTTCTTCCCACTCGGCCAGGGGGTCGCCACCGCGAGCGCGGGCCTCCCCACCGTCGAGGCCGGCGGCCCTCCGGCGCCCCGGCATCGTGCGGCGCCACGCGTGAGGGTGCAGGCCGCACCGCGGATCATCAGGGAGAAGCCGATCCTTCGTCGGCACCACCGCAACTGGGAGCACCAGAACATCAGGGTGATCCTGGAAAACGACAACGACAACTTCAACCATGGCCACCGCAGGCACCGCTTCGACCGCCGCGAGGAACTCCCGCGGATGGAGCACAGGCACGAAGAGCACAAGAAGGAGCCCTGGGAAGAGCAGCAGTGGTCCGAGAACGGCCAGTAAATAGAAGCTGAGGTGCCCAGGCACCCGGTGACAATTGCCCGCGCCTTTCCTGCGAATCTTGCGGTGAGGCGCAGGCACGCACCCAAGTGCGAGATCGAGCTATCGTAGATCCACGATCTACGATAGCTCTGTCATTGTCCGGGAAAACGACCTGCGGCACCTCGGGCCGTTCTCAGCCGGCGGCGAAAAAACGGCGTGCCGACGCGGGAAGCCAGAGCAGGGCGATCATGGCGAGCTGGACGGCGTCGGTGGAGATGACCGCCCACAGGTACTCGGCACCGGCCGTCACGGAGTTGAGGCTGCCCAGGGTGAGGAGAACCAGAAAGGCGGTCAGGGCGATACGGGCCCAGCGGCGGCCTCTGACCGTCTTGAGGGTGAACCAGAGCGCGAGGACGGCGCTGACCACGTGCAGCACGATCGTGTAGGCGAGGGCGGCGGCGACCGCCACATCCAGGTCGGCGGGGCTGAGCGCGGGGGTGTTCCGCATGATGGACGCGCCGGTGGCGGCACGGTCGACGGTCATCATGACGGGCAGGACGGCGTAGAGCGCCAGCAGGACGACCAGTCCGGGGACGAGCAGGCGGAGGGGAACGGGGACGGCCCGTTGCTGGTACGACTGTACTTCCACAGCTCTATGCTAGCACGGGTGAGTTAACATAAGCCGGTGCCGAAACTCATCGACCATGAACAACGACGTCAGGAGCTCGCAGAGGCGGCCTGGCGGGTGATCATGCGTGACGGCATCGGGCACGTCTCCGTCCGTGTGGTCGCGGCCGAGGCCGGACTGTCCGCCGGATCGTTGCGCCACGTCTTCCCCACCCAGAGCGAACTGCTGGTGTTCGCCGCGCACCTGGTGCTCGCCCGGGTACGCGACCGGGCGGCCGCGCTGTCACCGCGTCCGACCATCCGGGAGACCGTCGAGGCCCTGGCCTGCGAACTGCTGCCCCTGGACGAGGGGCGGCGCGCGGAAATGGAGGTCTGGCTGGCGCTGTTCGGCGCGGCCAACACCGAGGAGTCCCTCAAGGGTCCGCGAGAGGAGGCGCTCGAAGCCCTGCGCGACACCTGCCGCTGGATGATCGCCCAGCTCGACAACGGCGTGGACCTGTCGCCCGGGCGCGACCTCGAACTGGAGGCCCGCAGGCTGCACGCCGTCATCGACGGGCTGGCCCTCCACCTGCTCTACGCGCCACCCTCATCCGACACCGACTGGGCCACCCGGGTGCTGTCGTCCCACCTGGATTCACTGAGGACGTAGGCCCGCTTCCGGGCGTAGGTCCCGTTCCTGGACATCAGCCCAATGCCGGGCATCGGCGTCGGCTCGCTCCTGGGCGTCGGCGAGTTCGTCGCCGTGTTCGACCACCCAGCGTCCGAGCGCCGCCATCGGCCCGTCGACCAGGCTCCGCCCCAGGCCGGTCAGCGCGTACTCGACCCTCGGCGGCGCCTCGGCATGCGCCCGGCGCTCGATCAGCCCGTTCGCGAGCAGCCGCCGCAACGCCTCGGTCAGCACCTTGTCGCTGATGCCGCCGATGTCAGCACGCAACTCGCGCCGCCGCGACGCCCCCGGCGCGAGGGCCGCCAGGATCACGGTGTCCCACGTGTGGGCGAACAGATCGGCGGCCGCACGCAGCCGGCAATCGGCCACCAACTCATTCCGACCGCTCATCTCGCCCGCCATCATCGCCTGCCCGTCACGTACCGATCGGTGCGTGACGCCCTCCCTACGGTAGCCACATGACGCGAATCGGAATTCTGGGAACGGGAATGCTGGCGGCGGCGCTCGGCGAGCGCTGGGCACGTGCGGGACACGACCTGGTCGTCGCCGGACGGGCCCCGGCCAGGGCGCGGGACCTCGCCGACCGGCTGGGACGGGGGACCCGCGCCGTCACACCACGCCAGGCGGTCGCGGACCGCGACGCGGTGCTGCTCGCGGTGTCATGGCACGGGGCGGAGGACATGCTGGCCGCCGCGGGAGCACCCGAAGGGACGCTGGCGGGAACGCCGTTGATCGACCCCACGAACGCCGTAGAGCACGGCGTGGGCGCGCTGCTCACCGGCCCAGGCGAGGCGATGGCGCACCGGATCGCCCGGCTGTCTCCCGGCGCGCACGTCGTCAAGGCCTTTCACCTCTTTCCCGCCGACCAGTGGGCCCACGCCGGCCCCGTGCCGACGGTGGCGATGTGCGGCGACGACCAGGACGCGCTGCGCGTGGTCGGCGACCTCGTACGCGACGTGGGCGGGGTGCCGGCCGTGCTGGGGTCGCTGGATCGTGTCCGTCAGCTTGAGGAGGTCGCGGGCTTCGTCATCGGCCTGACCTTCTCCGGCGCCGACCCCAGCTCCGCCGTCCCGCGTGGCCGCCGCTAGGCGAGGGCGACGACGACGTACCTCTCGTCGTGGACGGGCTTGCCCCACAGAACCGGGTCGGGGAGCGGCTCGACGCGCACGCTCCTCGTCAACGGCCGCACCACCCGTTCCAGGTGCTCGGCCCCGACCCCGCCCATCCAGGGCAGGCCCGCGGCGTAAGGTTCGTCGGGGGTCGCCCAGCGTCCCTCGACGAGCACCAGACGCCCGCCGGGGCGCAGCAGGCCGATCCATCGCCGTAATGCCGCCTCCGGGTCGGGCAGGGTCCACAACAGGTGCCGGGAGAGAACCACGTCGAAGGACGTTCCCGCCTGCGGCGAGGGGTCGCTCGCGTCACCCACCGCCATCACGGCATCGAAACCGGCCGCGACGAGCTTCTGCCGCGCCCGCTCGACCATCAGCGGTGACAGGTCAACCCCGACCGGCCGGTGCCCCTGCTCGGCCAGCAGCAGGGACAACGAGCCGGTACCACAGCCGAGGTCCAGAACGTCGGCGGGCGCGGCGGGTAGCCAGGAGCGCAGGCGCTCCGCCCACGCGCTCCTGACCTGGGGATCGCGAAGACCGTGGTCGGCCTCCTCGTCGAAGGAGGCGGCGGCGGCATCCCAGTAGGACACGATCGAGGCGTCAGTTGGCGGCATAGGCGAATCGTGCCACCCGGCACCGACAAAATCCGGCCACCCGCCTGTCCAACCTTCGCATCCCATGGGGAGGCGAGCACATGTCATCCCCCGTGCTGCTCGATGGGATCGTGGCTGACCAGTGGTCGTCGAAGGACTCGGTGCGGGACGGCCGGGAGGGCACGACGACGACGCGGTCCGCGGTTGACACAGGGAGTGTCATGGGCGCCAGTGCGGATCCCGGCCGATGAAGGCGAGCAGCTTGTCCTGAGAGGAGGCGTCCTGCGCGACCTTCACCTCGGAGCCGAACACCTCGACGTCCGGTCCGAACGCACCCGGCGTGCGGAACTTCTCCATCAGTTCGGCGGGGAGCGCCCGCATGCCCGCCCAGGCCCGTTCGACGTCTTCGGGGTCGATCGTGTCGTCCTGGCCGGTGGCGCGGGCGAGGTCCCAGCCGTGGAGTGGGAGGTCTTCGCTGAGGACCTGGTCGATGTGCTGCTCCGCGGTCACCGGGCCGGTGGGGGTGTCGCTTGTCCGGTTCGCGAGCGCGGGGTCGTCCAGGATGGCCTCCACATCGGCGCGGGCGGCGCGGAAGGCGGCCACCGGGTCCTCATCCATGGACGGCGCCGGGCCGAGGGAGCGGCCGAGGGGGTGCAACATCGCCGCGTGCATCTCGACGATGTGCCGCACCACGTCCCTGGCGGTCCATTTCTCGCACGGGGACGGGTTCGCCCACTGGTCCGGGCGCACGCCCACGACCGTGCGCTCGAACGCGTCGGCCCTGCGCCGGTAACGGTCGGCTGTCTCACTCATGGCCGGTGTCCTCTCCGTTGAGCTCGTCCAGCAGTACGTCGAGATTATGGCCTCGCCGGGCGACGTTGAGCATGTGGCCGCTGATTCCGAGGAGCGACGGCACCGATTCCATCGAACGCTGGGCGGCGAGCAGATGGGCCCGGCGTTCCGGGTCGTCCAGCCAGTCGTTGACGTCGCCGTACAGGGCGAACGCGCCCTCCAGCCCGTACCGTTCGACGTCGGGGAAACCGGCGTCGGCGAATTCGCGCGGAACCTCGTCCGGGTCGTGCAGGTAGGCGGTGAATCCTCGTCCGAGAGACAGCATGGTCCCGTCCGTCATGGACGTGTGCGCGGTCTGCCTCTCCCGCTCATCCACGTACGAACCGAGGTAGATCGCCTCGTGGACGCCCGCGTACCGGCTGATGGTCGCGGCGGCCACCGGGCCGCCGGGCCGTACGACGCGGCGTGCCTCCGTCAGGGCCAGCACCCGGTCGGCCCGATCGGCCAGATGGTAGAGCGGGCCGAGCAGCAGCACCGCGTCCACGCTCGCGTCCGCCACCGGCAGTCGCCGCGCGTCGCCCAGCCGCGCGCTCACCCCGGGCAGGCGGGAGGCGCGGTCGACGTGGAGGGAGATCGGGTCCAGCAGTTCGACGTCGTAGCCGTCGGCGACCAGCCATTCGGCGTGCACGCCCGTGCCGCCGCCCACGTCCAGCAGCCGGGTCGGCGCCGGCGGCAGCGTTCGGCGCAGGACGTCCTGCGTGCGCCAGAACTCCAGCCGCCCGCGTCCCTCGCGCAGCCGATCGTGCTCCCTGTCCTGCTCGTAGTAGGCGAGCAGTTCCCGTGTCAGCGCCATACTTGATCATGCCGAACGGCCGGCGCCGCCGACAATCGAATAAAGCCGACGGCCTGACCGGCCAGGATGAGCATGGGATGCAAGATCAGTATATCGGATCGCAGGCGCGACGCCGGTACACCCGCGTCAGGACCAGCAGGACGGCGGCCCCCGTGACGATGGCGACGCCGTGCTCGGTCACGGCCACCCAGCGGTGCTCGACCGGCTGGTACATCCCCGGCAGGAGCAGCCAGAGCAGCTTCCATCCTCCCCAGGAGAACAGCGACCCGGACGCGACGAACCCCAGGGCCATGGGCAGCCACACCCGTCCCCGTCCGCTCCCCCACCGGCCGAGCGTCCACATGCTCCAGGCGCCGGCCACCGCCCACAGCGCGCTGTTGGCCACGAGGAGCCGGGCGTTCACGTCCCACAGGGCCTCGGCCGCCGGGTCCAGCCCGGCGGTCCCGCCCGCGGCCCAGTAAACCCACAGCGCGCCGAGTGCCGTCAGCGGCAGCAGGATCCAGGCGGTACGGGCGTCCGCTCTGTCCCGGCCCACCCGCCCCGTGAAGGCGTGCGGCCACCGTTCCCGCAGGAAGAGCGGCAAGCCCACGACCAGCGCCACCGCCATCGCGGCGAATCCCACCCCGATCAACACCGTCTCCCACGCCGGCATGGAGGCATCGTCCGCGGGCTCGGGCGCGCTGGGCGCCAGAACGCCGCTGGCGACCATGAACGGCAGCATCGACACCAGGAAACCGCCGGCGATCCAGCAGGCCGGCAGCACCAGCCAGGTCGGCGACCGCGTCCCCCATGACTGGGCCAGCGCCAGCCCCAACGCGCCGCCGACCAGGGCCATCACCACCGTGACCGCGTTCAGCAGCACCCAGTCGGAGGTGCCGTGAAACAGTTCGAGGGCGATCCAGACGAGCTTGACCAGCAGATAGAGGGACATCGCCCCCGCCGCCGTGAATCCGGCGGCGCGGCGCAGCAGGACGAGCCGGTGCATGTTCATGGTCACGAGCCTCGCGACCGCGTCCGTGCCCGGCCACCCCCGCGAGGGGCAGGCGTCTCCCCCGTCAGGGGGAGTGCCCGCACCCTGCGCTGGTTCCTGACCGGCGGAAGACGTCCAGGAGTTCGGCGGAACTTCTACCAATCGCCCCGGTAGAGCTGACCGCGTACCGCACCGCCGGGGAACTTGGCGTTGTGCAGGTTCGCGTACCAGTTCTTGGGGTTCTTCCAGATGCGGCCCGCCACGGCGGCGGAGGTCTTGGCGCTGCCCGCCAGGCCGGTGACGCTGGGCGGCAGACCGCCCTTGGCCTCGAAGAAGGGCACGACGACGGGCCCGTTCTTGCCCTTCGGCGCCCGGTGGATGTGCGCGGCGGTCGGCGCGTTGATCTTCTTCCACGCGGCGGCGAACCACACGCGTTCGCCCTCCGGCTGCACCAGCCACGCGGCGCGGCCGTTGTCGTCGCCGACCTTCGTGCCGGGCGCCGGGATCTCCTGCCGCCCGTCTGCGCGCGCGGTCAGCGTGCGGCCGAACCCGTGCGCCAGCACCGTCTCCATGGACACCGGCCGGACGCGCTGCAGTTGGGCCCGTACGGCGCCGCCGCCGAACTCGGTGTTGTGCAGGTTGGCGTACCAGTTCTGGGGGTTGTTGAGAATGCGGCCGAGCAGGTCGCGGTCCTTGACGATGACCGTGCCCTTGACGGCGTGGAGTTGGGCGGGCAGCGCCGTGGTGATGAACGGGATCTTGACCTCGCCGTTCTCGCCGGCCGCGCCCCGGTGGATGTGGAACCCGCTCGGGGCGTTCACGTTCTGCCATCGGACGGCGTAGTCGACCCGTTCCCCGTGGATGCGGAACACGGCGAGCGCGTTCCCGTCCTTGTCACCGACCTTCATGCCGGGGGCGGCGACTTCGTTCGCGCCCTTGAGAGAGGCGGCCAGGTATACGGGTGTGCTCGACTGAGCGGCGGCGGGGGTCACAGAGGTGGCGATCACAGCCGTGGCGACGGCCAGGCCGGGAAGAGCGAGGGTGCGCTTGTTCATGGTCGGCCCTTTCAGCTTTCGGTTGCTCATCGGAGGTACGGGCCGCGTCATGAGCCGGGTTCAACCGGGATTGATCAGTCTTGCCGCGACCATCTGGCCGACGGCGAAAACAAGGATCTTGCAAAACTTGCATTGTTCTATCATGATTAGAACATGCTCTTCCGAGTGGACCCCAGCAGCAGCACACCGCTCAGCGACCAGATCGCCGGATGCGTCCGCCGAGGGATCGCCGACGGCCTGCTGAGCCGAGGGGACCGGTTGCCCGCGGGGCGGGAGCTGGCCTCCTCACTGGGCGTCAACATGCACACCGTGCTGCGCGCGTACGCCGATCTGCGCGACGAAGGGCTGATCGAGCTGCGGCCGGGGCGGGGCGCGACGGTCACCGGGGCGAACCCCGCCGACCAGGCGCGCCTGGTGGAAACCGTTCGAGAGCTCGTCGCCACCGCCCGCCGCGCGGGTGTGGGCCGCGACGAGCTCATGACGTTGGTGGACAAGGAGTTCGCGTGATGCGGAAGATTCGCTGGTTGATCGGGATGTCCGTGCCGCCCGCGGTGTTGGGCGGGACCCTGCTGACGATGCTGGCCTGGCGGGACAGACTGCCCACCGAACTGCCCAACCGGGGAGGGGTGGACGGGCGGCCTATTGTCTCCACCATCACCATCGAAGGGCTGGCCGGCGGGATGCTCAGCGCCCCTGCACTGCTCTGGGTGGCGGGGGTGGTGGCGTTCGTACTGGTCGGACGGCTTCCGGCCGCACCTGCCCACTGGTTGCGGGCCACCATCCAGGTGGCGGTCACCGCGGTCAGCGCTGCGCTGAGCACCGCGCTGCTGGTCATCCTGCACGCGGCGCTCGACGCCCGCACCGCCGCCGAGGCCGGCATGCCCTCGACGGCGGCCATGATCGGGCTCGTCCCGCTGGCCTTCCTGGCCGGTGTGCTGGTCGCGGCTCTCCTGGCCGGCCGCCGCTCCCCCGCCGGCCGCGCGATCGGCGCCCCCGGCCCCGACGCGACGCGCCTGCCCCTGGCCGGCCAGGAGAAGGTCGCCTGGCAGGAACGTCGCGTCCACCGGGTCGTCGACGTGGCCGTGGCCGCTCTGGCGCTGTCCGGGGCCGCCACGACTGCCATGCTGGTCATGACCGCGGGCTCGCCGGGATGGGCCGGCGCCGTCAGCGTGATCGTCCCCGTCGCGTTGCTGCCGATGCGTTCGTACCGGCTGACCATCGACGAGCGGGCGGTGCGGGTCACGATCGGCCCGATCAGCCGGGAGGTGGCGCTCGACAGCGTGCGGCGAGCCGACGCGGTCGACGTCGACGCGAGCGAGTGGCTGCTGAAGGGCGTTCTGCACGGCGCCAGGGCGGGCATGGTGCTCCTGCCCGGGCCCGCGCTGGCGTTGCGCCTGGCCGACGGCTCGGACTTCCTGATCTCCTGCCGCGACGTCACGACCGCCGCCGGCCTGATCAACAGCATGCGTGATCGTCAGGCCGCCGGACCAGCACTGATATAGAAAACGATATCGCTCGATTGCCGATATCGGTATTAGACAGCACGTGATCGTATCTGCTTTGCTCCTGCTCTCCGACAGACGATGAGCAAGGACCTGACATGCGACACCTCCGCCCCCGCCGCCTCGCCGCGGTGCTGCCCGCGGCCGCCCTGGCGGCCTCCCTCCTGTCCGGTGCGGGCACGGCCTCGGCGGCGGCCGTCCCCGCGCTCGCGGTCGCGGTTTCGGCCGAGGCCCAGGTCAAGAAGGAGTTGCGGGCGCTGGAGGCGTCCTTCAAGGGGCGCATCGGCGCGTACGCCATCGACACCGCGACCGGGAAGACGGTGACGTACCGGGCGGGCGAGCGCTTCCCGATGTTGTCCACGTTCAAGGCGCCCCTGTGCGCGGCCGTGCTGAACAGGGCGCGCACCTCCGAACCCGGTCTGATGGACAGGCTCGTCAAGTGGACGGCCGCCGACATGAAGCCGAACTCGCCGGTCACCGAGAAGCACCTCAAGGACGGGCTGACGGTCTCCCAGTTGTGCTCGGCGGCCATCACCGTGAGCGACGGCACCGCGTCCAACCTGCTGCTCAAGCTGATCGGCGGGCCCGCCGGGCTGACCGCGTACTTCCGTACGCTGAAGGACCCGGTCTCCCGGATGGACCGCTGGCACCCGGAGCTCAACGACTGGACCCCCAAGGACAAGCGCGACACCACCACACCCACGGCCATCGCCCGCGACCTGCGCGTGCTCGCGACCGGGACGGCGCTGCACGCCAAGGACCGGGAGCAGTTCGTCGCGTGGCTGCTGGCGAACACGACCGGGGCGGAACGCATCCGCGCCGGCCTGCCCAAGACCTGGACGATCGCCGACAGGACCGGCACCAACTCCGACGGCTTCGGCGGCGGGAACGCCATCGCCGTCATCTGGCCCGCCAAGGGCGCCGCGCCCATCGTCATGGCCGTCTACACCAACCGCACCCCCGGTCTGCCCACCGACAACGCGACCATCGCGAAGACGGCCACCGTCCTGGCCCGGGGGCTCGGCAAGCTCTGAAAACCATTGGACGCCCGCCGCCACGTCCACTAGGAACGCCTAGTGACCGAGCTTGTCGAGGTCATCAGTAAGCAAGGAAACATGGGCCCGACGAAGGAGGGTTTATGACTATTGAACTCATCAGAAGCGACAAGCTCACCGACCAGGTCGACTACGCCTACGCCGCGCTTGCGCGAGGGCCGCTGCGCGCGGTGTTCACCGCCGGGGCGTGCCCGCTGGACGCCGAGGGCCGTACGGTCGCCGTGGGCGACTACGCGGGCCAGGCCGAGCAGGTCATGCGCAATCTGGCGACCGCGCTGGAGGCGGCGGGCGCGTCCTTGACCGACGTCGTGAAGACCACCGTGTACGTGGCCTCGTCGAACCAGTCGGACCTGGTCGCGGCCTGGGACGTCGTGCGGGCCCATTTCGGCGACCACGACGCCCCCAGCACTCTGCTCGGCGTGGCCGTGCTCGGGTATGACGAGCAGTTGGTGGAGGTGGAGGCCGTCGCCGTCATGCGGTGAAGCGCGTGACGGTCGCTCAGCGCGGCGGCGAGGACGCCCTGCCTGTGGTGGCCAGGATGTCGAGGTAGTGCGGGTTGTACATCAGGCCCAGGATGTTGCCCCAGGGGTCGATCACCGAGGCGGTGATGAAGCCCTCGCCGCGGTCGCGGGGCTCGTCGTGCGGTTTGGCGCCCAGGGCGATGAGCCGCTCGAGGGCCGAGGGAACGTCGTCCACCTGCCACAGCACCAGGGCGCCGGCCGGTCCGACGGTGTCGGGGGCCGGGGTCCTGGCCAGCTCGCCGCCGGCGTGCTTGCTGTGCACGAAGCCCAGTTCGTGCAGGTAGTCGCCGATGCGGAACTCCATGTAGTCCGGCGTGTCGAAGTACGGCGCGACGCCCAGCACCTCGGTGTACCAACCTTTGGCGGCCTCCAGGTCGCAGGCGTAGAAGCAGACGGTAGAGACTCCACGCAGCATGGTGTCTTCTCCTTTTCTGATCGGGTGATTGAAACCATCCTCCCGTTCAAAGTGCTCATCAATTGAGCACTTTGAACGGGAGAGTGCGTCAGCCGACGGCGTAGGCGCGCGTGATCGTCTGCGTGGTGCGCTCACCTGCCGTGGAGGTCACCGTGGCGCGCAGGGAGACGAACCCCGGCGTACCCGGGTTGGCGATCCGCGCGGTCCACCCCGAGGACGCGGGATGCACCGGGACCGCCCGCCAGGTCTCGCCGTCGTCGAAGGACGCCTCCAGCCGCACGGACCGCACCGAGGCCGCGCGCGAGCCGGGGTTGCGCTCGATCCAGAGGGGCACCTTGGTGGTGGTTCCCGGCTTGGCGCGGTTGGCGGCGTCGAGCCCGGCGGGGGCGTAACGCACCGCCGTCAGCGGGAGCGGCTGCTCCTGTGACGTGTTCGCCGACTCGAACGTCCAGAGCGACTCCACCGCTGTGGACAGTGTGGCGTTCCTGCGTGCCGAGGCTCGCAGCGTGTAGACGGCGGCGTCCGAGGGCACCCTCGCCGACAACAGGCACGTGTCCTGACTGTCGAGAGAGCAGCCGGCCAGGTCGGTCTCGGCGAGCTTCTCCTCCCCCTTGGACAGGGTGAGCGCGCCGGTGACCGAGGCGTCGGTGCCGGTCCGCCCGGCCACGCCGTCGGTGAAGAGCCGCGCGGCGGAGAAGGTCAGGTCGTCCCCGGTACGGCTGCCGCCGGAGGTGGCGAACGCCGGGCCGGTCACCGCGGCGTTCCACATCTCGTTGTGGGATCGCGCTTTGAGATACCGGTCGCTGCCGACGAGCGTGGCGGTGCCCGTCCTGAACTCCGTGTCCCAGGTGAATCCCGGGGACCGGTAGCTGGTCAGGGTGCCGGGCAGGTCGACGTCGGGAGTCGGTGTCAGGAACGGCCAGGTGAACCCGGGGAAGATCGTCCCCAGGAGCACCGTGGCCTTGGCGGCCGTGCCGGGCCCCCGATTGGTCGCGGTCACCTTGACGAGATCGCTCGTTCGCGCGTCGTAGGCGGGGTCGTCCGGGATTCCGTCCGTGTGGTAGTCGACGAGGTCATAACGGTAGGGGCTGGGTGCGGCGTCCTTCTTGTGCCAGACGGTCTTGGTCATGTACCGCAGCCCGGGCTGGCGTACGGGAAGCACGAAGAAGGCCTTGTCGGGGCTCGCTGACACGTCCAGCCATCCGAAGCTCCACGAGCCGTTGCTCAGGTTGAGCTCCAGCGTGCTGTCGGCCACGGCCGTCGGCTCGTCCACGGAGAAGCGGATCTGCTTGCCCAGGCGCGCGTCCAGCACCAGGTCCTCGTCACCGTCGATCTTCAGCGGAACATGCGCGGTCGTGGACCCTGACCCCTCGAACAGGTCCGCGTAGACGTTCCACTCGCCCTTGGGCAGCCGGGTCCTGACCTCGCCGTCCTTGAAGAACAGGCCGTGGCGTGCGCCGGTCTCCAGGTTGTAGATCTCGCCGAAGGCGACGGAGGGCCGGCCGTCCCTGGCGATGGCGGTGATGGTCACGTCATAGGACTCCGGTTCGACGTACGCGCCGGCCAGCGTCCTGATGACGGTCTCGCCCGATCTGGCGGTGACCGTGCCCGGGTAGTCGCCCGGGCCCCTGTCCTTGGCGTCGATCACGAGGGCGACCGAGGCCTGGCCACCGGCGGGCACCTCCAGCCGCCGGACCGGCAGCTTCAGCGTCTCGCCTTCGGCCGTGAGGTCCAGGGTGACGGGGGCGTCGCCGGCGTTGGTGTAGGTGATGGACGTGGTCGTCTCCCGCTCACCCGAGCCGTTCCAGGGGAAGTCGGCCCACACATTGCCCGGCTGCGCCGTGACGGGCTGGGCCAGCGCGCGGACCAGATCCACCCGTCCGGCGCCCTGCTCGAACGGCGTGGTGTCCCCCGTGGGCTTGGCCGAGCCGATCAATGCCGCCTTGAGCTGCTGCCCGGTCCACTCGGGGTGGCGCTGGGCGAGGATCGCGGCGGCTCCCGCCACGTGCGGGGCGGCCATCGAGGTGCCGTTGTAGGCGACGTAGGGGCCGTCGGCCGTGCCCTTGGCCGCCGCGGCCACGATGCCCACACCGGGCGCGGTGACGTCGGGCTTGATCGCGTGGTCGTCGGCCCGCGGCCCCGTGCTGGAGAACCCCGCGACCTGGTCCTCCCGGTCCACGGCGCCCACGGTCAGAGCCGCGTCGGCGCTGCCGGGGCTGCTCACGGTGCCGGCGCCGCCGTTGTTGCCCGCGGAGATCACGAACAGCGCGCCGGTCTGCGCCGACAGCGTGTTCACCGCCTCTTCCAGGGGGTCGAGCCCCAGACCGTCAGGGCCGCCGATGCTCATGTTGACGACCTTGGCCTTGACCTCGGCGGCGGCCCATTCCATGCCTGCCAGCAGGGCCGAGTCCCTGATCCCTGTGTCGTCTCCCACCTTGCCGACGGCGATCCCGGCGTCCGGCGCCACACCCCGGTACTTCTGCCCGGCGCCGGCGATGATGGAGGCGACGTGGGTGCCGTGGCCGAGGTTGTCGCTGGTGTCCGGGGCGTCGGAGAAGTTCCGTGCTTGCCGTACCACGCCCTTGAGGTCGGGATGGTCGGGGTCGTACCCGGAGTCGAGGACGGCCACCGTGACGCCCTCGCCGGTCATGCCCTGCTTCCACGCCTCGGTGGCGCCGATCTGCTTGACGCTCTGGTCGAGGGAGAAGGAGCGGCGGCCGTCCAGCCAGAGCTTGGTCTTCGCGCTCCGCGATCCGCTGGTCAGCTCCTTCCAGGTCTGCGCGGTGCCGGCTTTGGGGATGCGCAGGGCGGTCATGCCCAGCTTGGGAAGCCGGCGGTCCTGCCGCGCCGCCCGGGGCGCGGGGCCTTGAGCGATCACCGGGATCTCCGCCGTGTCCGCGTCGCCGTAGCGCCACTGCAGGAGCTGGGTGACGTCGAACAGCCGCTCGTCCAGTACGCCCCGCGCCACCAGGGGCAACGCGTCGGAGGGGACGACGAGGAGATGGCCGTCGCGGCGTTGCGTGGCGAAGCGCACCTGCCTGCCCTGCCCCGGTTCCACCCGGTAACCCTGGCCCGTGACGATCACGCGGTCGCCGGTCACCAGGGTCACACTGCCTGTTTCCCGCGCGGCGTGCTCCGGCTCATGAACCGCCGTGATGCCGAGCGTTCCTGCCAGCATCGCGGCCATCAGGGCGCTGCCTAAGGTCATGCCTACCTCTCAACCCGAAGAGAAGGATCAACGTTCTTCCTACTCTTGGACGGAGAGGCGGCCGGCCTTACAAGCGACAGGCCGACGCTCCCCTCACAGGAGGTCGCCGGCCCTGCGCAGGCGGCGCTCGCGGAGGGCGAGCAGCGGCGGCAGGCCGAGCTGCACGGTGATGTACACGGCCACGGCGAGCGCCTCCCAGAAGCCCGGCGAGCCGATCGAGCCGCCGCCGAGCTGGGCCAGGCCCCAGCTTCCCAGCGAGAGGGCAAGCGGCAGCACGCCCGTGAAGAAGATCCAGACCATGACGGCGATCCCGGCGACGTACGGCACCGCGAACCACCGGGCGACCTGGCGATCGCGCGCGCTCATCTCGGACAGCTCGGCAGCCTCGTCCTGGGTGAGCCGCAACAGCTTGGCCTTGGCGGTCAGCCAGGTCGTCCGGTAGAGGTTGTGGCAGCGCAGCGCGTTGGCGAGCAGGGCGTAGGAGTCGCTGCGCAGCGGCAGGGCGGCCCACTGCCAGATGATGCCGAAGATCTGGGAGAGCACCACGGCGGCGAGGAAATCGTCGAGAGGGCCGGGCGGTTCGAGCAGCCGCAGCCCGAGCGCGGTGGCCAGGACCACGGTGTCGATGGCCATTCCGGCCAGGTAGACCCCGTGGCGGCGGTTGCGCGGCACCGTGACGATCTGGGTGAGATCGGTCTCGTAGACGACGTATATGCCCCGATAGCTGACCCGGAAGATCGCCGGCACGCCGATCGCCCGCCCCGCGAGCCAGTGCCACACCTCGTGCAGGGCGCCGAACACGATGCCGAACACCAGCCAGCTCAACGCGGACAGGCCGGGGCTGGGCAGGAACCAGGCGTCCTCCCAGGAGGGGCGCAGCTCGGGCTGGAACAGCAGGAGGGCGACGGCGAAGAGCGCGGCGGCCGCGTAAAACGACCAGGCGGCACGCCCGAACAGCCGGGCCGCCGTTCGAGGACTGACCCCTTCGATCCATTTGATCCGCCCGCGTTCTTCGCCTGCCTCGGCCGGCGGGTCGAGCAGCCCCGCGGCGGTGAGCCCGTCGACGAAGTCCGCGCCGTCCACCGGCTCTCCCGCGACCTCGCCGGCGCGCGCGGCGGCCTCGTCGAGCGAGCCGGTCTCCTGGAGCGCGGTGACGAAGACCGCCCCCGGCTCCGGCACCGTGACGAAAATGCCCAGTTCGGGGCGGCCGAGAATCCATGCCTCGCCGTCGAAGGCGACCGTCAGCCGGGCGGCCCGCTCGCGCAGCTCCTCATCCAGGGACGTGGCCATTGTTCTCTCCAGGGTCGGCATGAAGCGGGGAAGGCCGCACCCCGATCGTTCAGACAGGAGTGCGGCCCTCGGCCAGGTTTCTCAGGAATCCTGGGCGTTCTGCGTGAGACGAGTGTTCTCGACGCGCTTGATCTCGATCTTCACAGTGATCACCTCCTTCCACATACCGCACAGTTGGGGTCGCGTGGCCACTCGGCCTGACTCGTCGCACAGCCGTGCGCGAAGTCGATGTCGAGTGGCCGACCGGCGTACGCCGGTGGCTCGAATCCGGTCAGATAGCGCAGCACCTCGAAGGCGCCGAATGCCCCCAGCAGGCCGGCGACCGGCCCGATCCCCCGGTTGGGCTGCGGCCTGGTGAGGAGGAGGCGCGTGGCGGCGATGGCGTCGGCGATGGCCGGATCGTCGGGGTCGGGGAAGTCGGCCGGGTTCGAGGGGTCGGCCGGTTGGCAGGCGCGGCACGCGCTGACGCCCGGGTTCACCGACCAGACCGTGCCGGTGGTGACCGACATGCCGCCACGGACGAACGGCACACCTTGGCGTACGCACGCCTCGTTGACCCACAGGTCGATCGACTTGGGCCGGTCGATGCCCGAGGCCACCACGTCGGGCCGGACCCGGCGGATCAGCTCGACGAGCTGTTCCGGTCCTGCGATGTCGGCCTCGACCCACTCGACCTGGATGGCCGGGTCGAAGGCACGCACCCACGCCGCGGCGCGCTCGACCTTGCGCTCACCGAGGTCGTCCGCGCGGTAGAGATACTGGCGGGCGAAGTTGCGCGACTCCACCGTGTCGCGGTCGAGCAGCGTCATCGCGCCGACCCCGAGCCCCGCCAGGTGCGGGATGGTGTTGGAGTTGAGGCCCCCGGTGCCGAGCACCAGGACGTGTGATTCACGCAGGCGGCGCTGCAGGTCCTCGCGGCTGCGCTCGAGGGTGGCGAACGACTCGAAGAAGGCCAGGTTGCTGAAGTACCGTTCGGTGTCGGCGGGCTCCAGCCGGTCGAGGCGGTCGCCGTCCTCCAGCAGCCGCTCGGCGTCGAAGGCCGCGACGGCGCCCCGCACGTCGGCCTCGTCCAGCGACAGTTCCTCCGCGAGTTCGGCGACGGTCCTGCCGCCTTCACCGAGAAGGCCGATAAGCTTTTCCACCGTCCCGTCGGGGTCGGCCAGAATCAACTGGTCGCGTGGGTCGTAAACCAGCCGCAGCTCATCCCCGACCCGCTCCCAGGCCATGCCTTTGAGTCGTGGCCTCATCGGCGCATCAGCCAATCTCTGAGATGGGATTTGGCAACACCGTGGCAGCCGCGCGCATGGATCCCGCATGGATCTTGCATGGAAAGTGATCCTTTGGGAGGGGGGAATGGGCTACCGTCTGATCGATGTCTTCCGCTTCTGTCCGGTTCCTCCTCCTCGGCCCTATGGAGGTCGTCGTCGACGGCCGGGCCGTCCATCTGACCGGAAGGCAGCGCACCCTGCTCGAAGCCCTGCTCCTGGACGCCGGTCGCGTGGTGTCCGTGGAACGGCTGGCCGACCGCCTCTGGGGAGATGACCTGCCGGCCTCCGCCCCGGCACGGCTGCGCGCGCTTATCACGGAGCTGCGGCGGGCGCTCGATCCCCATGGGCGGGAGGTCATCCTCACCCAGAGCCCGGGCTACCTGGTCCGCGCGGGAGCGGCCGAGGTCGACGCCGAGGAGTTCGCCTCTTTGACGGAAAGCGCGCGGCGGGCGACGGAGGACGGCCGGCACCCGGACGCGTTGGACCTGTACGACCGGGCCCTCGCGCTGTGGCGCGGCGACCCCTTCGCCGATCTGAACGGCCCCGCCGCCCAGGTCGAGCGAATCCGGCTCGAGGAGCTCAGGTGCGAGGCGGCCGAGAGCCGTGCGGCGGCGCTGCTGGAGACGGGGCGCGGGCGGGCGGCCATCCCCGAACTGACACGGTTGCTCGCCGAGCAGCCGCTGCGAGAGCGGCCGCACGCCCTGCTCATGCGAGCGCTCCGCGACGACGGCCGGCTCGCCGACGCCCTGGAGGCGTACCGGGAGTTCCGTGCCCGGCTCGTACACGATCTCGGCGTGGAGCCGAGCGCCGATCTGCAGCGGCTGCACCAGCGCATGCTCGAGGAGGGACCGGCGGCCGAAACCGCCGCGCCCGCGGCACCGGTTCCACGTCAGCTGCCGCCCTCGAGCGACCGCTTCGTGGGTCGCGCGGTCGAGCTCCGGTGTCTGGACGCCGACCGGGTGACGCTCGTGGTCGGCCCCGCCGGCGTGGGGAAGACCGCGCTGGCGGTTCATTGGGCGCATCGCGCGAGCGAACGGTTCCCTGACGGGCAGTTGTTCCTCGACATGCGGGGTTTCGACCAGCGGGAGCCGATGTCGTTGTCCGAGGCGCTGCAGCTGCTGTTACAGGGCTTCGGCGTGGCGGCGAAGGACATACCGGTCGAGTTGGACGCCCAGATCGCCCTCTACCGCTCGTTCCTGGCTGGACGGCGCGTGCTGGTGGTTCTGGACGACGTCGCCGAGCCGGAGCAGGTACGCGCGTTGCTGCCCGGGGACCCCGGATGCCGGGCCATCGTGACGAGCCGCAACCGGCTGGGGAGCCTGGTGGCCCTGAACGGAGTCGAGCGCCTCACGCTGGACGTGCCGGACCGCGAGGAGACGCACCAACTGCTCGCCCAGGGCATCGGCGCGGACCGCCTGCTCCGGGAGCCCGACGCCACGGAGGAGCTCATGGCGCTCTGCGGCCGGCTGCCGCTGGCGCTGGCCATCGCGGCGTCCTGGATCGGCGACCACGAGCACCGGATGATCGCCCATTACGTCCGCCAGCTCGCCGAGCGGGGACGGCTGGTGAGCCTACGCGTGGAGGGCCACGAAAGCATCGCCGTGCAGGCGGCCCTCGACCTGTCGCACAGGGCGCTGCGGCCTGCGGCGCAGCGGATGTTCCGCCTGCTCGGCGCGGCGACGGGCGGCGGCATCTCCTCGGCGGCGGCCGCCGCCCTGGCGGGAACGAGCCGTGAGAACGCGCAGGACCTTCTCGGTGCCGTGGCGCGGATCCACCTGATCGAGGAGACCGGCCCGCACCGTTTCACCGCTCATGACCTGGTGCTGGAGTACGCCGCGCAACGCAGCCTCGGGGAGGACTCGGCGACCGAGCGGCAGGCGGCCGTCCGGCGGCTTCTCGACTACTACCTGCGCACGGTCACCAACGCGATCGACCGGGCCGGATTCGAAGCCCCGCAGCTCGCCTGCGATCAGGCTCGGCCGGAGGTGACCCCGACGGCCTTCGCCGCCGCGGCGGACGCGCTCGACTGGCTCGACACCGAGTGGGACAACCTCGTGGCCGCCGTGTCACACGCGGCCGCGCACGGGCCGCGGCCGTATGCGTGGCTCCTGGTGGAGGCCATGAAAGACGTCCTGCACCACCGGCGCACACGTGGGGATTGGCTGCGTCTGGCGGAGATCGCGCTTGCCGCCGCCGAGAACGAACGGGACCTCAGGGGGCAGGCCGCGATGTGCTACTCGATCGGGCTGGCCCGATGGCGCATGGCCGACCTCAAGAACGCCATGCATCACTATGAACGCGCGCTGCTGCTGTCCCGCCGGGCCTCATGGCTCCAGGGGGAGGCCATGGCGCTCCAAGGCAGCGGCGTGGTGCTCAAACAACTGGGAGAGCCCGGCAAAGCCATCCCCCGATATCGGCGGGCCGTGGAGATCCATCACACGCTGGGGTCCAGGCGCGGCGAAGCGCGCGGGCTGAACAACCTGGCCTCGGCCTACATCATGCTCGCCCGGCTGAAGCGCGCCGAGGAGTGCCTGCGGGCCTGCCTGCCCTTGACCGGGGAGTCCGGCGACAGGCATCTGCGGACGCTCGCCCTGGTCAATCTCGCCCTCGTCCACCAGAAACAGGCTCACCTCCCCGAGGCCGTGCAAACCCTCGACGAGGCGCTGGCCTCGGCCCAGGCCGCCGGTTTGCGCTACGCCGAAGCTGTCACCTACGAGACGTTCGGCTGGGCGCATCATGACGCCGGCCGTTACGAGCAGGCGATCGACGCCTTCGGCCGGGGCCTGGCCATCGCCGAAGAGGTCGAGAACCGGCGGTGCCAGATCGCTTCGCTGGCCGGCATGGCGGGAGCGGAGCTGGAACTCGGCAGAGCGGACACCGCGCTCGCCCGCCTCGACGCCGCGCTGGAACTGGCCGAGAACACCGGCACGGACCTGGATCAGGTGCTGCTGGGCCGCGCGGAGTTCCACTTCCGCCAGGGTCAGTACAAAGACGCGCGTAACGAGGCGGACCGGTCGCTGAAACTGGCGCTCACGTCCAATCCCCTGAACCTGCCGCGGCTGCACGCTCTGCTCGCCGACATCCACCTGGCGGTGGGCGAGGGCAAGCAGTGCGTCCAGGCGTGCGAGCAGGCTCTGGAGCTCGCTCGGCGTTCCGGGCAGCGGCTGGAGTACGCACGCGTCCTGGTGACGCTTGGCCATGCCCTGGAAGGGAACGAGGAGGCCCTGGGCCATTGGGAACGGGCCCACGAGTTGTTCACGGCCATCGGCGCACCGGAGCGGTCGAGGACCGCGGCGTTGCTGGGCCGGTCCTCGTGAACCTCACCTCACCCGGCATCCTTACGGAACCCATGCAGGGTGAGCGCGGCGGCCACGCAGGCGAGCGGGATGGCGGGCAGCACGTAGCGGTGGTCGAAGTCCAGCGCGGCCACCGGCCCGATGAGCAGGAACACGGCGAACGACCACGGCAGCGGCACGAGACGGCGGCGCGACACCGCGCCCACCCCGCCCACCAGCAGCAGGACGCCGAAAAGGGTGCCGTGGAGGAACCACGGATACGGGTAGGCGGCCAGGATCGAGGCGAACGGCTCCACGGAGCGCATGCCACGGATGTCCGGGTCGTATTCGTTGCGTACCTTGTCGATGAGGGCGTGTCCCGTGGGAAGCGGCCACTGGCCGGTCGTGAAGGCCGTGGACGGGCTCATCCGCTTCGGGTGGGCGACGGGCTCCCAGGTGAAGGCGAGCGCGGTGTCCGCGGCGACCTCGCGCAGGTAGTCGAGGGGCTGGGCGGCGATGGCGTTGAGCGCGAACGACCTGGCCAGGTCGTTGTGGGCGAATCGGTCGCCGGGCAGGCGGTTGAGTGAGGTCCGGGGGTCCCAGACGTACTCGGAGGCGGCGTCCAGGACGGCGCCGTTCGGGCAGAGCACGGCCTGCCGCGCGGGCGGCCTGATGATCGAGCAGTCGGCGAACGTCATCGTCCTGGCCCACAGAGCGACGCCGTCGGAGCCGCTCAGCGCGAACCTGCCGTGGTGCTGGGCGTACCAGCCGGCGTAGGCGAGCAGCGGCAGCGCGCCCGCCACGGTCAGGGCGACGGCCTGCCGCCACGATGCCCGCAGCAGCAGGAACAGGACGGCCAGCCCGATCAGCGGCACGGTCGCGGTGCGGGTCAGCCCGGCCAGGGCCAGGATGAGGCCGGCCGCCGCGGCCGCCCGCGTCGACACCTCGCGCCGCCACATCAGCACGAGCAGCGCCGCCACGATGAGGAAGATGACCTGCAGGTCCGACAGCACGGCGTGTTCCAGCCGGACGAACGCGGGGTCGAACAGCACCGGCGCCGCCGCCAGTGCCGCACCCCAGCCGGGCAGCGACTGGCGGCGCAGCAGCAGGTAGATCAGCACGCCGACGCCGAGGCCCATCACGTGCTGGACTCCCACGACCACTTCCACGCTGTGGAAGGGCCGCAGCGCCCACAGGAACCACGAGTAGCCCGCAGGGTGGAAGGCGCCCTGCGGTTTCATGTGCACGGCCGTGTCCAGGTAGGTGAAGGAGTCGTACCAGTAGAGCCGCGCCGTGTCGTACCCCAGCATGACCAGCACGCGCAGCGCCGCGGCGAGCGCCAGCACGCATGCGAACAGCCCGTGACCGTCCAATGAGCCGGGGCGTTCCAGACGCGGCTCGGCAAGCGTGATCGCCATGGCCTTCTCCCCCGGAAAGAGCCGGGCGGATCCCGGCCGCAGGGGCGTCAGTTCAGCGGCTCACCCATAACCTGGACGTCACCGATTGTGGTTATCCGGGCGTTATGCCGGCCGGAGGATGATCTTCCCGTGGACCTCGCGGCGCTCCAGCGCGCGGTGCGCCGCCCCGGCCGTGTCAGCGGTCGTTCAACGCGCATCCTTCCAAGATCAGGAATTTCGTAGGGGCGAACACCCCTGACGCGCGTGGGCTTCGGCCCTAAAATGCGTTCGACGCTCTCTGTTTCGGGGGTGGCACCGTGAGTGAGACGACCCGGTTGCGCGTGCGGGTGATCGACGCCGCCGCCGACCCGCAGGAGCTGGACGAGGCCACGGCGCGGCTGCGCGCCGAGCTGCTCGATCTGGACGTGGTGGTGAGCGCGGCCGAGGCCGGCCAGGCACCCGAGGGCACGCGGGCGGTGTTGTCGTTCACGCTGGGCGGCCTGGTGGTCGCGCTGGCCGGCACCGAGTTACTCGGCGCGATCGTGAACGCGATCACCGCCTGGCTGACCCGCAACCGGCACCGGTCGGTCAAGCTCGACATCGAGGGCGACGTGCTGGAGCTGACCGGCATCCGCTCCGACGAGCAGCGCGAACTCGTCGAGGTGTGGCTGCGCCGCCGCCAGGGTGAGCCGTCCCCGCAGGCGGGCAGGCGCATGGCGCTGATCGTGGCCAACGACGAATACCGCGACCCCGGCCTGCGGCGGCTGCGCGCGCCCGCGCTCGACGCCGAGGCGCTGGCAAGGGTGCTGGGTGATGAGGGGATCGGCGGGTTCGACGTCCGTACGATGCTCAACGAGTCCACCGCCGTGATCAACGAGGCCGTGGAGGAGTTCTTCGCCGACCGGCACCCCGACGACCTGCTCCTGCTGCACTTCTCCGGCCACGGCGTCAAGGACGACAGCGGCGAGCTGTACTTCGCCACCCCCAGCACCAAGCTCAACAGGCTCGGCGCCACCGCCGTCGCCGCCGAGTTCGTCAACCGCCGCATGAACCGCAGCCGGTGCCGCCGCATCGTGCTGCTGCTCGACTGCTGCTACGCGGGCGCGTTCGCGCGCGGCGCCATGCCACGCGCGGGCACTGACCTGCACGTCGAGGATCAGTTCGGCGGGCGCGGGCGGGTCGTCATCACCGCCTCCAACGCCCTGGAGTACGCCTTCGACGGGCCCGACCTCGCCGACACCCGCGACACCTCGCCGTCGGTGTTCACCAGCGCGCTGGTCGAAGGGCTGGAGACGGGCGAGGCCGACCGCGACCAGGACGGCTACGTGGGCATCCACGAGCTGTACGACTACGTCTTCGACCGGGTCAGGACCGTCACGCCCAACCAGACGCCGGGCAAGTGGACGTTCGACGTCCAGGGCGACCTCGTCATCGCGCGGCGCGGTCGTCCGGTCGATCGGCCCGCCCCGCTCCCGCCCGAGTTGCAGGAGGCGATCGACCACCCCATCGCCACGATCAGGGCGGGAACGGTGGACGAGCTGGCCAGGCTGCGGCGCAGCAGGCACGCCGGCCTCGCCCTTGCGGCCCGGCTCGCCCTGGAGGGGTTGGCCGACGACGACAGCCGCATGGTCTCGGCCGCGGCCACCCGCGCGCTCGGCACCGACGCCCCCGCCCCTGACCCCGCCCTCCCCCTCTCCCCGCCACCACCCGCCGACCCCACGCCCAGGCCCGCCCCGCTCGCCACCCCTCAAACCTCCATCCCGTCACCGCTCGCCACCCCTCAAACCTCCATCCCGTCACCGCTCGCCGTCTCTCAGCCCGCCGCCCCAGCACCGGCCCCCATCACGGAAGCCGCCGCCCCTCATCCCACCTCCGACTCCGCGCAGACACCTTCCGAGGAAGCGCCCCTGCCCGCAGCGGGGCCGCCCGCGATCCGAGCATGGTCGGCCTGGACCGCCCGGACGATGCGCGCCGTGGCCCTCATCTCAGCCCTGGTCCTGACGTTCACCACCCCGCAGGGCCTCTTCTTCGCCGACAGGTTCTCGTCAGTCCAAGGCGACTACGTGCTCTGGCCGTGGGCGCTCATCGCGGCGACGCTGGCGCTCGGCCTGCTGCCGGACGGCCGCGCCCGCCAGGCGACGCTCGGCGCGGCAGCCGGTCTGGCAGTACTCCACCTGGGCGTGTTCGTGTACCTCATCGACCACATGGGCGAGAGGGTCGGGCTGATCGTCAGCGCGGTGGTGTGCGCGCTGGTCCTGCTGACCGTGCTCGTGGAACTGGCCCTGGCGGAGGACGGTTGGTGGCGGGCGGTCTGGGCCGGCGCGGGCGCGCTCACGCTCGTGGTGATCTTCGTCAACATCCGTTACGCCTCGGACGTCGACGAGGACCCCGGCGAGACCGTCCCCTGGATCGTGGTCTTCTCGCTCGCCGTGGTCCTGGCCGTCGCGCTCATCGCCCGGACGGTCCTGCTGGTCAGAGCGGGCCGGGGGCGGGCGAAGATCGTGCTGAACGCGGCGGCCGCGCTCCTCCTCGCCGTGGCCGTCTGCAGCCTCTACGCCACCGGGTCGTCTGACTACGACGAGATCCCCATCTCCATGCCCGCCCTGCTGGTGCTGCTCCTGGTGACCGCCCAGGCCGTACGGGACCGACCGGAACTGCTGGCCGCCGCGCAGTTCGCGGTCATCGCCGGGTTCCTGCACGGTTTCCCGACGCGGGTGCCCCAGACGGCGTTCGTGGTGCTGATGTTCGCCGCGGCGGCCTGCGCGGTCGCGGGTTTCATGCTCGCCTCCCGCGCCAGGC
Source organism: Nonomuraea purpurea (assembly GCF_042650645.1). Classification (NCBI taxonomy): domain Bacteria; kingdom Bacillati; phylum Actinomycetota; class Actinomycetes; order Streptosporangiales; family Streptosporangiaceae; genus Nonomuraea; species Nonomuraea purpurea. The sequence goes on from NZ_JBHSBI010000039.1 coordinate 94,091, forward strand.
CCCGCACATGACTCAGCATGATGCCGACCTCCTCGGAATCGAAGAACAGAGCTCTCCGCGCGGCACCACGACAAGAGCGCGCTGCCTGCGAATCCGTCCGCTTACGGGCGATCCCGATCGGGTCGGCGCAGGCCGTCGAGGATGACGTTCATCAGTGGCCGTGCCATCGACTCCCATTCGTTCTGGTCGAGTCGCCCGAGGTAGGCGATGAGCAGGATCACGCCGTGGGCGTCCACATCCGCGCGGATGGTATGGGCCGCCTTTCCTGCGTCCAGCAGCAGAGCGAGCGCGCCTTCGATGGGGTTCTCACTGTGGGCGACAAGCTCCTGCCAGGCTGCCGGCTCGAGCGCCGCCAGGACGCCGCGCTTGATCTCGGCGTAGTAGATCACCCGGTCCAGCCAGCGACGCAGGGCTTCTACGGGCTCATGCTCCGCCAGCAGGGCGGAGGCCGCGGTCACGAGTTCTTCGACGTCGTGCCGGTAGACCTCGGCGAGTAGCGCTTCGCGGTTGGGAAAGTGCCGGTAGAGCGTTCCCTGTCCCACACCGGCGCGCTTGGCGATCTCGTTGAGGTGGACGTGGTCGGACTCCGCGAGGACCGCGCGGGCGGCCTCGACGATGCGGGTCCGGTTCGCCATCGCGTCCGAACGGCGCGCCGGTGTTCTCATGGGCCCTCCTGCTCCTCTGCACCTGACAAGCGGACACGTGTCCGGTAAGGTGCACCAGGTATCGGACACGTGTCCACTTTAACTTGGAGGCAGCCATGTCCTCTCTGGACGGCAAGATCGTCGCCATCACCGGAGCGAGCGGCGGCATCGGGGAAGCCATAGCCCGGCTGCTCGCCCAGCACGGCGCCGCGGTCGTTCTCGCGGCGCGCCGCGGCGAGCGCATCGACGCCATCGCGCGGGACATCCGGCAGGAGGGGGGCCGTGCCGCCACGTGCGTCGTCGACGTCACCAAGGCCGAGGACCTGCGGCGCCTGATCTCCACCACCGCCGACCGGTACGGCCGTATCGACGTGCTGGTCAACAACGCCGGCATCGCGCCGATCAGCCCGCTGGCCGACCTCGACACCGAAGGCTGGTCGGCCATGATCGATGTCAACCTCCGCGGGGTGCTCAACGGTGTCGCCGCCGCGCTGCCCGCCTTCCGCGAGCAAGGGACAGGCCACCTGGTCACCATCGTTTCCGAGGCCGGCCTGACCATCTCCCCCTCGATGGCCGTCTACGCCGCGACCAAGAACGCGGTTCGCACCGTGCACGAAGGGCTGCGCAAGGAGTCCACCGACGGAGTGGTGCGCACGACAGCCGTCTCGCCGGGATACGTCCGCACCGATCTCGCCGACTCCATGTCGGATCCGCACATCCAGGAGCTGACGCGCAAGAACATGGACGCGATGGGCATCCCGCCGGCGGCTGTCGCTCGTACGGTGGCCTTCGCCATCGAGCAACCCGGCGACGTCGAGATCGGTGAGATCAACATCCGTCCCACCGTCCAGGGCTGATGCCGGGTTCCGACGCTGCCCGCCCCGAAACCGTCACTGAGGCCATGGTGGTGCCGGTGCGCGACCTGGGCGCGGCGGCCGAGAGGACCTCCGGGCCGCGCCCGGAGGTCCTCGCCTATTTCACTAGCGGACGCGGACGAAGACCGGGTTGGAGTAGAACCACAGGTCCTCCCACGGGCTCTCCTTGCCGTCGGCCTGCGGCTCCATCTCGTCGGTGCTGGTGCCGCGCACCCGGAGGTAGCTGTCGGCCTCCACCTCGCGCAGGGTGTGCTTGATGACGTAGTCGCGGCCCTGCTTTTGCCAGTCGTTCTTGCCGAAGCGCGCCACGACCTTCGTGGTGGGGTTGGTGTCGGCGTCGAGGTTGGAGCTCACGCCGGTGACCTGGCCGACGATGAGGTCGACGCGCTGCACCTCCGGACGGTCGCCGTTGGCGTTCTTGCCGTCCAGCGGCCGGAAGCGGATCTCGACCTCGACGTCGGTGCGGTTGCGGCGGTTGACGACGAGGGTCTCGCTCACGGTGGCCCGGCTGCCCTGGGTGCTCGCGGTGACGTCGAGGGCGGTGACGAGGTCGCCGGTGGTGACGAAGATCCGGCCGTTGCGCAGGGCGTCCATGATGTCGCCGTAGTCCTGGCGCGCCATCACGTACGTCTTGCTGTACTCGCCGGGCCAGAAGTCCGAGCCGCCGCGGGTCCAGTGCACGTGCGAGTCGGAGGTGGCGGTGATCCACCAGTGCCGGCCCTCGCCCAGCAGCGAGTCCCAGAGGCCGCCGACCCGGGCGGTCATCTGGTCGAAGCCGCCGTAGGTGGGGTGGCTGCCGTACCCGCCGCGGGCGCCGCCGACCAGCGGCCCGGCCTGGTGGCCGGGGGCGCCCTCGAAACCGACGTAGACGTCGGGCGCCACGTTGTTGCCGTTGCGGAACTCGCGCGGGGTGTCCTGGCCCCACACGCCCAGGCCCTTGGCCGACCGCGCGGCGTGGTGCGCGATCACCAGCGGCTTCTGCCGCATGTCGCGGGCGGCCTTGAGGAACTCCACCATCTTGCCTTCTGTGTCCCGGCCCGGGTCGGTGGGGAAGGCGTCGTACTTGGCGAAGCGGCTCTCCAGCTCGAAGAGCTGCTGCGCCTCCTCGGAGTGGTGCGGGATCATCAGGGTGTGGTGGTCGAGCGCCGGGGCGTCGAACTCCATCCCCCAGAACTGCAGCACCTCGGGCACGAGGACGCGCGAGCGCAGCAGGTCGGGATAGGCCTGCTCAAGGTTGACCTTCGAGTGCGTCGGGCCGCCGTGGTCGGTGCACATGGCCCAGGTCAGGCCGAAGTACTTCGCCATGATCGCGTTGGTGACGATGGGGTACACCGCGTCCGCGCCCTTGTGGAAGGTCGGCGGGTTGGTCTTGGTGTCGAACTCGCCGCTGTACTCGGAGTGCACGTGGTGGTCGCCCGCACGCCACATCCGGCCGTTGTTGCCGCCGCCGCCGAAGCTGCGCTCGTCGTCGGCCTGCGCCGGGGTGCCGCCCACGAGCGGGGCTGCCGCCGCCAGCGTCGCGCCGACGCCGGCGTACTTGACCAGCCGCCGCCGGGATACGGCCTCTTCGGCGTTGTTGTTCCTCACAGTGAAGCCTTTCGTGCTGCATATTTGGGGTGCCAACCGGCAAGCTTCGAAGAGGGCGCTGAACGCAACATGAATGACGAGGGGGGCGGTCGCGAACAATGCGTTGCCGCGGCCTGGGAATTCGCGGAGGTCATGGGCGCGAGGAACTCCACTGCCTGCGGATTCCCGTCCGCCGGAGACCGGGCGGCCGGCGTGATCGGCGCCGAACGGGACAGGGCGCTAGGCTCGCCCGGTGAACAACCTTCGGCAACTGGTCGACGACGCCACCCGCGACGCCATCGACCAGCTCGTGGTCGGCGCCGTCGTCCACCACGGCGGCCAGATCCTCATCCTCCGGCGCACCGCCGACGACTTCATGGGCGGCATCGAGGAGCTCCCGTCCGGGGGCGTCGAGGACGGCGAGGACCTGCTGCGGGCGCTCGCCCGCGAACTGGAGGAAGAGATCGGCTGGCGCCACCCGCCGGCCACCGCTCCCGGTTTCGTGGCCGCTTTCGACTACACCACGGGCTCCGGCCGAGCCGCGCGCCAGCTCACCTTCGCCCTCCGGGCGCCCGACCGGGCCGTCACCCTGTCCGCGGAGCACACCGCGTACCGCTGGGTCGACCCGGCCGACGCCGAGGCCACCGACCTGACCCCCGAGTCGGTCGGGACCGTGCGCGCGTGGGTCGAGCACGCCGCACGGTCACCCATCGATTCTGGGGCCTAGCCCGCCGGCCTGGGCACGACGCCCGTGTCGCGGAGCCGGTCGCGGGCCGCCGCGATGGCCTCCGTGGTCGTGGCGAACACCTGCCCGGCCTCGTCCAGCCGGGCGAGCACGCCGAGCGCTTCCAGCGGCTGGTGGTGGCGTTCGGGGATGCCGGAGACGTACACCATGATGCCCCGCCCTTCCAGGCGTTCGATGGCGTTGCCCAGGGCCTTCGCCCCGCTGGCGTCGATGGTGGTGACCCGGGACATGCGCAGCACCACCACCGACACGTCGCTCACCTCCGACAGCTCCACCAGGAAGCGGTTGGCGGCGGCGAAGAACAGGGGCCCCGCCAGGCGGTAGGTGACGATGTGCTCGGCGAGCAGGGCGTGCTCGTCCTCGGTGTGGTGGGGTTGCAGGTCGTGCCGGAGCGGCTCCGGTTCGAGCCGGGCGTTGCGCGCCATGACCCGCACCGCCAGCGCCCCGGCCACCACCAGGCCGAGGATGATGGCCAGCACCGTGTCGAGGATCAGCGTGGCGACGGCGGTCAGCACGAGGACCAGCGCGTCGCCCCTGGTGGAGCGGAACATGGCGCGGACCGCGTCGGCTTCGATCATGCGGATGGAGGTGGCCAGCAGCACGCCCGCCAGGGCCGCGAGCGGGATCCTGGAGACCAGGCCGGCGGCGGCGTACACGATGGCGGCCAGGATGCCGGCGTGCGACAGCGACGCCAGCCGCGACCCGGCGCCGGAGCGCACGTTCACCGCGGTGCGCACGATGGCCCCGGTCCCCGGCATGCCGCCGAACAGCGGCGTGACGAGGTTGGCCAGTCCTTGCCCGAACAGCTCGCGGTCGGGGTCGTGCCGCCGTCCGCGGGTCATGCCGTCGGCGACGGCGGCCGACAACAACGATTCGAGCGCGGCAAGCGCGGCCACCGCGATGGCCGGGGCGAACAGGGTCGGCACCATGGCCAGATTGAAGAACCCCAGTGAGGGCGCGGGCAGCCCGGCGGGCAGGTCGCCGATTCTGGCCAGCGGCAGCGCGGCCGTCTCGGCGACGACCGTGGTGGCCGCCACGGCGAGCAGCGAGAACGGCAGCCTGGGCCGCAGGCTGGCGCCCACCAGCAGCGCCGCGGCCACGCCCAGGGTGACGGACATGGCCCACCAGTGGGGCCGGGCGAGGAAGTCCGTGATGGCGTGCCAGGCCACGACGGCGACGTTGTCGCTCATCCTGGCCTCGACGCCGAGCGCGTGCGGGACCTGCTGCAGCCCGATCACGCAGGCGATGCCGACGGTGAAGCCCGCCACGACCGGGGCGGGGATGAGGGCCATGTAGCGGCCGGCGCGCGCCAGGGCCAGGGCGAGCAGCAGCACCCCCGCCAGTACGCCGACCGTCAGCACGCCGGCGGCGCCGTGAGCGTTCATGATCGGTATGAGCACGACCGTCATCGCGCCGCTGGTGCCGGAGACCTGCACGGGCGACCCGCCGAACAGCGCGGCCATCGACCCGGCGACGACGGCCGTGGCCAGGCCCGAGGCGGCCCCCATGCCCGAGGAGATGCCGAACCCGAGCGCGAGCGGCAGCGCGACGATGGCCACGGTGAGGCCGGCGAGCAGGTCTTGACGGGGGCGCCGGCGCATGTCGGCCAGCGCTGAGCGTTCAGGGAGCACGGAGCGGAGGTGCGCCCAGGCCATGGACAGCACGGCCGTCACGCTTTGTCGCCTTTCGATCCCCGCGCGTAATCGCTCATGGGCGTGAAAGATCCACTCATCTTCCGCTCCTCCGTGTAAAGCCAATCCCGCGATGTCCCAAATTGCATAAATTTGCAATTGGTCAATACGTTGTCAGCATATCAAGTACACCCCTTTCGACCTGCTTAAACAGAGGCGCGCGCGATATCGTCATACCGATTTACACAGGAGATCGAAGGCGTGCCCGGCCGCGCGCACGGCCTCCCGTTCGACCTCTTCCAGCGGCCGGCCCTCGGCCAGGAGCTCCCAGTTGCGCCGGGCCAGCACCCGCTGGGCCACGAGGACCTGGGCCGCCAGCAGGGCGGCGGTCAGTTCGTCCATCGTCTCGGCGAGCGCCTCGGCCAGCGCCCGCTCGTCGGAGGCCATGTACTGGAACACTCGCGCGAACAGGCTCGGCGTGGTGAACACCATGCGGTGGAAGGCCACCACATTGGGGTGGTCGTTGAGGCCCGTGACGGGGTCGCGCCCGGCGAGCCCGTCGAGGAAGTGGCGGCGCAGCGCCTCCAGCGGGGCCTGCCCGGCGGGCCGCCCCCGCACCACGCGGGCCGCCTCGCCCTGATGGTCGGCGATCCTGTGCAGGACGAGGTCTTCCTTGGTCGGGAAGTACTTGAACAGCGTCGGCTTCGACACCCCGGCCGCCGCGGCGATCTCCGTCACGGGCACCTCGTCGAAGCCGCGTTCCAGGAAGAGCGCGATCGCCGCCGTGGAGATGGCCTCGTGCACCCGCTGCCGCTGCAGCTTACGCAGTCCCGTCATGAGCACACCCTAGCAAAGTGTTAACCTGGTTAATCTCTTAACCGAGTTAAGGGTTTTGGGAGGGGTCATGGGAACGCTCGACGACGAGCGGCAGTACGTCGAACGCTGCAAGGCAGGGCTGCGCAGGATGCTCGAAGGCGCGCGGAACAACGTGATCGTCGGGGAGACCGTGGCCGGCGACCGCTACAGCGCCGAACGGCTGGGACGCCACCTCAAGAGCCTGGCCAAGGAGCTGAGCGAGGAGCCGGACGGGCCGCCGTTCTTCGGCCGCCTCGACTTCGGGCCCGGCTCGGCCGAGCACGCGGGGCGGGCCTACTACATCGGCAGGCGGCACATCACCGGCGAAGGCGGCGGCCCGCCCGTGGTGATCGACTGGCGCGCGCCGCTCTCGCGGGCGTTCTACCGGGCCAGCGCCCGCGACCCCCAGGGCGTGGCGGTACGCCGCCGCTTCGGCTGGTCGGACGGCACGCTGACGAGCTTCGAGGACGAACGGCTCGAACAGGGCGAACAGGCCGAGAGCAAGATCCTGGCGGCCGAGATCGAACGCCCTCGCGTCGGGCCCATGCGCGACATCGTGGCCACCATCCAGCCGGAGCAGGACGACCTCGTACGCGCCGAACTGGACGCCTCGCTCTGCGTCCAGGGCGCGCCCGGCACCGGCAAGACGGCGGTGGGCCTGCACCGGGCCGCCTACCTGCTCTACGCCCACCGCCAGAGGCTGCGACGCTCCGGCGTGCTCGTGCTCGGCCCGAACCGGGCCTTCCTCGGCTACATCTCGGCCGTCCTGCCCGCGCTCGGCGAGGTGGACGTCGAGCAGACCACCCTCGAACGCCTGCTGGCCGGCGTCCCCGTCACCGCGGCCGACACCGAGGCCGCCGCGGCCGTCAAGCACGACGCCCGCATGGCGCAAGTCCTGCGCACGGCCCTGTACGCGCGCATCACCAAGCCGGCCGAGCCCGTCGTGGTGCCCGACGGCTCCTCCCGGTGGCGGGTGCACGAGAACGAGCTGCGCCGCTACGTCGACGACACGCGCCGGGAGTCGCTGCCGTACGGGGTGGGCAGGGAACGTGTGCGCGCCAGGATCGTGGAGTCGATCCGGCGGCAGGCCGAGGCGCGGGGGCGGACGGCGAACGCGGCCTGGCTGCGCGGGATCGGCCGCGGCGTCACCCCGTTCCTCGACGTCCTGTGGCCCGCCGTCAAACCGGAGGAGGTCCTGTACGAGGTGCTCAGCGGCTCCGGCGGTGCCCCGCTCACCCCCGCCGAGTGGGCGGCGATCACCTGGGGCAAGGTCCCGCGCAGCGTCAAGAGCGCCGCGTGGACCCCGGCCGATCTGGTGCTCCTGGACGAGCTCGCCGCCCTGATCGAACGCCCGCGCGGTTACGGGCACGTCATCGTGGACGAGGCCCAGGACCTGTCGCCGATGGAGTGCAGGGCCGTGGCCAGGCGCAGCGAGCACGGTTCGCTCACGGTGCTGGGCGACCTGGCCCAGGGCACCACGCCGTGGGCGGCCACGTCCTGGCCGGAGCGCATGAGTCTGCTCGGCAAGCCGGACGGCCAGGTCATCGCCCTGACGACGGGCTTCCGGGTCCCGTCGGCGGTGGTCGAACTGGCCAACACGCTGCTGGCCGCGCTGGCGGTCGAGGTGCCCGCGACCCGCTCCTACCGGTCGGACGGACGGCTGCGGGTGACCCCGGTGAACGCGCTGGAGAAGGGCGTGGTCGCGGCGGCGCGGGAGGCGCTGAGGTTCGAGGGGTCCATCGGGGTGATCGCGGCCGACACGGCCGTGGAGGCGATCACGTCCGCGCTGTGGGACGCGGGCCTGGACGTCGGGGGGCGGCTCAGTGTGCTGCCTGCCTCGCTGGCCAAGGGCCTGGAGTTCGACCACGTGATCGCGGCCGAGCCCGCCGCCATCGCCTCGGCCGAGCGGCGCGGGCTCAACCGCCTGTACGTCGTCCTCACCCGCGCGGTCTCCCGGCTCGACGTCGTGCACGCCGAGCCGCTTCCGCCCCAGCTCTCCCTCCCAGCGCAAGGTCAGGTGCCGGCGGGGGCCAGTGGGTGACAGGAGCACCTGCCCCCGCCTGGCCCCGAGCGAGCGCCGCCCCGGGTTCCGCCGGAGCCGGGCGGCGCGGTGGTCGCGGTGGAGGACGCCGGGCCGCTGGTGCCGCCGTGACTGCGCCGGGCCGCCGTGCGCGGCTCCCGCGAACGTCGCCGTGAGATCCTGGGGACGTGCTGTCGCCGATCGACGAGCTGCGCGAGCAGATCACCACCCATCTGACCGCCTTCAACCGCAGGGAAGTGCCGCCCACGGGCGGGGTGCGCCGGGCCGCCGTCACCGTGTGCGTGCTGGAGGACGCCGAGCGCGTCCCGTACACGATCGTGATCAGGCGCGCCGCCCACGGCCGAAACCCCGGCCAGTGGGCGCTGCCCGGCGGACGGCTCGACGACGGCGAGCAGCCGGTGGAGGCGGCGCTGCGGGAGCTGGCCGAAGAGACGGGCGTCACCGGGGTCGAGGTGGCCGGGCTGCTCGACGACTTCGTCGCCGACTCCGGGTTCGTGATCACGCCGGTGGTGGCGTTCGGCGGACGTCAGATCCCGGTGGCCGACCCGCGCGAGGTCGCCTCCGTGCACGCGGTGCCGTTGGAACGTTTTCTGGCGCCCGGGGTGCCGCGCTGGCAGGGCGAGCTGCTGCAGATGCCGCTCGGGCCGTCGATCGTGATCCACGCGCCCACGGGGGCCATCCTGTGGCAGTTCGCCGAGGTGGCGCTGCGGGGGCGGGAGCAGCGGGTGTTCGACGTCGTCCAGCCCCACTGGACGCGCACCTGACCGGCTCACGCTACCGCAGGCCCGCGCAGGACCACGCACGCCGGAAAAGGCAAATACCGGTCGCCGAAAAATGCCCGAACCGAAATAGCCGGGCCGAGAATTGCTGATTTACAACGCCCTCACTTCTGTGTAACTTCGGGACGTCTCGAATCCCTCGATGCCTTTTCTGGAGGCTCCATGCGCGGATTTCGGTTACGCCCGTCGGCAAGACGTGCGTTAATAGCCGGCGCGGCCGCCGTCGCTCTCGGCGGGGCCCTGGTGGTCGCCGCCCCCGCGAGCGGCGCGGCCGTACCGGGTGCGAAAGCCCCGGCCGAAGCCGTCTCCGTCCCCGCACCCGTCAGCCCCGACGTGGCGAAGGCGATGAGCACGACACGCATGGCCAGGACGGATGCCGTGCTGGCCTACTGGACCGAGGAGCGCATGCGCGCGGCGATCCCGGTCTCGGCATCCCCCCGCAAGACGTCGGACTCGCCGCCCGACGTCCAGGCGGCGACCCCCAGAAGCGTCCAGCCCGCGGCGCCGCCCTCGCTCAAGGGTGACAAGCGCCGTGAGGCCGGACGGACAGCGGGCCAGAACGTGCTGGTCAACGCGTCAACCGCCGTCGGCAAGGTCTTCTACCGCAACGCCGTGGACGGGCTCAACTACGTCTGCTCGGGTGCCGCGGTCAACAGCCCGTCCCAGCGCATCGTGAGCACGGCCGGTCACTGCGTGCACGGCGGCAGCGGCGGCAACTGGCACCAGAACTGGGTCTTCGTCCCTTACTTCAATTTCGGAAACCGCCCGTACGGCACCTTCGCCGCGAATTGGCTGGTCAGCTTCAACGGCTGGATCATCAACGGCAACTTCGATTACGACGTCGGCTTCGTCAAGACGCTGAACAATGAGAGCGGCCAGGTCCTCGTCAGCACCGTAGGCGGTCACGGCTTCCAGACCGGACAGCCGCAATCGCGATTCATGACCATGCTCGGCTACCCGTCGGAGTCACCTTACCCGGGAGATTGGCAGTATTTCTGCCAGGCCACCACATCCGCTTCCGGGGCGAATCAGATCACGATCGGCTGCCCGCTCACGCGCGGTCAGAGCGGCGGTCCCTGGCTGTGGTCGTATGACGACAACACGGGGCTCGGATATGTCAACGGCACATCGAGCACACTGAACAGAATTGTCAACCCCACCCAGTGGTGGAGTCCGTATTTCGACAATCCCGACTGGGATCTCTATAACTACGCCGACACGCTAGCCTAGCGAATAACGACGCGGGCGTACCGGCCGCGCGGCCGGTACGCCCCCTCGATCTCCCGTCGGAGGGAGGGTCCAGATCGTGTCCAGAACGGTCCTGGCGGCAGTGGGGACCGCGGTCCTGATCGCCGTCGCCGTGATCGCCGTACGCCTGGCGACGTCCCAGTCCGCGGACGGCCCTCGCTCCACCCCCGGCGCACCCGCCGCGCCGACCGCCCACCGCGCCGAAACTCCCGCACCAGGCGAGGACTACTGGACGGACGAGCGGATGAGGCAGGCGTCACCGGCGCCCGCACCCGTCCACACGGAGTGACCCCACCCCACCCGATGGTTCCGGGCTGCGCGTCGCCGGTGGCCGGGCCTCGCCTCGGCGCTGTGGCGCCCGTGCTCGTCGGGTCAGGCGGCCCGGCAGTCGATGATCACGATCCCGGACGGGGTCGTTCGGACCTCGGCCGCTGCCAGCCCGGCCGCCGTGACAAGCCTTCCGTAATCCTCGATGCTGCGTTCGCGCCCGCCGCTCAGCACCAGCATGCGCAGGTCCATTTCGGCGAACATGCCCGGGTCGTCGCCCGAGGTGCCGTGCGACTCGACGATGACGACCCTGCCGGTCTCTCCGGCGGCCTCGGCGCACCGGCGCAGGATCGCGGTGGCCGGCTCGTCACCCCAGTCGTGCAGGACGGCGCTGAGCAGATACACCTCGCCGCCCTCGGGCAACGGGTCGAAGAAGCTCTGCCCGGCGAACTCGCACCGCCCCTCCAGCCCGCGCTCGGCCAGGAACCGGCGGCCCCGAGCCACGGTGTCGGGCAGGTCGACCAGCGTGGCGCGCACCCCGGCGTTGGCCCGCAGCACTTCGGCCAGCAGCGCCCCGACTCCGCCGCCGACATCGACGACGTGTCGCACCCCGGACCAGTCGCAGGCGGTGGCCGCCGCCGTCCGCGACGATCCGGCCATCGTCACGTCGAACGAGGCGGCCATGGCGGGGTTGGCGGCGAGGTAGTCCCAGAACGGTGCGCCGAAGGCCGCTTCCCACGCGGGCCGGCCGGTGCGGATCGTATGCATCAGCTCGGTGAACACCAGGTCCATCCGGCCGCCGAAACCATCCAGGTCGAACGCCGTCCACATTCCCGATGGATGGTCCGATCGCAGCAGGTCGGCGAGTTCGTTGTTCGTGAACCGCCCCGGCGAAGCCTCGGCGAACACTCCGTGGCAGGTGAGGTGGCGCAGCAGCCGCCCGAGCGCGTCGGCGTCGGTGCCGGTCCGTTCCGCCAGTTCGTCGACGTTCCCGGCGCCGTCCGCGATCAGGTCGGCCAGCCGCAGCGTGGCGGCCACCCGGACCGCCATCGGTGTCACCAGGTCCGTGATCGGAGCCAGCAGCTGCCAGGCCGATGGCTCGGGCTCGTTCGACGGCATCGCCCCATGCTAACGGGCGATGCCGAAACGCCGAAGTGCCGGAGTCGAATGAGCGCCAGGCGCGCGACGACAGGGACGTCGTCACCCGGCTTGAGCTGGGGTCACAGCTAAAACCCCATGCCACCTGGGATGACTGTGAACGTGTGCCAAACGGGCCGTCATCGAAGGGCCGTATGGGCAAGAATCGGCGAAGTCCGTAATCGAGGAGGTTCTCTGTGCGCGCCGTTCTTACCGCCGTGCTCGCGATGCTCACCCTGTTGGCCACCGGTACCACTCCGGCCGGCGCCGCATCGTCCCAGTCGTCCCTGCCCGGCGGAAAGGCCAACTTCGTGATCACGCAGGGCTTCCTGCGCGCCGGGTCCACTCAGAACTGGGTGCGTCTGGGTACGTACCAGTTCAAAGCAAACGGCACCGTCAGCGCGAACACCTACCTCTGGTGGCAGCGCAACCCCGAGGGCAGACAGGCCACCGGCGTCGTCCCCGATTCGAGCTGCTCGACCAAGGCCGGCAACTCCAAATCGCGCGTACGCGCCTGCGACGTCCTGACCGCCGCCGGTTTCAAGGGCTCCCCGGACGAATCCCGCACCGGCACCTACACCCTGGCCGGCAACGTGGTGAGCATCAGGTGGAAAATCGCCCAGACCTGGACGGAAAAGTGGCGTGTGCAGCTTTCGCCTGACCGCAAGCTCGCCCGGCTGGACTTCGCGAGCAGCACCCTGGCCACCAACGGCTACGGTTACGGAAGCAACGCCCCGCTCACCACTCGCCGCGCGATGAGCTCCGTGCGCGCCTTCGCCGGAACGCTCAAGCAGGACCTGGTCTCCTGGGCGGGCAACCGCATCGTGAAGTCGGACGGCCAGGTCTTCAAGCAGTCCTCCTTCCGCAACTGCGCCACCACGACCTGGTGCCTGACCTACCTGCAGCCGTCGTCCCCCGGCGCCTGCCAGAAGTCCGGCGGCTGCCCCAACTTCGGCGGCGGCACCCGCAAGAACGTCAGCTCCATCCAGTACTACCTCACCAAGATCTCCAACACCGACCGCCGCGACACCATGTGGCACTGGTGCACCTGCCTGGCCATGGAGAGCAAGCAGTTCTGCTACTCGGGCAACTCACACATCAAACCGCTGCTGCAGATCATCGACGACAAGGGCGCCTTCCGCGGCTGGGCCGGCGCCGAGGCGTCCTTCTATCCCGGGGCCAGGTCCAAGGACATGATGGCCGTGTTCCGCGTCTCCGACTTCCGCTGACACGAGCGCGCCCATAGAAGCCAGGCGGACGCACAGGGTCAGCGCCGCGAACGTCGATCACCCACGGCTGATCACGGGCGGCGATGAACCTGTGCGCCACCGGTCACGTCCGCGAACGCGACCCGCGCCGCACGCCACCGCCGACGTCTCCGATCACGCGGAATCGGAACACCGACAGGTGGTTCACAGGAGGGTGAGTTGTTCCGGGCCTTCCGGGACGGGCGGGCGGGGCGGGAGGCGGCGGGCTCTGGCTGGGGTGGCGCGGCCGACGCCGTGACCGCGAGCCAGCTCCTGCACCTGGCCGGTGATGCGTTGCCGGTAGGACTTGGGCGCGTAGGAGCCGCGTCCGTACAGCTCCAGGTAGCGCGGCACGAGCCGGGGATGCTCGCGGGCGAGCCAGGCCATCCACCACTGTCTGGCCCCCGGCCGCAGATGCAGCACGATGGGGACGATGTGGGTGGCGCCGGACTCGGCGATCTCCTTGACCGTGCGGTCGAGCTGGGCCGGGGAGTCGGTGAGGTAGGGCAGGATCGGCGCCATCAGGACGCCGCAGCCGATGCCGTTGTCGTTGAGGGTCGCGCACGTCTCCAGGCGCCTGCGCGGGTTGGGCGTGCCGGGCTCCACGGCGCGCCACAGCTCCGGGTCGACGAACCCGACCGACACGTTGGCGCCCACCTCGGCGCTGTCGGCGGCCTCGGTCAGCAGGTCGAGGTCGCGCAGGATCAGGGTGCCCTTGGTGAGGATCGAGAACGGGTTGGCGGCGTCGCGCAGCGCGGCCAGGATGCCGCGCATGAGCTGGTAGCGGCCCTCCGCGCGCTGGTAGGGGTCGACGTTCGTACCCATGGCCACGTGGTGACCGCCCCAGCGCGGCGCTGCCAGCTCCTTGCGGGCCAGCTCGGCTGCGTTGACCTTGACGACGATCTTCGAGTCGAAGTCCGCCCCGGAATCCAAATCTAGATATTCATGCGTCTTTCGGGCAAAACAGTAAATACAGCCATGCGAGCAGCCCCGGTAGGGGTTGATCGTGTACTCGAACGGCACCCGGCTGGCCCCGGGAACCCGGTTGATGATGGATTTGGCGCGGACCTCGTAGAAGGTCATCCCTTTGAACTCGGGCGTGTCGAACGTACGGGTGACCGCGCCGCGAGCGAACAGCGGCACGGCCGGATCGGCCCGGCCAGGCCCGGCCAGGCGCAGGTTGTCCCAGCGCATCCCATGATTAGAACAAAGATTCGAGCTTGATCGCAAACTGAAAAGAGGTTGCAATTACATGGTCAGGCGGGGGCTAATGATCTTCAGGGTTGGGCAGAAAGAGGCCACAGAGCTTGCGTTCGGGAGGTGCACCTATGGCCTGGTCGCAGGACGAGGAGCGGATGCTGGCAGAGATTGAGCAGCACCTCGTCGACGACGATCCGCGACTCGTCGCACGGCTCGAGTCGTTCAACCAGCGGGTCCGTCGCAGCGAGGCGAGGCCCAAAGGGCAGAACGACGGCGGCCGTCGCCGTCCACGCCGCTCCACGGTCATCATCCTGATCAGCTGGCTGCTCATCGCCACGCTGGTCGCCACGCTGCTGATCATGGTGCTCCAGCACGAGGCCGCAACCGCCATGGCCCTGGCCCTCGCCTTCTGAGCCCTCCCGGGCAAGGCCCTTCTGGGTGTTCCCCAGGAGGCTGCTCTCTTTTCCTGATGCCAAGGTCCCACCCTCCACTCCGGGACCGTTTCGCAACGCGAATGCCGAGCACTCCCCTGATCCACCTCACTTCGCGAGTGCTTCTCGGATGCGGGCGTACTGAGGAGTTGGGGGTGGCCGTGTGTGGTCAGCAGGCGCGCGTCGGGCGGGTGCCCCAGGAGTTCGTTCGCGTTCATGGATCCAGCGTGCCGGGCACGGTGAACAGATCCAAGTGGATTTGATCCGGCCGGTCAGGGCTTCGTAGGACCTGGCGCGTCGTGTGGTCAGGCGGTTTGGATGGTCGGTTCGTGGCGGACCGGGAAGTTGACCGAGCTGGCGATGAAGCAGGCCGCGTGCGCCTCCGTGTGCAGCTTGGCGGCGGCCTCGGCCATCTCGGGGGACCCCACGGTGACCACGGGACGCAGCACCACCTCGGTGAAATGCCCCCCGTCGGGGGTCTCGGCCATGGTCCCGACGGCGTTGTCGACGTACTGGGTGACCACGACCCCGGCCACGGCGCACTTGTGCAGATACGACAGCATGTGGCACTGCGACAGCGAGCCGACCAGCAACTGTTCGGGGTTCCATCGCGACGGATCGCCGCGGAAGGCGGGGTCGGAGGAGCCCGCGATGGCGGCGGGCCCGTCGGCGGTCAGTTCGTGGTCGCGGCGGTAGTCGCGGTATCCGCTGGTCCCGGTCCCGTTGTCGCCGGTCCAGGTGACGACGATCGGATAGGAGTGCAGGCGGCTCATGCGCGGTCTTCCTCACTGTGGGTGATGGCACGGGTGTCGAGTACGTGTGCGCGGGCGATCCTGGCGGCCTCCTCGGCACGCCCCCCGGCGATCGCGGCGAGAAGCTCCTCGTGCTGCCCGGAGACGTGCGCGGGCCGCGACGGCGGCGCGAGTGACCGTAGCGTGGACACCTGGATCTGGTCCCAGATCCGCTCCAGCGCGTGCAGGGCCATCGTGTTGGCGGCCAGCTCGGCGATCAGCCGGTGGAAGCGCCGGTTGAGCACGACGGCCTCGGCCAGGCGCCCGTCGGCGGTGGCGTTCGCGGTGTCGGTGGCGACGTCTCGGAGCGTGACGAGGTCGGCGGGGGCGATGCGGCCTTCGCGCTGGCGGGTGGCGGCCAGCTCGGCGGTGAGCGACTCCAGCGCGGAACGCACCTGATAGGCCTCGTCGAGGTCCCCGGGCTCCAGGGCCACGACGACCACGCCGCGCCCGGACGGGCGGACGAGGCCGTCGGCGGTCAGCGCCCGCAGCGCCTCGCGCACCGGGGTGCGGCTCATGTCGAGGGCGGCGGCGGCCTCCATCTCGGTCAGGCGCGCGCCCGGCGGGTACGTGCCGTCGAGGATCAGCTCCCGCAACCGGCGCCATGCCACGTCGCTCTGCATACGTCCACCCTAGAGGATTGCATGCATTGCATGCAATCCGCCCTCTGGGAGCTGGGCGGTGGACCCGTCGGCCGGGGACAGGGTGGGGTAGCCGGGCAGGATGAGCCACGCGGCCGGCAGCGCCCGAGCACCGCGACGGTCCCGACCGCATGGCCGGTCAGGGTGGCGGCCTCGGTCGCGATGCCGGTCAGGGTGGCGGCCTCGGTCGCGGGCCGTTGCGTGGCCGTCCTGCTGATGTCAGGGGCGGGTCGGAGGGGGTTCGTGCGTGAACCGCACGGTGATGGAAAGGCCGCCTTCGGGGTGTGCGCCGGTGGTGAGGGTGGCGTGGTGAGCCTGCATGACGGCATTGACGATGGCGAGGCCGAGACCGTAGCCGTCCCCCTGGCCGTAACGGTCGGGCGCCAGTTTCTGGAAGGGTTGGAAGAGGCGCTGGATCTGGTCGCCGGGGATGACGGGCCCGGTGTTGGCGACCGTGAGGGCCACCTGCGTCCCAGAGGTCTGAGTGGTGACCTCCACCTGCCCGTCTGCGTGGTTGTGGCGGATGGCGTTGTCGATGAGGTTGGCGACGAGGCTTTCGATCAGTCTCCGGTCCCCAGCCATCACGGCGGGCGTCAGGTGTTCGACGAGGTGAATGCCTTTCTCCGTGGCTTGGTCGCGGCGGGAGGCGAGCGTTTCTTCGACGACGTGGGCGAGGTCGAGGGTGTCCCAGCGGGTGACGCCGCGCTCGCTGGTGGCCAGCGCGAGCAGTGCTTGGACCAGCCGCTCCTGGTGTCCGCCAAGAGCCAGGGCCTCCCGGCAGGCCGAGCGCAGGGTGTCGGTGTCGGCATCGGGGTCGGCGAGGGCGACTTCAAGGAGGGTGCGCAGGCCGGCGAGCGGGGTGCGCAGCTCGTGGGAGGCGTTGGCGACGAAGTGGCGTTGGGCGTCGAAGGCGGCTTGAAGGCGGGCGAACAGGTCGTCCAGGGTGTGGCCGAGCTCGGTCAGCTCGTCCGTGGGCTCGCCGAGGTCGAGGCGCCGGTCGAGGTTTCCCGCGGAGATGTCTTTGGCGGCGGCCGTGATGGCGCGCAGCGGGTGCAGGAACCGGCCGGCGACGAACCAGCCCAGAGCCAGGGCGACGGGAATCAGAATGACCAGGGCGACGGCGGATCCCATGAGGAGTTGGGGCAGGCTGATCCCCGACCCGGTTTCGGTGATCATGCTCGATGAGGGTTGGCCTTTGGGTTTGGCCGCATGGACGCCGGCGAGCGGCACGTCGACCAATACGAGCACGAGGACCCCGGCGGCGTAGATGCCCGCCGCGTAGGCGAGCGCGAGCCGCTTCTGCAAGGACCTTCTGGCCAGGTGCCCGGTGGTCATGACGTTCCGATGCGGTAGCCGCCTTCGCGGATGGTCTCGATCACGGGCGGGTCGCCGAGCTTGGCCCGCAACCGGTGCACGGTGTGCTTGACGGCACTGCTGAAGGGGTCGGCGGCCTCGTCCCAGACGCGCTCGAGCAGTTCTTCGGCGGAGATGACCAGGCCGGGTACGGCGAGCAGGCATTCGAGCAGGGCGAACTCCCTGGGGCTCAGATCGAGGCGCCGGCCGGCCCGCAACGCGACACGGCGGGCCGGATCGAGGGTGATGTCCCCGTATGCCAGGGTGGGCGGTAGCGGCGGGGTGGCGCGGCGGGCCAGGGCACGGACGCGGGCGACGAGTTCGGCGAACGCGAACGGCTTGGGCAGGTAGTCGTCGGCGCCGAGGCTGAGCCCGTCGACGCGGTCCTCGATCGTGCCGGAGGCGGTGAGCATCAGGACGCGGCTCTCGCAGCGGGCGTGGGCGAGTCTCCTGCAGATCTCGTCCCCGTGGACGCCGGGCAGGTCGCGGTCGAGGATCACCACGTCGTAGCGGGTGACGGCCAGGCGGTCGAGGGCGGCGGTTCCGTCCAGGACGACGTCGACGGCCATGCCCTCGCGGCGCAGCCCGGTTCCGATGGAGCGGGCGAGGACCTCGAAGTCCTCGACGACGAGGACCCTCACCGCCGCTCACCGCCGGTCGTCGGGCGGGCGGGGCGGACGGACCGGCCGCCGGGTCGGGGTGCCATGGCTCAACGATGTCAGATCCCAGGTTCCAGCCGGGTCGCGGCGGCTGCGCCCGGGCTGGAACCGGGTGCCGCGTACAACCGTCGGCATGAGTCCATTCACGCCTTACCGATCCAGCCGGCAGGACGGCTTCTCCCAGGTGCTGCGCGCGGAGTGGGCCAGGTTCCGCTCCGTGCGGGGCTGGGCGCTCACCATGGCGGCCTCCGTGCTGGTCACCGTCTCGCTCGGACTGCTGATCGCCGGGGGTGCCCGCAGCACCTGCGTGACCGGGAAGGGGGAGGGCCCCTGTCCCGCGCCCTTGGTGGGACCCGATGGCACGGCGGTGAGGGACAAGTACTACTTCGTGCACCAGCCGCTCAAGGGGAACGGCAGCATCACCGCTCGCGTGTCGGACATGACCGGGCAGATCCGGCTGCCGGACGTCGTCCCCGGGGTGCGCAACGTCAAGGAGGGGACGGTGCCGTGGGCGAAGGCCGGGCTCCTTGTCAGGCAGAGCCTCACGCAGGGCACACCGTATGCCGCCGTCATGCTCACCGGGTACCACGGCGTGCGGATGCAGCACAACTACATCCACGACGTGGCCGGCGGTCCTCACAACGGCCCGCAGTGGCTGCGGCTGACCAGGTCGGGCGACACCATCACCGGCTACGAGTCGGACGACGGCAAGAAGTGGGCCGAGATCGGCACGGTCAAGCTGACCGGGCTGCCGGAGACGGTCGAGATCGGGCTGTTCACCACCTCGCCAGGCGTGTTGTGGGAGATGACGAAGGCCTTCGCCCAGGCCACCGCCACCTTCGACCGGATCGAACTGGAGGGCGCGAACGGTTCGTGGCGCCGCGACGACGTCGGCGTCACCATGCGGTCCGACGGCAAGACCCCGCATCACCCGGGCGGCGTCGTCAAGTCCGGCGACAAGCTCATCGTGACCGGGAGCGGTGACATCGGGCCCGCCACGGTAGAGGGCGGTCTGCGCGCCGACTTCACACTGATCGGCGGGTTCGCGGGTCTGATCCTGGTGCTCGTGGTGGCGGTCACGTTCTTCACGGCAGAAGGCCGGACCGGCCTGCCGCATCCGGCGCGGCTGCTGGCGGCCAAGGCCGCGGTGGTCGGCGCGGTCGCGTTCGTGGCGGGGCTGGTGACTTCGGGGGTCGTGGTCCCCGCCGGCCTGGCGATGTTGCGTGCCAATCAGAACCCGATTCAGCCGATCACCTTGGGCACCGAGCTGCGGATGATCGTCGGCTTCGCAGCACTGACCGCGGCCGCCGCCGTGCTGGCTCTGGGCCTGGCCGCGCTGGTCGAGCGGGGCGTCGTCGCCATCGGGCTGGCCATCGCGCTGGTCGTCGTGCCCTACCTGCTGGCGATCGCGGGTCTGGTGCCATGGCTGCTGATGATCACCCCTGCCGCCGGGTTCGCGATCACGCAGAGCGTCCCCACGTTCGCGCATGTGGACGTGGACCGGTCGCTGCTCGGGGGCTACTATCCGCTCCCGCCATGGGCAGGTTTGGCCGTGACCTGCGGACATGCCGCCATCACCCTCGGGGCGGCAATAGCCGTACACCGTAGGAAAAGTGCTCTAGTTCCCCGCCAGTGACCATCAGCCGACCTTTCGGGTCTGCCTCTCCACCGCGGTGCGCAGCGCCGCACCGAACTGGTCTGGTGCTTCCAGCCATGGATTGTGCCCCGCGTCCGGGACGATGACGACCTCGCAGTCGAGGCGAGTTCCGAGACGTCGCAGGGCGGCAGCGGGGCGGCTGTCGCCGGCCCCGCCGATGATCACCGAGCCGGGCGGCAGGCGCTCGCGGAGTTCGTCCACGTGTGATTCGAGCGGGTCGGCTTTCTTGGCCGCGTTGAGCTGGGTGTTCATCGCATAGTTGATGGGCCGCAGCGTGCGGGCTGATGCCAGCGCCCAATCCCACGCCCGAGCCCGGTCGGCGTGGTCGGTGAGCCACGACAGCGTGAGGTACTCGATCTCCTCGGCGTCTGTGCGCGATTCGATCGCATCGAGCTCATCGAGCCTGCTCTGCTGCCCGTCGGTGCGTCGTGCTCGCTGTGCCGCCTGGTCGGCTTCCCGCCATGGGTCCAGGAAGGGCCCGGCGATCTGAATCAGTCCGGCCACGCGCTCGGGATGGGCCAGCAGGAAGTAGCCGGCCATATTGGTCCCGAAGGAATGCCCCACCAGAACGACCCGGTCGTGTCCCCACGCGTCGAGCAACGACGCCAGGTCGTGAACGTGGCGGGCGATCGTGTGCTCTCCCTCCCATGGCGATCCGCCGGTGCCGCGCTGGTCGTAGCGGTGGACCAGGCACAGGTCGTCGATGATGGCGGCGACCGGGGCGAGATAGTCGGGCACTCCTGGGCCGCCGTGCATCATGACCACGGGAAATCTCCGCGGAATCGCCGAGCCCGTGGTCCAGGTACGCAGTTGCGTCCCGTCATCCAACTCGATCATGGACGTGAGCGTAATGCACCGTAAGATCAAGCTAGTCCCCCGTGATGACCTCGGGTCCGGAGGGGGTGACGATGACGTCGTCCTCGTAGGTGGCGCCGCCCTCCGAAGGGATCGCGACCCGCCGTTCCAGCGCCAGGCACATCCCCGCCTCGATCGTGTCTCCCGCGTTGGCCCCGTCCTCGGCCAGCAATGGCGGCTCGAAAGACAGGCCCAGCCCGTGCCCCCAGGTGCCGCCCATCTCCGAGGCGGGCAGTCCGTGGTGGGCGGCGAAGGACGAGCGTTCGAAGACCTCCTGGCACCGCCGCGCCACCTCCGACACCCGCCGTCCCGGCCGCAGCAGCTCGATCCCGGCCATGACGCTGTCGCGCACCGCGTCCAGCAGCCGCCGCTGCTCGGTGGTGGGTTCGCCGCCGACGACCCAGGTTCTGGCGAGGTCGAACAGGTATCCGTGCAGCGACCCGTACAGATCGATCCGCAGCAGGTCCCCTTCCGACAGCCGCACGTCGCCTCGGTAGGGGGCGGGGCCGGAGGCGGCGTAGGTGTGGGAGCGCGCCCCCGACGAGATGCCCATCCCGTAGTAGACGCCGCTGGCCCTGACGATCTCGGCGATGGCGGCCGCGGCCACCTCGGCCTCCGTGGCTCCGGGCGCGGCGGAGTCCCTGGCGGCGGTCATCGCCCGCGCCCCGAGCGCTCCCGAGGCGCGCAGCAGGTCCAGCTCGGCGGGGCTCTTGACGCGGCGGGCCTCCCAGCCGAGCTCGTCGGCCCCGACCAGGTCGTGCCCGGGGAGCACGGAGCGTAGCCGGCACCACCAGGGCGCGGCCATCGCCGCGCACCCGATCAGGCCGACCCTGCCGGGCGGCAGGCTGGCCCTGATCTGGTCGGCGAGCGTGTCCACGAGGTCGGGAGCGGTACGCAGCCGGATGGCCGGGGCGGGCTCCTGGAGGGTTCCCGTGTCGGTCAGCAGCAGCGCGGGCCCGTCCACGGGCAGCACCACGGCGGCGTGCCCCTGTGCCCGCCAGCGGCCCGGCGCGTCAGGGACGAAGGGCTGGTGCTGGTAGAAACCCGTCAGATGGTAGACGCCGGCGTACTGGTCCTGCGCGGCTCCGCCCTTCGACCAGACCACCACGCCCTCGAACCCGGACCGTGCGGCCAGGCGGCGCAGCGCGGCCTGGCGCCGCTCGTACTCATGGCTCCCCAGCACACCGGAACTCCTGCCCAGCGGCGGGGCGCCATCACCTCACAGGCCCTTGAGGAACGTCGCCGCGACCGGGGCCGCGATCTTGCCGCCTCCGCCGCCGCCCTCCACGATCACGGCGAACGCCACGTCGTCCTTGAACCCCATGAACCAGGCGTGGGTGTCGAGTTTGTCGCCGGTGCCGTATTCGGCGGTGCCGGTCTTGCCGTGGGTGCCCGAGGGCAGCCCCGCCGACTTGGCCGTGCCCTTGGAGACCACGGCCGCCATCATCGAGTGGAGTTGCTCCTTCACCCCGCCGGGCAGCTCGCGTTCACGGGCCTTCTGCTTCAGCGAGGGCACCAGCGTCGGGGGCCGCCAGGTGCCGTCGGCGATGGCGGCGGCCACCGAGGCCATCGTCAGCGGGCTGGCCGTGATGCGGGCCTGCCCGAACGCCTCGGCCGCCAGTTCCGCGTCCGACTGCGCCCTGGGGAAGCTGGGCTTGGCGGCGGGCACCCCGATGTTCAGCGGCTGGTTGAAGCCGACGTCCTCGGCCACTTCGAGCAGTTTCTCCGCACCCAGCTTCGTCTGGGCGAGCGGCGCGAACGTGGTGTTGCACGAGTGCGCGAAGGAGTCGAGGAACGACAGCGACCCGAACTCCTCCTTGTCGGAGTTGCGGATCTTGAGTCCGCCGACCGTGGCGTACATGGGGCAGGTGACATTGGCCTGCGGTGAGACCCCCGCCGCCAGCAGCCCGATCGCCGTGACCGCCTTGAACGTCGAGCCGGGCGGATAACGGCCGTCCAGCGCCCGGTTGAACCCGCCCTGGTTGTTGACCACGGACAGGATCTCGCCCGTGGACGGCTTGATCGCCACCATGGAGGTGGGCTTCTTGACGTCCTTGACCGCGTTCACCGCGGCGGCCTGCACGCGCGGGTCGAGCGTGGTCTGGACGGACTCGCCGTCGGCGCCCTCGATGGTCTGCAGCGTCTTGCCGCCGAGCTGGATCTCGGTGGCCGGCGTGCCCGCCAGCTGCTTCTGGAAGGTCTCCTGCAGCCCGCCGCGCCCGACCGCCTGCCCGACCTTGTAGGAGGAGCCGAGTTTGGCGACGTCCTTCTTGGTCGCTTTGTCCAGGAAGCCGATGAGTTGCTGCACGGATCCGCCGGCCGTGCCGGTGTCGATGCGCTCGCCCGCGGCGTCGGTGATCTCGGCCCGGCTCGGCCAGCGCGTCTTGAGCCCGAAGGAGGCGCCCTCGGTCATCGAGGGGTGGAGCGTCTTGGGCGCCCAGTCGACCTTCCACTGGCGGTCGGCGACCACGAGATCGATCTGGCCCTGGTAGGACCACGTGCCGATGTTCTTCAGGGTGAACGTCGCGGTGTAGGGGGCGCTGGCCCGGTCGTCGCCTTCGGTGATCTTGCCGAGCTGGACGGCGGCCGACTCGACGCCGAGCGCGCTGCGCTGCTGGCCGTACGGGCCGAGCTGCTGCGGCTTGGCGAGCTGGGCCGCCATGGCGTTCACGTCGCCCGCCTGCCACGCGACGACGAAGCGCTGCGCGGTCTCTGCGGGCGTGCCCCTGGTATGGAGCACGTAGTAGGCGCCACCGGCCGCGGCCCCCACCGCGAGCACGGCAGCGCAGGACACGATCGCGATCGTACGTCCCCGCGCCATTGATCAGCCCCCCTGGTCTTCGACAACAGATGACCGAGCCTAGGACACGCCGCCCGCTGCCTTGACGCTGGAGGCGTAGGCCGGCACGTACTCCTGGCCTGACAACTTCTGAATGGCCGCCATGATCTCGTCGGTCACGCGGCGGCGGTCCTGCGCCCTGGTGTGGTCGCCGGTGAAGCGCAACGGCTCCCCGATCGCGATGCCGATGCGAGCGGGTCTGGGCACCTTCGCGCCGAGGGGCATCACCTTGTCGGTGCCGCTCAGCGCCACGGGCAAGACGGGCGCGCCCGTCTTGAGCGCCAGCCAGGCCACCCCGATCTTGCCGCGGTAGAGGCGGCCGTCGGGGGAACGCGTGCCCTCGGGGTGGATGCCGAACAACTCGCCGCGCTCCAGCAACTCGGCGGCGGCGTCGAGCATGGTCTGGGCGGCGTGCGCGCTCTCACGGTCGATCGGCAGGCTGCCGCCGAGCCGCATGAAGAACCCGGAGACGGGGTTGCCGTCGAAGTACTCGTTCTTGGCGGTGAACGTCACGTGCCGCGGCAGCAGCGCCGGCAGCAGAAACGAGTCGAGCACCGACAGGTGGTTGACGGCCAGGATCGCGGGCCCGCTTCTGGGCACGTGCACGGCACCGGAGATGTGCGGCCGGCACATCGCATGGGTCAGCGGTGCGGCGGCGAACTTGACCACATCGTAAAGCAACGAGCTCTCCTGGATCATCGGGCTGTCAGCCACCCCACCATAAAGCAGGCGCCCCAACCGGATGGCCGGGACGCCAGGGAAAGCTTTAGGCCGATGTGGCGGTCGCCTCCTCGGCGAGATGCACAACACGGCTCCAGCCGAACGGTATTCCGTGAAGGCGGTAATTTGCGGCCCGGGGGACACAGACCACATCGGCACTTTGAGTTAAGCACACGCCCGCACCCCGGGGGTAATCGTGCCCCCCGCATGGGGGACGCGTGACCTTCTCAGACGATCGGATGTCTAGGGCGCGGACCCCTGGCTTCAGCCATGGGGGTAAGCCCTTCTGTCGAATCTTTGAGCGGTAGATAGATCAACACTGTATGTTGATCTGTGCGGCGGTGACTTTGCGTCAACAGGAACACACGAACAGCAATATCGCCTTCCAGCGCGCCTTTCACGTGGTGTGGTGCCCCAAGTACCGCAGACGGGTGCTGGGCGGACGGATCGAGGTGCGCTTGAAAGAGCTGATCCGCGAGGTGATCGAGGAGAAAAGGGGGCATGGCTGGTGGAGATGGAGATCATGCCCGACCACGTTCACCTCCTGGTGGAAGTGGATCCGCAGTTCGGCATCCACAAGCTGGTCAAGGCCATCAAGGGCCGCTCCTGCCGTGCCCTGCGTCAGGAGTTTTCGAGTTTGACGTCGAAACTGACGGCATTGTGGACCAACTCCTGCTTCGTGGTCACCGTGGACGGCGCACCCCTGGATGTGATCAAGCGGTACGTCGAGAACCAGAAGAACCGGTGATGGTGGATGCTGACCGGACGTCAGTACCGTCTG
>NZ_JBHSBI010000040.1:0-91203 GCF_042650645.1 Nonomuraea purpurea
GCGTCTCGACGTGACGGGGCCGGTCGAGATAGCGCTCGACGAAGCACTCGCCGCGCCCGAAGGCGGCCACGGCCTCGCGCACCGCCGACTCGTACAGTTCGGCGACCTCGCCCAGCTCGCGGGCGACCTTGATGCCGCGCCCGCCGCCGCCGAACGCGGCCTTGATCGCGATCGGCAGCCCGTGCCGTTCGGCGAACCACAGGACCTCCTCCGCCCCCGACACGGGGTCGGGCGTGCCGGGCACCAGCGGGGCGCCGGCCTTCTGGGCGAGGTGGCGGGCCCGCACCTTGTCGCCGAGCGCGGTGATCGCGGCCGGGGACGGGCCGATCCAGGTCAGCCCCGCGTCGATGACGGCCTGGGCGAAGGCGGCGTTCTCGGCCAGGAAGCCGTATCCCGGGTGGACCGCGTCCGCGCCTGAGCGCCGGGCCACGCCGAGGAGCTTGCCGATGTCGAGGTAGGTCTCTCCCGGCGTGGCACCGCCCAGCGCGTAGGCCTCGTCGGCGCTCCGGACGTGCAGGGCGTCGCGGTCGGGGTCGGCGTAGACGGCCACGCAGCCGATCCCGGCGTCCCGGCAGGCCCGGACGACCCGGACGGCGATCTCACCTCGGTTGGCGACCAGCACCTTGCGCAGGCTCACAGCTGTCCTCCAAGATTCCATCCCGGTTCCCGCCGTCGTCAAGCAGCCGTTCGATGCGCTCGCGCGGTGAGCCGGCCCTCGGTGTGCTGCGATGCCATCCATCACCACCGATAAGACCGAGTTCCATAGACACGGTACTCAGTATCATGGGCCGTGAACAGCCCCGCTTCCAGGACAATGACCAAATGTCGACACCACCCATCCGCCACCGCCTCGCCGAAGCCGCCGTGACCCTCTTCGACGACAACGGCTACGACGAGACCACCGTCGACGACATCGCGGCCCGCGCGGGCGTGAGCCGCAGCACGTTCTTCCGCTAC
Organism: Nonomuraea purpurea; assembly: GCF_042650645.1. Lineage (NCBI taxonomy): Bacteria > Bacillati > Actinomycetota > Actinomycetes > Streptosporangiales > Streptosporangiaceae > Nonomuraea > Nonomuraea purpurea. Next base: position 958 of record NZ_JBHSBI010000040.1, read on the forward strand.
TACCGCTCCAAGGAAGACGCGATCTTCCCCGACCACGACACGCTGCTGGCCAGGATCGACGCCAGGCTGCGGGCCTCCACCGCCGACACCGCGATCGTCGCCATCACCGACGCCGTCCGCATCGTGCTCGCCCACTACGTCGACGACGCCGAGGTGTCGCTGCGCCGCTACCGCCTCGTCCGCGAGGTCCCCGCGCTGCGCGACCGCGAGATCGCCAGCGTGGCCCGCTACCAGCGGCTTTTCCGCGAGTTCGTCGGCGCGTGGCTCGGCGACTCCCCCGACGCCGGCCTGCGCGCCGAACTCATGGCCGCCTCCGTCGTCGCCGCCCACAACCAGGTCCTGCGCGGCTGGCTGCGCGCCGGCGGCACCTACGACCCCTCCGGCCCCCTCGACCACGCCCTCGGGTACGTCATCGCCACCTTCCGCCACCTCGAACAACCCCAGGAGAGCGGCGATCAGGTCGTCGTCGCCACCTTCAGCCGCACGGCCTCCCCGCAGGCCGTCATGGCCGCCATCCAGCAGCACCTCGGTCCCCGCGCCTGAGCAGCGGGTCGCCGGGGTTCAGGCGCGCTCGGCCGAGGCGAACGCCGTGGCGTGGTCGCGGGCGAAGTCGGCGATGTCGCGCGGGGGACGGCCGAGAAGGCCCGCGACCGTGTCGGTGGTGAAGTCTCCCCAGCCCGAGACGTACGCCCGGGCGTACTCCTCGAGCATGTCGGCGATCCAGGCAGGAACGCCGTAGCCGAGCAGCGTCTTGCGCTTGACGTCGTCGCTGACCGGCAGGTACGTCACCGGCCTGCCGAGAGCCGGACCCATTCGCTCGGCGACCTCGTCGAAGGTCAGCGAGCGCGGCCCGGTGAGGGTGTACGTCCTGCCGTGGTGGCGATCGGGGTCGTCGAGGAGCACGCGGGCGGCGCACTCGGCGATGTCGCGCACGTCGATCATGCCGATCCGCGCCGAGGCCATGTTCAGCGAGAACGTGCCGGTGGCGGAGATGTCGCCCGCCTCGTTCAGCAGGTTCTGCATGAACCAGTGGGGACGCAGGATCGTCCAGCGCATGCCGCACCGTTCGGTCTCCCCGTCGGACAGCGCGTGCAGCCTGCCGCTGCGGTTCGGCGCGTCGTGCGCCGCGCCGACGACGGACAGGCGCACGACGCGCTCCACGCCGGCCTGGCGGGCGGCCCACATGGCGTTCATGTTGTTCTCCGGGGCGCGCGGGCTGTTCGGGGTGAGCAGCCACACGTCCTGCACGCCCTCGAAGGCGGGCGGCAACGACCGGGGGTCATCGAGGTCGCCGACGAAGACCTCGCACAGGCCGTCCGCCTTGGACTTTTCGCGAACGAGAGCGCGCAGCTCCACATCGGCCCCTTCCAGCGCGTTCATCAGCGCGGTGGACACGGTTCCGTTGGCTCCGGTGATCAGCACGGTGCGTGGCACGCTCATTCTCCTTTGGTGACATCAGGGATAAGGACCGGGTCCTGACGAACCGGGGCCGGCTTGCCCGCCCGGTTGACGGTGATGCGCTCCAGGACCCAGAGCACGACGGTCCCGGCCGCCAGGGCCCCGCCCAGGGCGCACACGCCGGTCCAGCCGGCATGCACCCAGACCACGGAAGCCAGCGCGGACCCGGCCGCGCCGCCGACGAAGAAGGCGGTCATGAAGGCGGAGTTGATGCGGTTGCGGGCCTCGGGCCGCAGCGCGTAGATGACGTTCTGGCTGCTGTTGAGCACCGCCTGGTGCGCCAGGTCCAGCACGACCACGCCGGCGAGCAGCCAGAGCAGCGAACGTTCCCCCGCCGCGATCGCCGCCCACGACGCCACCAGCAGGACGGTCCCCGCACCGGTCACCTTGTGCACGTAGCCGCGGTCGGCCAGCCGCCCCGCCACCGTGGCGGTCAGCGCGCCCACGGCGCCGACCAGCCCGAACAGGCCGATGGCCGACTCCGACCAGCCGTAGGCCCCCTGCACCAGCAGGAAGGTCAGCGCCGTCCACAACACGCTGAACGAGGCGAGGCTCAACGCGCCGATGCCGGCCCGCCACCGGAGCAACGGCTCATGCCGGAACATCGCCACCGTCGAGCGCAACAACCCGGGGTAGGACTGGCGTGCGCCGTCCCCGCCGAGCCGGGGCAGGAAGGTGCGCAGCAGCACGGCCATCAGCACCATCAGCACCGCGTTCACCCAGTAGACCGTCCGCCACCCGCCCAGTTCCGACAACGCGCCGGACGCGGTGCGTGCCAGCAGCAGGCCGAGCATCAGCCCGGTCATCACCGTGCCGACCACCCGGCCGCGCTCGGCCGGAGCCGCCAGCGTCGCCGCGAACGGCACCACGACCTGCGCTCCCACCGAGGTCAGCGCGGTCATGGCGGTACTGGCCAGGAGCACCGTGCCGTTGGGGGCGGTGGCCGACACCAGCAGGAACAGCGCGGTCGCCGCGTAGAGCGACATGGCGAGCCGTCGCCGCTCCACCAGGTCGCCGAGCGGCACCAGCAGGATCAGCCCCAGCGCGTATCCGGCCTGCGCGGCCGTCACCACCAGGGCCGCCTGTGATGGACCGACCCCGAACTCCCTGCCGATCAGGTCGAGCAGCGGCTGCGCGAAGTAGTTGCCCGCGACCGCCAGCCCGGTCGCCACCGACATGAGCAGGAGCAGCCCGCGTGACAGGCCGGCATCCGCGTGAGGTCTCGTCGCCGTCATGCGCCCAGCCTCGACGACAGGCCATCAATGAGTCCAACACATGTTTGTCATCGGATCGATCGTGTATCACGATTGATCCATGGAGCTGCAGCAGATGCGCTATGTCGTCGCCGTCGCGGAGACGAGCAACTTCACCCGCGCCGCCGAGCAGTGCCTGGTCGTCCAGTCCGCGCTGAGCCACCAGATCGCCCGCCTGGAACGTGAGCTGGGCGCCAAACTGTTCGACCGCACCAGCCGCCGCGTCCGGCTGACCCCCGCGGGCGAGGCGTTCCTCCCCGCGGCCCGCCAGGCGCTCGACGCCGCGGAACGGGCCCGAGCCGAGGTGGCGGCCGCCGCAGGCGAGATCCGCGGCCGGCTGGCCATCGGCGCCATCCCCACGGTCGCGGCGGTCGATCTGCCCGCCGCGCTGAAACAGTTCCACCTGCGGCATCGGCAGGTGCGGATCAGCCTTCGCTCGGGCGCGAGCGAGGACCTGATCGAACAGGTGCGGCAGGGCGCCCTGGACGTCGCCTTCCTCGGGCTTCCCCTGGGCATGCGCCCCAAGGGGGTCAGCGGGCGCGAACTGGCGCGCGGCGACCTCGTCGCCGTGGTGGCGCCCGATCACCCGCTGGCCGGCGAGGAACGTGTGGACCTGCGCCAATTGTCGGACGAACCGTTCGTCGACTTCCCCCGGGGCACCGCCGCACGGGCCCAGTCGGACGAGGCGTTCACCGCGTCCGGAGTCCGGCGCGAGGTCGCCTTCGAGGTGACGACCGTGGACTTCATCGCCCGCCTGATCCGGCAGGGCCTGGGCATCGGGATGCTGCCCGCCGCCTTCGTGTCCGAGCTGCCCGATCTGCCCGTCCTCCAGATCCGCGATGCTCCCGCCCGCATGGAGCACCTCATCTGGAGCCGCTTCACTCCGTCGCCCGTCGCCGCTGCGTTCCTGTCCACCCTGGAATAGCCCTTAATGGTTCAGGCGCTCCGCGGCCGCGTTCAGGTCGGCGGCGGCCTCCACGCAGGCGGCGACGTGGGCGTTCACCGATTCGCGCAGCCACTGCGGCGCGACGCCCTCGGCCTCCAGCCGCTCTTGGAGTTCGCGCAGGCGTTCGGCGCAGGCGGTGAGCGCGTGGGCGTCCGAGCGCAGAATCTCGGCGTGTTGGGCTGGCATGGCTCCTCCGTCAGGGGGACGGCACCGGGACGGCGGCGTCGACGAGTGTCCTGCGGGTGGTGGCCGACAGGCAGAACAGCGCGCGGGCCCCGTCGAGCCCCAGGTCGCGAAGCCGACCGGCCAGCGGGTGCGCCGACCGGGGCGCCACGGCCAGCCGCAGCAGCGGCACGGGGTGCAACCGGGCCGGCCCGTGGGTTCGCACGCAGGAGCGCAGCGCGGTGCCGGCCGCTCGCGTGTAGCCGACCAGGTCACGATCGCTCACGGGCAGCCCGGGGCCGAGCCGCCCGCGCAGGGTGAGGACGTCGCCGACGCTGACGTGGGCGTGGCGGCGGGTGAGCCGGAACCCCAGAGGCATCAGGTACGGCTCGTCGCCCCACAGGCGCGGCGCGACGGCGCGGGCGGCCTCGGTGTCGACCGCAGAGCCGACGAGGAAGCTGCCAGAACGCCGTCGGCCCGCATCACGCAGCAGGTCGGGCCAGAGGAGGAGGGACCGTCTCGGCCACGGCCCCGGCACGACGACGCCGAGGTGCAGCTCGTGGTAGCCGCCCGAGCTGGTGCGCCGGTTCGCGGCCGTGTGCACGGCGACCAGGGCACGGCCCGCGACCCGCACGGCGGGGCCGAACCCTGTGCCCTTGAGCAGGGCGTCCGCCGCCCCCGGGTCCGCGGCGAAGTACGCGGTGAGCGCGCCGCCGTCCTGGCACCTGATCGGCAGTTCGACAGGGCCGGCCGGGCCGTCCACCGTGTGGGTGGGCACGGAAAGGAACGGAAAGCCCTCAGGGTCGGGCGGGTCGTCGAACAGCAGGTACGCCTGGGAGCGCAGGACCGGCCCCCGGTAGGGCGCGAGCCGTTCGTCGATGTGGTCGCGGGCTTCGGGCAGGTCGTCGGCGAGGTTGGCGAGGTAACGATCGATGCGGTGGCAGATCGGGAACAGGTGGGTGGGGTCGCTGTAGTCGACCACGTACCAGTCGGGATGCAGGTCGAAGCAGTTGCCCGCGCCCTGTCCGTCGAGGGTGGGGATGATGTCGTGCTGGTTGGTGACGCTGGCCACCCAGGTGCGCGGGTCGGCGGGCCGCTTGAAGTCGACCGGCGCGCCGATGGTGACGGCGTGGGTGACCGTGTAGCGGGCGCAGAACTCGGCGTCCTGGGCCAGGTTCATGATCGCCGCGCCGCCCGCGCTGTGCCCCACGAGCGCCAGTTCTGCGCCCTGGGGCAGCCCGTAGTCGGCGACGGCCTTGGCCAGCGCCCGGCTGTAGGGGCTGCCGGCCAGGACGGCGCTGCTGAACGCGCCGAGCAGGTCCTGGGGCGAGTCGGTGTCGGGCCGTCCTGCCCGCATGCCGGGCGCCTGGAGGACGTGGCGGAGCACGCCGTCGGGGCCCCGGACGCTCTGCAGGAGAATCCGCCCCGTGGTGCCGATCACACCGATGTTGCCCAGGAAGCCGAGCAGCGACCCGCGCCCGCTGAGCCGCGCCGATTCTCCGGGCTGCAGGTCGATCCTGCGCGCGGCGCCCTCCCCGGTGTCGAGGACGGCGATGGCCCTGTTGCTCATTCCGGTGATCGGGTCGGCGGTGGCGAAGCCCCTGCCGGTCGCGATGAGCCAGGCGGCGGCGTCGTTGAGCGGGTTCTCGTCCAGCAACGCCCGCAGGGCCAGGACCTCGCCGAAGACCGGGGCGAGCTGGCTGAGCGCGCGTACCGCGCCTCGGTCCTTGACCAGGGCGCGCAGGGCGCGGACGGCCTCCAGATCGCGGTCGGCGGCGGCCGCGCCGATGAGCCGGGTGATCATGGGGTCGCCGGTCAGTTCGGGGTGGTCGAGCGCGACGGCGGCGATGCGCAGCCGCAACGAGGTGGCCAGCACGTGGACGGCCAGGCTCTCGGCCCCCGCCATGGCGCCGATCTTGGCGATGGCGGTGGCCGGCCCGCCGCCGGTGAACGCGTACCCCAGGCCCCGGCCGTTGGTGGTCGCCCGCAGCAGCGCGCGGTAGGCGCGGTGGGCCGCCCGCGGGGCGCGCGGCAGGGTGCGCAGCAGCGCGCCGTCGGTGAGCGCCGCCGTGGCGTGAGCCGCCGCCTCCTGGATCGTGATCGCGGCGTCGACCAGCTCGCGGGCCGCGCCCCGCAGCGACTCCGCGGCCGGGTCGGCCTTTCCGTTCACGGCCGGGTCCGCCGCGACATGCTGACGAAGCGGGGGGCCGGATCCTCCGGCGTGTTGCGGTGCAGCATGTCCGACAACGTGCGCGTGGAGGCGATGACGCCCAGCCCGTACGGCGAGAAGGTGGCGGCGTTGAACACCCGAGGGGCCAGCAGCGGGTTGGTGAGCGCCTGGGAGAAGGCGTCAATGGCGATGATCTTGGTGAGCAGCGGCGGCAGGATCGCGTCGCGACAGCCCGGTTCCTCGGCGAACAGCCCCACGTACAGGTCGAGGTCGTCCACTCCCCGGTACAGTTCGCGCAGCGCGCCGGCGACCCGCTTGTCACTGGTGACCTGCTCGAACCTGCGCACGGCGGGCAGGCGGCAGTGCTCGCGGTAGCTGTTGTAGGAGGCCAGGCCGAGCGCGCGGGACTCGGCCACGCTGGACACGTCGACCTCCCGGAGCACGGGGTCGGTGTTGAACAGCCCGATGCGGCCGGCCCTCTGCAGGGAGGCGTCCTCGAAGAGCCGCCCGAGGCCGGCGTCGGAGATCAGCGAACTGGCGAACAGGGTGCGTGCCATGGGCAGGTCGTGCCCGCCCACGAACAGGTGGGACGGGATCAGGCTGTGCCAGCGGTAGACGAGGTTGAACTCCACCGTGACCCAGTTCTCCCGATGCCACGGCGCGCGGGCCAGCATGGTCGACAGCTTCGGGTCGAGGGTGAAACGGAAGTGGTAGGGGGTGATGTGGTTGATGTACTCCTCGGCCACCAGTTTGACCAGCAACACGATGAGGATGTTGCGCGTCGTCTGGAACAGCCGCTCGTCGTCCCAGCGCGGGTGGTGCCGGGCCAGCAGCCGGGCCACCCGGTTGTGCTCGCGCAGGAACAGCACCGTCATCATGGTGAAGCCGATCTGGGTGTTGCCCCGGTCGCTGCCGGTGGCGAACAGCGTGCCGCGCTGCGCGTCGGTGAGCTCCTCGAAGCGGATGACGCCCAGCGGCGCGAACTCCAGCTTGATCTTGCCGTTCTCGCACAACAGGGGCGGGAACTCCCCGCCGTTGACGAGCCGGCTCTTGAGCAGCCCGCCCTCGAACGTGCGCAGCGCGGCCGTCGCCGTCGCGTTGAGGCCGTAGAGCTGGTTCAGGTCGATGTGGTGGTTGGAGGTGTTCCTGCGCGGGTCGCGCGGGACGTTGCTGTCGCCGCGCAGGAACCCGTCGGTGAACCACTGGGCGAAGTAGGCGAACAGCACCGTGGAACGCGGGCAGGGGATCATGGTCTCGCCGCGGGTGAACAGGTCCGCGGCGCGCTCGGGAGTGGGCCGGTGCCCCTCGGGGACGTCCACGGGGGGCAGGTGCCTGCCGTTGTAGGTGCGGTCGGTCAGCGACGCCCACGAGGTGTAGCCGGCCATGGTGCTCAGCGGTTCCGGCCGAGGCGGCATCTCGCGGATCGCGTGGTCGATCAGCACGGCGTTGACCCGGCGCCGGACCGGCCTGACCCGCTGGAGAAGATCCCAGACCGGACGGCCGTTGGTCAGGGCCAGGAACCTGAGCCGGTTGACGAGGCCGTCCGTCGCGATGCTCCGCGCGCTCGTTCTGCCGCTGGCCATCTCAGCCCTCCTGCCCTTCCGCGCCGAGCCCGAGCACGAACCGGTCGGGGAAGATCCCGAGGCTTCGCTCGATCCGCCCCTGCGGCGGCGGGAGCAGACGCACTCCCGGGCGCAGCAGCAGGCGGCGTACGGTCTCGGCGACCACGACGCCGGCCACGTGCACGCCGAGGCAGGCGTGATGGCCGTGGCCGAAGAACAGCCGGTGGTGGCCCGGCCTGTCGAGGCGGAACTCGCCCGGCTCCGGCACCACGTCCGCGTCGAACATGGCCGAGGCAGGCGCCGCCAGCACGAGCGTGCCCGCGGGGATCAGCATGCCGCGCGAGGTGCCGGCCGCCAGGACGTGGTCGCGCTCGCACATCCGGGGAAGCAGCTTGAAGAACGGGCTGAACCGCAGCGCCTCCCAGACGTAGCGGTCGAAGCGCTCGGGGTCGCCGGCGGCCTCGACGGCCTCGGCCAGCACGTTCGGGCGCAGCAGAAGCTGCTCGACCACCTCGGCCATGGCCCCGGGCCCGCTCTCCACGAAGCCCAGGGGCAGGCCGGCCAGGTTGATCACGATGCGATCGTCGGACAGGCTCGCCTGGGAGGGCAGGGAGGAGCGGACGAGCCGGGCGAAGACGTCGTCGGGCAGATCCTGCCCCGCCCGCAGCGCGGCCCGGTAGGTGGCCAGCCGGTCGCGCAAGTAGGCGACCATCTCCGCGCCCGCCCGGACCGAGGCCGCCTGGATCCTCGGGTCTGCGGTGAAGTTGGCGAAGCCGTCGGCGACGACGGCCCGCGTCCATCGCGACAGCGTCCGCGAGTCGGGGCCGGGAAAGCCGAAGTAGCGCGCGCACACGCCCAGGGCGACCGGGCGGAACAGATCGTGCACCGCCTCGACGCGCCCGGCGGGCCCGGCGGCGTCGAGCAGCTCGTCGGCGATGCTCCCGGCCAGCTCGCGTACGCCGGCCGCGTCCCGCGGGTCGAGCATGACCTGCATCAGGCCCTTCTCCCGCCAGTTCATGTCGGTGGCGTCCCTGCCCAGCATGAACGGGCCGCCCAGCGCGGCGTCGAGGCGGGGGCCGAAGGCGCGGACCGAGAAGACCTTCTCGTGGGAGAGCACCTCGGTGACGTCGGCGAAGCGGGTGACGATCGTGAAGCCGGGCGTGACGAAGATGGGGCGCCGCTCGCGCAGCTCGGCGAACAGGGACCGCCAGTCGGTCCGCATCCACTCCCTGACCAGGCCGAGCGCGGACATCACGTCACGGGCCAGCGCCTGTTCGTATCGCTCCAGGTAGCCGGCCTCGGTCGCCTGATCGGCAGCACACATTCCGTAGATCCTTCCGCCTGATTCCACAGCGAACAGCGATGATCACGTTGTGCAACCACAATCTAGGGAGGCGGCTCCCCTTTTCTTCATAGCTACCGAGCGCATTGTTTTACTTCCCGTGAGTAATCATGCCGTCACCCTCAGGGCATTGCCGCGGTACGCCGGACGGGCCGTTGAATAGGGAACCGGCTCATCCCGTACCGCTTCATGGGGAGGAAGCGTGAGGTCACCCAGCCCGCGACCGGGCCCGCGCACCGCGGAGACGGTGGCGATCACCACCGGCCGCCGCACCGCCTACCTGGTCGTTCTGGTCGTCCTGCCCGTGCTGTCCCTGATCCTCGCGGTGCCGGCCGCCTGGGGCTGGGGCATCGGTCCCCGCGACCTGGTCATCGCGGTCGCGATGTACTTCGTGAGCATCTTCGGGATCGCCATCGGCTACCACCGGCTCTTCACCCACCGGGCCTTCGCCTGCGACCGGGGGCTGCGGATCGCGCTCATGCTGGCCGGCGGCATGGCCGTCGAAGGGCCGCTCACGCTGTGGGCCGCCGAGCACCGCCGGCACCACAAGTACGCCGACCGCGAGGGCGACCCGCACTCGCCGTGGCGTTACGGCGACAGCGGCCTGGCGTTGCTGCGCGGCATGCTGCACGCCCAGGTCGGCTGGTTCTACACCGCCCGCCGCCGCTCCAGCCCCCCGCACTGGGTGCCCGACCTGCTGGCCGACCCCGACGTGCGCCGCTTCGACGCCGCCTACCCGGCCGTCGTGGCCATGTCGTTCGCGCTTCCCGCCGCCGTCGGCGGGCTGTGGTCGATGTCGTGGCAGGGCGCCTGGAGCGCGCTCTTGTGGGGCGGCCTGATCCGCTACGCCGTGGTCCACCATGTCACCTGGTCGGTGAACTCGATCGCGCACACCTTCGGCGAGCGCCCCTTCCGCACCCGGGACCGCTCGTCCAACGTGCGCTGGGTGGCGACGCTGACGCTCGGCGAGGGCTGGCACAACTGGCACCACGCGGAGCCGACCTGCGCCCGCCACGGCGTGCTCAAGGGGCAGTTCGACCCCAGCGCGCGGCTCATCCGCTGGTTCGAGCGGGCGGGCTGGGCCCACGGCGTACGCTGGCCCGACCCGGCCCGCCTGATATCCCACCGAGCCGACCGGGTCCCGTGACCCGGCGGCCCCGGCTTACCAGGTCTTGCCGGCCTGCTCCCTGACCGTGCGGTTGATCCGGTTGAAGAAGTTGGTCATCGCGATGTTGAGAATGATCGCGGACAGTTGCTTGTCATCGAAGTGGGCCGCGGCGGCGTCCCAGATCTCGTCGGTCACGCCGGGCGCGCCGTCCTGGATCCGGGTGGCGGCCTCGGTCAGCGCGAGCGCCGCCCGCTCCGCCTCGCTGAAGAACGGCGTCTCACGCCACGTGACCACGTTGTGCAGCCGCTCCTCGGTCTCCCCATGCTTCTTCGCCGACGCCACCCCGGCGAACACGCACGGGCTGCAGCCGTTGATCTGGCTGGCGCGCAGGTGCACCAGTTCGAGCACGAGCGGGTCGACGCCGCCGGTGTGAATCGCCTTGTACAGGTGCTGGACGGCCGTCGTCACGTCGGCGTTGGCCTGGCTCTTCATGCGTGCTTCCATCGGTCTTGCTCCTTCATCGGTTACCCGAGCCCGTCCGGGCCCGTCATCACCCATGACGGAGCAGATCCGAGGAAGGTAACAACATGTCCGACACCAGCCCGACGGACCCGGTGGCCAAGGCGTTCGAGGCCCAGCGCGACCGGCTGCGCGCGGTCGCCTACCGCATGCTCGGCTCGCACGCCGACGCCGAGGACGTCGTCCAGGAGGCCTGGCTGCGGCTCTCCCGTCAGGACGCGGCGACCATCCACAATCTCGCCGGCTGGCTGACCACGGTGGTCGGCCGGATCAGCCTCGACGTCCTGCGATCGCGCCAGGCCCACCCCGAGACGTCCTACGACGACCCCCAGCTCGTGGTGACGGTCGACGACGGCCCCGCGCCGGAGGACGACGTGGCGCTCGCCGACTCGGTCGGTCTCGCGCTCCTGGTCGTCATCGAGTCGCTCGGGCCGAGCGAGCGGCTGGCGTTCGTGCTGCACGACCTGTTCGCGGTGCCGTTCGAGGAGATCGGCCAGATCCTCGGTAAGTCCGCCAACGCCGCCAAGATGCTCGCCAGCCGCGCCCGCAGGAAGGTGCAGGCGACCGACCGGCAGACGGCCGCAGGACGGGAGCAGCGCAAGGTGGTCGACGCCTTCCTCGCCGCGGCCCGCCACGGCGACTTCGAGGGGCTGCTGCGCGTGCTCGACCCCGAGGTGAAACTGACCATCGACACCCCCGATGGGCGGGTCGTCATCCTTGGCGCCACCGAGGTCGCCGCCGGTTCACGACTGGGTGCCGGCGGAGCCGGAGGAGTGCGGAAGGTGCTCGTCAACGGCCTTCCCGGGATCATCTCCTGGCGCGAGGACGGCACCCCGCTCGCGATCCTGGCGTTCACCGTCGTCGACGACCGGATCGCCGGCATCATGGCCGTCGCCGACCCGGTCAAGCTCGCGTCAATGGACCTGCCGGCCCCGGAGTGAGCCACCCGGGCCTTCTCCGGATCGCGAGAGCGCCAGCAGGGCCTCGAACTCGGCGGCCAGGGTGTGCTCGTGGCTTGTGGACATATGCGCTGGTCCGCCCGGAAATTGACGGTGAAGTGATGGTTGTTTGACTGGAGCAGTCTATGGCGGGAACGGCAGCATGGTCGGCGGAGAATCCACCTCGGGACTGAAAAGGAGATCCTCGTGAACGGACATCCGCGGGCGATGCCAGGCTCCGTGTGGGGCTCGGCCTCCCACTGAGGAACGCGCTCACGAGTGCGCGAAGCCCCGCGCGGCGGTCGCACGGGGCTGGTCATCGTTCCGGTCAGGGCACGATGACGTGGAAGGGGACGTCGGCGCCTGCACCGTTGTTGCCACCGGCGACGAAGACATGACGCGCGGCGCTGCCGCACGTGGCGGTGTTGGCGTTGACGAACACGGTGGAGTTCCACGGAGCGCCCCAGCGCTTGGTGGCGACGGGGACACTTCTGGCCGCGTCGTAGTCGGCGTCGAGCTCGATGCAGTACTGGCCGGTGGCGATCTTACGGACGGCGGTGACGCCCTTGGAGCGCACCACGCCGCCGTCAGCGTCGACGACCGCGGCGGCGCGGACGCTCGGGGCCTGGGCGCCGCCGAGAGCGGCGTAGGCGACGGCGGTGCCGGCGGCCAACGCACCGGCGGCCAGAGCGCAGGCTATGGCGAGGGTCGTGAGTTTCATGCGCATGTAACTGGGGCTCCTTTGACTCGGGACGGACATGCCGGGCGAGGGGCAGACCGCCCCTTTAACCGGCAGAGGAACATCACTTAAAGTAGCGATCAGTAACTCTGAGTGGCTATAGCGAAAAGGTAAGGTCGGACTAGATCAACTCGCGCCGGGATCGTCAATTATGGTTGACGCGTAGGGACCGTCAATGTAGGTTGACGGCATGGGACCGGCCTTCGCCGAAGTGTGTTCACAGGCGGTCGAGCAGTTCCGCCTTCTTCGACGCGAACTCCTCGTCGGTGAGCAAACCCTCCGTGTGCAGGCGTCCGAGCTCACGGATTTGGTCGTAGACGGTTTGGGAGCGGGTGTCGGCGGTGAGCTGCGCGGGGTTGTCCGGCCGGGCCGCCGTCGCCCACAGGTGCGCGGTCACGGTCGCGGCCATCACCAGCGTCCAGGCGTCCTGCTTGGCGCTGTCCTCGGTGAGCAGGCAGGCGAAATCTTTTCTTGGCTTGACGGACTTGGTGTCCGTATCCTCCTCCAAGGTCACGATCCGCAGGTAACCCTCGTCCGACGACCCCTGGGGGACCCAGTCGACCCGCCGGATGTCCCTCAGCGCGTACGCCATCCGGCGTTTCTTGCCCTTGCGGGAACCGGCTTCGTCGGACCACTCCAGCCGGACCGTCTCGCCGTCGAACATCGCCGTGCCCTCAGAGGTCTGGATGTACAGGGGCACGGGCGGGACGAGCCCCAGCGCGTACTCCTCCGCTGGACGCGGGTCGTCCTCCCGCTGCGCGGCGTCGGCCGCGAGCCGGAGCTGGTCGGCGTGGTACTCGGCGATCAGCTCCGTGTCGGGCCTGCCGGTCAGCAGGAACGGCTGCCCATTCTCGTCGAGCAGCGCCCCGACGGCGGCGTAGGGGTCGGCCCGCTCACGCAACCGCAGCCGCAACTGCCAGCCCTTCTTCCCCGCGGACGCGAAATCCACCGCCGCGATGGCCGCAACGGGCACCTCACAACGGGCGAGCACCTTCAGCAGCACAGGGGTACGCCACCTGGAATCATACTGAATGACTACTTTTTCCTCGTCGAAGGACCATGTCGCCGCTTTTCCCCGCAACTCGTCCATGTCGTCGAGTCTAGAAGTTGTAGAGGGGATTCTTCGGGAGCCGATCCTCGGTGACGAGCAGGCGGACGAGGCCGGGCTTCACCGGCTCGGCGTCCCAGACCCGCCAGTCCCGGCCGACCTCGTTCTCGGAGAGCGGCTCGAAGGACAGGGACGTTCCCGTCGACTTCACGCCGTCCGAGGTGACCCCCTCGACGACGCCGACGTTCGTGAGGACGCGGCTGTAGGTGACGGCCAGGTTCCGCTTGCGGATCTCGGGAAGCAGCTCGGCCACCGTGCGACCGTCCCGGACGGGGACGCCTTCGAGCGCTTCGCCCCGCGCGGCGGCCGAGGTGGCGTTCTCGTAGGACTCGCCGGGTTTCGCCGCACGACCGATCCGCACCTCGGCGTGACCGGTGAAGTCGGCCGAGACGCGAAGGGTCATCCAGCAGTCCACGCAGTCGTCGACCGCCAGGCCACCCGACAGGCTGCCCGATTCCGGCGATCCCGCGCTGCCGCCGTTGGACGCGGAGGCCCCGATGCGGCCCAGCTTGCCGACGCCGCTCGGCGAGGAGGGCACCAGGCGAAGCGCGACGTCCAGGCCCACGGCGGCGAAGGCCTCGGTGTACTGGCGATGGTCGGCGTAGGGGTCCTTGATCCTGGCCACCCATTCGCCGCCTTCCCGCTGTACTTCGATGGCGGAGTTGGCGTACACGGTGGCGTCCGGGCCTGCGAACAGGCCGGGCCCGAGGACCACGGCGGCCGCAGCGGCGCCGGTCACGAGCGCCGCGGCCACGGCCAGACGCGCCTTCCCCCGGCGGACGGAACGCGGCGCGGCCTCGTGCGCGGGGGTGACGTCGCCGGCGACGATCGAGGTGAACAGGTCTCGGGCGGCGTCGGTGGACACCTGGCCGTCCAGGGTCTCGTTGTCGACCTTGGCCAGCCGGTTCATGATGGAGCCCGTGTCGGTCATGGCGTCGTCCTTTCTGCCGGGATCCTCGTCGCCGGAGCGGTGTGGTGCGTGGAGACGCCGGAGCGCCGCAGGGCGCGGGCCAGGCGTTTGCGCGCGCGGTGGAGCCTGATGCGCACGGCGTTGGGCGAACGGCCCAGGACGCTCGCGATCTGGGCGGTGTCCAGGCCCTCCCACGCCAGCAGGGACAGCAGTTCACGGTCCTCTTCCTGCAATGACCGGAAGACGCTGGTGATGGTGAGGAGATCGAGGCTCTCCTCCGGGCCGGGGAAGAAGGGGGCTATCGTGCCGGCCAGCGCCTGCCGGTGGTGCCGGCGGCGCCGCTCGCCTCTGTAGTGGTTGGCCAGGGCCCTGCGGGCCACGCCGTACAACCACAGCGTGGCCTCCTCCCCCGGCGGCACGTCGTCGATGCGGCGCCAGGCGACGGCGAAGGTCTCCGCCACCACGTCAGAGGCGTCCTCGGGCGACTCGCAACGGCGGATGACGTAGCCGAGAATCTGCTCGTAGGCGCGGTGGTAGACCTCTTCGAAACGTTTGACGCGTTCATCCTCCACGGGCGAATCCCATGGTCGGCCTCCTCGGGTGGGTGCGGATCTTCACTCACCCGGTTCATGTCCGACGGTGCCGGAGCTATTTCAAATACGTTCGCGGCCGGCCGGTCAGGGGTTGAGCGTGGCCGTCAGGGTGGTCAAGGCCGCGGTGATCTGTGGCGGGGTGAGGCCGAGTGCCGATCGCTGGTAGCCGTACACCTCTGGGGCCAGGGGTGCGAGCAGGACGTCCACCAACGCGTCGGGCGTGGGCACGGCGGCGGCGATCAGGAGTGAGCGTACGTGCGCGCGCCAGAATCCGTACGCGCCGGTCTCGAAGCGGGAGCGGCCGACTTCCGTGCCCAGGACCAGGTGCGAGTGGTCCTCCAGCAGGCGCACCATGGCGGCGTAGAAGGCGGCCAGCCGTTCGGCGGGCGGCGCTCCGGGGCCGAGCGGCGGTTCGCCGCGCAGCAACTGCTCCTGCAGCGCGCGCTCGTGCTCGTCGAGCAGCGCCACGGCGATCGACGCCCGGTCGGGGTAGCGGCGGTAGAGCGTGCCCCGTCCGACGCCGGCCTTCTTGGCGATGTCGTCCATCGTCACGTCCTGCGGCGATCGGTCCGAGAAGAGCGCGGCCGCCGCTTGGAGGATCCTGGCCCGGTTGCGCGCCGCGTCTGCCCTCTCCATTGCCCCATTGTATGTGGACATATCGTCCGGTTAGACTCAGGCGGACAGCGTGTCCACATAAGGCCGAGGAGAGATCATGTTGCTGCATCTGGACGCCAGCGCGCGCCGCGCGTCGTCGTTCTCACGTGAGTTGTCGGCTCTGTACGCCGAGAGCTGGCGAGCGTCCCACCCGGACAAGGGGTACCTCTATAGGGCCACTTCCGCGTCGAGGACGTGAGGTTCATCCACGCGGAACTGGTCAACGCGCGTCTCGACCCGGCGCTGGCGAACCTGCGAGAGCAGCACGAGGAGTCACTGGCGGCGGCGCGCAAACAGGCAGCCCGGCGAGCCGGCCGCCGGGGGGGACAGGCGGCCGGCCCCCGCTCAGCGGGCGTTGGCGTCGAAGTTCGCGAGGTAGGCGTTGATGAAGTGGTCGCGAATCCCGTCCGTACCGGGTGCCAGCAGGTCGGCGGTGCGGCCCTTGAGCCGGTCGGTCAGGCCCGCCACCACCGGCATCTTGTCCCGCAGCTTGCCCTTGGCGTCGAAGTAGCGCTCCTCGGCCACGTGCTGGAACAACGGCGCGGGCGGGAGCTGGGCGACGACGTCGTTGTTGTTGACGAAGCGGAACATGCGGCCCCTGAACGCCTTGTCGTAGGCGGCGGCCAGCAGCGGGCAGCAGGTGCGGGGCTGGCCGAAGGTGTAGACGCCGTCGGCGAGCAGGCTCGGGTCCTCGAAGTAGGTGCGCGCCGCCGCCAGCATGGCCAGGGCGCCGCCCAGGCTGTGCCCGGTGAACCAGAGAGACTGCCCGTTGGTGCGCCAGTCCTCCAGCGTGTCCAGCATCGCGGGATGCACGACGTCCAGGGCGCGGTAGAAGCCGGCGTGGATCATGCCGGTGCCCGCGGCGTACGGGGTCAGCAGCGTGTTGGCGTCCGACAACCAGTCACGCAGTTCCTCGGGCTGGGTGCCGCGGAACGCCACCACGATCATGCGATCGTTGGCGGCGATGTACGCCTGCGTGTCCACCAGCGGGAACGGCGGGGTGTGCGGCACGCGGAAGAACGTGACACGGTCGAAACCCCAGTTCTTCGCCGTGGCCTTGACCTTGTTCTCGTCCTTGTAGGCCAGCTCGGCGGCGTAGGCCAGGCAGCGCGCGTGCGCCAGGCTGTAACCGGTGGTCGCGTGGTCGAAGCTGATCGTGGTCATGTGTCCCCCTCACCGCGCGGGAAGACTTCCCGCGCCTAGCCGCTGGTGGGGGGAAATGCCGATCCGTCAGGTCAGATCACATCTATCACGCGACATCGGAGTCCTGTAGCCGCTCCGCTGCGTGTTCCTATCGAAACTCTCCGAACATACAAACCGATGGACACGAAGGGTGATGAGGACGATACTCATCGTGTCAGCCTCTTTGCCCCCTGCGAACACGGCGCCCCCGTCAGCACCGCAGTTGCCGGCCTGCCCGGTGCTGTACGAAGCCGTGCCCGTCAGGGGTACTCGACACAAGGAGAACAATGCAGTCGAAGAGATTCCTGGCGCTTCCCCTCGTCGTCCTCGCGGCCGCGGCCTTCCTGCCGACGACCGCGGCGGCCAGTCAGACGTCCGTTCCGCCCGCCCCGGTCGCGCTCAAGTCGGCGCTGCCTCCCGGGTATCAGCTCGTCACGCTGCCCAACGCCAACGTCCCCAACTTCCAGCGCCGTACGCTCTACTGCCCCGGCACCAAGAGAGTCCTCGGCGGCGGTGCGGAGGCCCGCGGCAACAGAGCGATCCTGGTCGGGTCGTTCCCCACCGATGACGGGCGCGGCTGGATCGGCATCGGCCGCCAGGACGGCTACAACGACGTCGGCATCAGCGTCTTCGCCATCTGCGCCGACTGACGTCCATCTCCATCCGGCCCCGGCGCTCACCTGCCGGGGCCGGCTGCGCGCAGGCGCGGCCTTAGGGTGAGGACGTGGAGAAGATCTTGGCGGCGGCCTCGGCCGCCCTGGGCAAGAGTGTCAGCCGGCCGGTCGATCTGGGCGGGAGCTCGCGCAGCAGCGTCCTGCGCTGCGCGACCGGCGACGGCGGCACGGTGGTGGTGAAGGCGTACAGTGACGCATCGGGCTTCGCCGCCGAAGTGGCAGGGCTGCCGCTCAGCGGCGGGTTCGGCCCAGAGTTGCTGGCCGTCGACCCGTCGTTCCCGCTCATCGTGATGTCGGACCTCGGCAGCGCGCCGAGCCTGGCCGATGTGCTGCTGGGGAGGTCGGCGGAGGCGGCCCGGGACGGGTTGCTCACATGGGCGCGGACGTACGGGCGCATCGCCGTGGCGGGCGCGGGGCGGCAGCACGAGTGGGAATATTCTCGCGGAAACGCTTCCTTCCTCGACGTGGGCGAGCTGGGCAAGGTGTTACCCGTCGTGCCCGAGGGGCTTGACGGCGAACTGGCGGCCTTGAGGGCGCACGCCAGGCAGTATCCGGTGTTCTCTCCCGGCGACATCTGCCCCGACAACAACCTGCTGACCTCCGACGGGATGCGGGTGCTCGACTTCGAGGGCGCCGGGTACCACTCCGCCTTTCTCGAAGCGGCCTACGTGCGCATGCCGTTCGCGACGTGCTGGTGCGTGTTCCGGCTGCCGCCCGGCGTGGAGGCCGAGATCGAGGAGGTGTATCGCGAGCAGGTGGTTCTCGTCCATCCCGAGCTGGCCGACGACGCGCTCTGGGAGGCGGGGATGCGGCAGGCCGTGGCCACCTGGACGATGCACATGACGTGGGTGCTGTTGCCGCGCGTTCGTGAGCAGGACCAGCCCATGCACCCCACCCGGACACCGGCGCCGAGCATGCGCCAGCTCCTGCGCTATCGATGGAGCCGTCTGCTGGACGTCCTCGACCAGGACGGATTCCCCGCGCTGCGCGAAGCCGTACGAACGTGCCTGGGGAAGACCGCGGAGTGGGACGTCCCCGAGTTGCCCCACTACCCGGCGTTCACCTCGCCCGAACCGGGCTGACGCCCGCCGTTCTAGGGTGTGCAGACATGATCACGCATCCTCCTGAGCCGCCGTACGTCACCGCGTTGCGCCCGAAGCTGGCGACCACCTCGCAGGCGAGGGCGTGGAAGGCCGTACGCGAGCTGACCCTGCACCCGGCTCCCGCCGGTACGGCTCGTGCGGCGATGACGCTGGCCGCCCAGTTCGCGGCCAAGGTTTCCACGCCGCTCGCCGACAAGCTGCTCAGGCTCTGGCCGCAGGCCACCGACCCCGACGCCTTCGCCGAGCTCCTTCTCGCGCCCGCGTTCGTCCGCGAGGGCCGTACCGACCTGCTGCTCACCAAGATCACCGCCCTGCCCGCCGGCCTGCGCCACCTGACCGCCCTGCGCAGCCTGCGTTTCGAACGCTGCGCGACGCTCACGGACCTCTCGGAGCTCACCGGCCTCACCGCCCTGACCTACCTCGACCTGTCCGGCAGCAAGTCGATCAACGATCTCAAGCCACTCGCCCGGCTGACCGCTCTGACCAGCCTCAACCTGCAAGGCTGCTCACTCGTATCCGACATATCCCCGCTCATGGGGCTGAACGCGCTGCGTTCCCTGGACCTCATGGGCACCTCAGTGGCAAGCCTCGACGGCATCGCCGCGGGCCTGCCCGCGATCGAGGAGCTCAACCTGCAGCAATGCGGCTCCCTCACGGACATCAGCCCTCTGTCGCACCTGCGCCGCCTGACCGAACTGTGGCTGACCGGCAGCCGGAAGCTGACCGGCCTCGACGGCCTCGGCCACCACCCTCACCTGACCTCACTCGGTCAGCCCACCTGCCCGCTTCCCGACCTACGCCCGCTGTCCCGCCTGCCCGCCCTGACCTCGGTAATCCTCTTCAAGGAGAACAGACTCACCTCACTGGACGGCCTCGAAGGGCATCCATCGATCCGGGAGGTCTCCCTGTACAACACCGAACGCATCAAGGACTTCTCTGCCCTGGCCGGCATGCCCGCCCTGCGCGAACTGACCGTGTTCGGGCTCGACCGGCTCTCCGACCTGTCGGCCTTCTCCGGTCTGGCGAACCTGGAGCGGCTCGTCGTCGTCACCTGTAAGAGGCTGAGCAGTCTGGGCCGGATCGACCTTCCCGCTCTGCGCTCCTTGAGCCTGTCCCACTGCCCGTCCCTCACCGACCTCGGAACCGTCCCCGACCTGCCGTCCCTGGACCAGGTCCTGATCCATAACTGCCCGAACCTCCCCGCCGGCACCGCCGACTCGCTCGGCGCCAGGGGCATCCAGGTGCGCTGACGCGTTCAGAAGAACGGCTCCCGAGATGAGGCGGGAGCCGTCTTCAGAAGGGGCGTCAGCGCACCTTGCGGATGGGGATCACCGTCAGGGCGCCGAGCACGGCGAACACCAGGGCGGCGGTGAAGGCGGCAGGGTAGTTCTGGTCGCCGCCGCCGATGGTCAGGAAGAGCGGCGCGATCAGCGGGGCCAGCGACTGCGGCAGCGAGTTGGCGATCTGGAAGACGGCCAGGTCCTTGGCCGCGTTGTCGGGGTTGGGCAGGACCCGGACGACCAGCGCCATGTCGACGGCCATGTACACGCCGGTCCCCATGCCCAGGATCAGCGAGCCGAGCAGGTACTGGGGGTAGGTGGTGGTGAAGCCGAGGGTCAGCAGGCCGACGCCCATGACCAGGGACGCCACCAGCACGAAGATCTTTCTGCGTTCCAGCCGGTCGGACAGCCAGCCGCCGATCGTAGCCGTGAGCAGTGAGCCGCCGGTGAAGACGAGCGTGGCGGTGAAGACCAGGGACACGGCCTCGACGGGGCTGTAGCCGAGCCGGTCGGTGATGACGTAGAAGCCGAAGGTGAGCTTGAACGCGTTGCCGGTGAAGATCAGGAAACGTCCGGCGAAGGCCCAGCCGAAGTCGCGGTGGGCGAACGGGTTGACCCAAAGGCTGCGCAGCAGGTCGAGCGGCCGGAACGGGCCGAGCGTGCTCCGGTCGGCGGGACGGTCGGGCAGGAACGCGATGAGCAGCCCGAGCGCGATGAAGGCGAGGACTCCCGGCAGCAGGAACATCAGGAACGTGCTGCTGGAGACGGACGTGGTGATGAACGTGCCGGCCAGGATGCCGACGTTGCTCATCAGGCCGAGGATGCCGGAGACCCGTCCGCGCTGCCGCTCCGGTATGTGGTCGGGGTTGATGGCGTTGAGCGCTGCCTGGGCGGCGTTGTAACCGACCTGGGTGACGCACCAGCCGATCAGGATGGTGGGGACGTCCTGCGCGAGCGCCATGATGAGCAGCCCCGCCGCACCGGACACGGCGCCGCCCGCCAGCCACGGACGGCGACGGCCGAAACGGCTGGTGGTGCGGTCGGAGAGGTTGCCCCAGATGGGGGTGATGGCCATGGACAGGAACGCGCCCACGGACAGGACGAGTCCGAGGCTGGTGGCCTTGGTGTCGGGGGCGATGGCGCCGACCTTGACGGACAGGGTCACGGAGATCGGGGTCAGCAGGGCGGCCCAGAGCCCTAGCTGGCCGAACGCGTACAGGGCGATGAAGCGGGTGGACGCGGGGGCGGTCGGCTCGTCGTGCGGGCCGGTCGCGGCCGGGGTCGGCAGAGTGGTCACGGGGACCTCCGAAAGTGGAGCTGGGGGGTATAGGGGTCCGTCGGGCTGGGGCAGCCGTCCCGGCGGCGGGACGGCTGCCCGGTCAGGGGGCGAGCAGGGCGAGGTCGTCGGCGAGGTCGTGCAGCGAGTACGGCGGGACGGCGCCGCCGGTGACGGCGGCGTGCAGATGACGCCAGGCGGCGCGGTAGGCGCTCTCGTACACGGTGGGGAACAGGTGCTCGCCCTCCGCGTCGGTGCGGACGACGGTGGCCGGGGCGGCCGTCGCGGGGTCGGCGAACGTGAGGCGCCACTGGACGGCGGGCCCCAGCACGTCCAGCCGCGCCCGCCGGGTGCCCAGCCCTGAGACGGCCGCGGACAGGTGGACGGGCACATCGCCGACCTGCGCGCGGGCGAGGTGCCCGTGCCCGTCGGCCTGGGTCACCTCGACGGCCCGGGCGGGGGCGATCGCGGTACGCAGGAGCGCGAGCTGGTCGAGAAGGACGTCCGCCGAGGTGCGCCCGGGCGGGACCGTCGCGGTCACCTCGATCAGCGAGGCGCCCTCGACGTCCAGTGTTCCTGCCACGGCCGTCACCGCCGGGTCGAGCGCCCATGGCCCGGCCACGACGACGGGGATGCCGGCCGCGTGCGCACGTTCGGCGAGCTCGCGCACGGTGCCTGCGCTGTCCGCCGTGGCGGCGGTGAGCAGGATGCCGCTCGGCCGGGCGTCGAGTGCGGTGCGCAGGGCGGCCAGGGTGGTGACGGCGGTGACCGCCCCGGCGCCCGGGCCCGCGTGACGGTAGTGCTTGGGCAGCGAGGCGAGGGTGGCGTGGACGGCGGGGTGGTCGGCGCCGTCGGCGAAGGTGACGGCGAGCGGGGTACTGGTCATGCCGCCCTTCCTTGGAGCAGGAGATCGGCGGCGCGTTCTGCGAGGTCCAGCGCGTAGGCGAGGTCGTCGACGAGGTCGGCGGCGGGGTAGCGGAGCGCTTCCGCGCCGGTGGCCAGGGCGGCGAGGTGCCGCCATTCCGCGGTGTAGCCGTTGTCGGGGTTGGGGCCGAAGGTCCGCAGGCCGGCGACGGTACGCAGGTCGGCGACGGCCGATCCGGCCCGCACGTACGACGGGGTGAAGTCGAGCCGCAGTTCGCCGCCGTCGCCCCACACCTCGAAGCTCCACTCCTCCCGCCAGCCGCCGTGCAGGTACCCGATGAGTTCGGCGGTGCGAGCGCCGCCACGGAAGGTCAGGACGTACCCGAACGGGGTGAGCGGGCGGGCGAGGTCCACGTGCTCGACTCGCGGCAGGAAACGCCGCACCAGCGGGAGGTTGTGGATGGCCAGGCCGAGGATCGCACCCCGTAGGGACGCCGCCCGCACCGCCGGATCCGAGGGGTCGCCGCCGCGGGCGGGGAACACCGGTTCTGCGTGCAACTGGGTAGCCAGGGTCTCGAAGCGGGCGTTGGGCGGGAGCACGATGCGTGAGCGCACCCGCCGGGCGGTGGCGGGCAGGTCGCCCCAGTGCCGTTCGGCGGCCAGCCACGCGGGGTCGTAGGTGTGCATGGCGCCGACGACGATCGGGACGCCGGTGTCCTTCGACGCCTTGGCGATCCTGCGGGCGTCGTCCAGGGTCGTGGCCAGCGGCTTCTCCACCAGAACGGCCTTCTTGCCCGCCAGGCAGGCGGCCTCGGCCTGTTCGGCGTGGAAGGCGTGCGGGCTGCACACGGCGACGATCTCGACGGCCGGGTCGGCGAGCAGTTCTTCGACGGAGGTGCCGTGGGCGGCGCCTGCGCGGGCGGCGACGGCCGCCGCGGTGGCTTCGTCCACGTCCATGACGCGGGCGACGTGCAGCCGGTCCGACAGTCCGGCGACGACGGGCAGGTGGATGGCCTGGGTGACCGGGCCGGCTCCGATGAATCCGACACCGGTGGTCATCGGCGCGCCCCCGCTTCGAGGTGCGTGGCGACCCACTGGCGCGACAGGACCGCGCTGTCCTTGGGCGTGCCGTGGTCGGGTACGTCGACCTCGACCACCAGCCAGCCGCCGAAGCCCGGGGTCAGCGCGCCGAGCGCCCCTTCGAGGTCCACGTCGCCGTGGCCGGGCTCGGTCCACAGGTGGCGGGTGACGGTGGCCTCCCAGTAGTCCGCTTCCGTCTCGCGGGCCTGCCGGGCGACGGCGGTGTGGACGTCCTTGACGTGCGCGGCGCCGACGCGGTCGCGGTAGTGGGTGATCAGCTCCACGGGGTCGGCGCCGGCCCAGTGCAGGTGGCCGGTGTCGGGGCCGAAGGAGAGTTGCCGGGGGCCGATGGCGTCCAGGACGGCGCGGGTCTCCCGTTCGGTCTCGATCCAGGTGCCGACGTGCGGGTGCAGGCAGGGGCGCAGCCCTTCGGCGGTGATGGCGGCGCAGGTTCTGGCGAGGTTCTCGATGACGGTGTCGAGTCTGTCCTGGTCGTAGGCGGCACCGACCGCGGGCGAGGCGAGGCGTTCCTGGGTGAGTGCGGAGGCGATGAACACCTCGGTCATGCCGAGCGCGGCCTGCGTTCCCGCGTGCCGCGTGGCGTGTTCGAGGATTGCGGGCATCGCCTCGGCGCTCTCGTACGCGCCCTGGAAGTAGCCGGGCGCGGGGGTGAGGCCGTACTCCTCCAGGAGGGCGAGGTAGGCGGCAGGGGACATGCCCTCGGGCACGTCGGCCTGGACGGCGGTGAAGCCCGCTTCGGCGATCTCGGCGAAGGCGGTGCGCAGGGTGGGCACGTCCAGTGTGAAGCCGGACGGCCCGAGCAACCACGGCAGGGGGTTGATGCCGATCATCTGGGTCCTTCCAAGGGCGGCGGGAGCGCTGCTCCCAGGGCGTAACGGTGCCCCTCGGGGAAATGTGATCGAGTGTTAACCTTTGGGACTCAAAAAGTAAACGCGTGGTAGCTTTTGACGCAAGAGGGTGATCCGAAGATTTTTCGTGGGAAGGTCGGAGGGTGGCGAACGTCGGCGGGGCCCCGCGCGGCCCGTACCGGAGCGGCATCAGGCGCCGCGAGCAGATCGTCAACGCCGCCGCCAAGGCCTTCGGCGAGCGCGGCTACAACGGCGCGTCCATGCGGCAGATCGCCGCGGACGTGGGCGTCTCACCCGCGGCCCTGCTCCGCCACTTCCAGGACAAGGAGGAATTGCTCGCCTCGGTGCTCGAATGGTGGGCGCGGGAAACCGCCGCACTCCATACCGAAGGGCGCGGCGGGCTGGCGGCCTTCGACGACCTGCGCGACCTCATGGAGTACCACACCCGCCACCGGGGCCTGCTGGAGCTGTTCATCCACCTCACGGGCGAGGCGTCCAACGAGAAGCACCCGGCGCGGACCTTCATCCAGAACCGTTACACCGGCATCGTGAACATGCTGGTCAAGCGCCTGCTCGCGACCGCGGAGACGGGAGAGATCCCGCCGTTGACCGACGCGCAGGCCGAGGCGGAGGTACGCGCGCTCTGCGCCACCATGGACGGCCTGGAGATCCAGTGGCTGCTCGACCCCACCGTGAACCTCACCGGGCTGTTCGACTTCCACCTCGACCACACGCTGGAACGCTGGAAGAGCGGCAGATACGCGCCTGCCGCCACGGCCCCCTAGGTTGGGTAGCAACCCTAGGATGCCGGGCATGTCCGCATCCAGCGCCATCATCGTCAGCTCGCCGCCCACCGGCAGGATTCGCGATTTCGACCTCGTCGTCCGCGACGGCCGGCTGCTCGTCGTCGGCACCCCCGACCGCTCCCACCTCGCCTGCACCTGGGACCCGGCGACCGACCTGTGGACGGAACACCGCCTCGGCAACCCCTGGCTGGAGGAGACGGACGGCGACTACACGGAGCTCTACACGCTCGGCGCCGCGGTCGTCGACGGCCGGATCGTGATCGGCGGCGGCGGCGATCACCAGGGCTTCGCCATGTGGGACCTGGAGAGCGGGAAGGTGCGGCTGAGCGCGCAGGACGGCGGCGTGGGCTCGGTGGTCAGGGCCGACTTCGGCGCGCGCTCGCTGCTCGTCGTGGGGTTCAACGGCACGTGGGCTTTCGAGTTGTGGGACCCGTCGGCGGCCGAGCGGGACGACGATGACGACTCGGATCGGCCTTCGCCGTACGACCTGCTGGTCGAGGTCGAGGAGTTGTGCAGCAAATCGTATGCCAGCAGTGCCGTCGCGGCGGGAATGCTGGGCGAGCGGCCGGTCGTGGTGGCCGACAGTTGGGAGGGCGGGGTGCTGGTGTGGGACATCGACGAGCAGCGTTCCCTCGCCGAGTTCGACGAGCTCGATGAGGAACCGCACGACTTCGCCATGGCCGCCGTGGACGGCCGCACACACGTGGTGGCGGCGGGCAGGCGATACCTCGTGCTGGGCGATCCGGAAACCGGCGAGTGGGCCGAGCCGCTCATCGTTCCCGGCGACGAGATCTCCTGCCTGGACGCCGGCACGGTGAACGGCCGCGCGATCGCCGTCACCGGCGCCGGGGATGGCGCCATCCACGTCTGGGACCTGGCCGGGCGCCAACCGCTCGGTGAACCGTTCCTCGGGCACGGCGGCGAGGTGTACGGCGTGCGCATGACCGAGCTCGACGACCGCCCCGTGGTGATCAGCGCGGCGCACGACGGCTCGGTCAGAGTCTGGGAACTGCCCTCCTGACCTGGGCCGTTCAATTGTCCAGCGTTCGTCCGAGCTTTGCTGTCCGCCGGTGCCGCCGGTCAGCGTGGTGAACGAGCCCCAGCGCCTACCCGGCGGCGGTGGACTCGCGGGCCACGACGGTGAAGTGGCTGACGAACTCGCGGGCGACCTCCCGTTTCCCGCCCTTCTCCTTGATCCGCCTGGCCAGGAAGCGCACGGCCGTGTCGGCCATCAGCGAGTGATCGGGGTCGATCGACGACAGGGACGGCACGGTGTAGGCGCCTTCCGCGATGTTGTCGAAGCCGATGACCTTCACCTCGCCGGGCACCCGCACCCCCCGGTCGGCCAGCCCGCGCAGCACCCCGATCGCCACCGTGTCGGTCACGCAGAAGACGCCGTCGACGTCGGCCTCGCCGTCCACCAGGCGCCGGGCCGCGGCGGCCCCGCCCTCCATCGTGAACCGCGCGGTCGGGGCCACGAGCCGCGGGTCGAAGGTGATGCCGGCCTCGTCGAGCGCCTGACGGTAGCCGGTGTAGCGCAGGCTGGAGACGTTCACCTCCTCGCCCTGGGCGCCGCCGTCGACCAGCGCGATGTGGCGGCAGCCCCGCTCGATCAGGTGGGCGGTGGCGGCGCGGGCGCCTTCGACGTTGGGCATGGCCACGTGGTCGACGGGCCCGTCGAAGATGCGCTCGCCCAGGATGACGATGGGGTAGTCGACCTTGAGCAGGTCGGTGTCGGTCGGCCCGAGCCCGACGGTGCTGAGGATGAGCCCGTCGTAGAGGCGGTTGCGCGACAGGGCGAGCGCGTCAAGCTCGCCCTCGCGCGAGGCGCCGGTCTGCTCGATCGCGACCTTGAGGTTGTGCCGGGCCGCCGCCGCGATGATCTCGGCCGCGAGTTGGCCGAAGTACGGCCGGTCCACCTCGGGCACGGCCAGCCCGATCGTCCCGGTACGCCCGGTGCGGAGGTTGCGGGCCGCCACGTTGACCCGGTAGTCGAGGTCGGCGATGGCCTGCAGCACGCGCGCCCGCGTCTCGCTCCTGACATGGGGGTGGTCGTTGAGCACGTGGGACACGGTCATGGCGGACACTCCCGCGGCCTTCGCCACGTCCTGAATCGTCACCACCCCGACATCCTTTCACGGCCTCAGCCCTTGACACTGCCCTGGAGCAGCCCGTTGACGATGTGACGCTGCATCGCCACGAAGAAGATCACGACGGGGACGAGCACGATCACGCTGAGGGTCATGAACGCCGGCCAGTCCACCCCGAACTGCCCGACCGCCTTGTACACCTGCAGGACCAGGGTCTGCTTGTCGGGCGAGCTGATGAACACGTTCGGCGTGATGAAGTCGTTCCAGATCCACATCGTCTGGAACACGCCGACCGTGATGAGGATGGGCCGGATGAGCGGCAGCACGATCCGCCAGTAGATCTGCCACGGTCCCGCCCCGTCGATGCGCGCCGCCTCGAAGATCGAGATCGGCAGTGACCGTAGGTACCCCTGGATGAGGAAATAGCAGAAGACCGAGCCGGCCGCGTACAGGAAGACGAGCCCTTCGAGGCTGTCGACCAGCCGCAACTCCACGAGGATCCGGTAGACCGGGATCAGCGTGGCCTGCCCTGGCACCAGGAACGCGATCACGAGCAGCGCGGCGGCCACCCGGTTGACCAGGGTTTTGCGCATCAGCATCGCATACGCCGCCATCGACCCGATGACCAGCATGACCACGACGGAGACGACGGTGACGTACACCGTGTTGAGGAAGGACTGCAGAATCGGCGTGGTCTCGAACACCCGCGCGTAGTTGCCGAGATACAGGCCCGACGGCGGCGCCAGCGGCGAGGCCGACGTCTCCGCCTGCGTCTTGAAGGTGTTGACGACGATGTAGTAGAAGGGCACGCCGACCACGGCGGCGGCCAGGATCATCGCGAAGCTGAGCAGCGGCCTCCTCATGACAGGCGCCCTTCGAGCCGGCTCGACACGACGAGCTGGACGGCCACGATCGCGCCGACGACCAGCATGAACACCACCGCCAGCGCCGACGCCTGGCCGAATTTGGCCTGCGCGATGCCGCTCTGGATGATCGACTGGGTGATGGTGAACGTGGCGTACCCCGGGCCGCCCTTGGTGAGGGTGTAGGGCAGGTCGTAGACCTTCAGGCCGCCGGTCATCAGCAGCAGCGAGCTGATGGTGACGGCCGGCGCGAGCAGCGGCAGCGTGATGGAGAAGAACGACTGGCGCGGCGAGGCGCCGTCCACCCGCGCGGCCTCGTAGTAGTCGCCGGGGATCGACTGCAGGTAGGCCAGGTAGAGGATCGCGTGCCAGCCGGTGGACGACCAGACGGCCACCATGATGACGGAGAACTGGGCCAGGGTGCCGTTCGACAACCACGGCACGGGGGCGAGCCCGGCCACGGCGTCGAGGGTCCAGTTGATCGCGCCGGAGCCGAGCGGCGACAGGATGAACCCCCACACCAGGCCGAGAATCGCGATGCTGGGGATGGCGGGGAAGAAGAAGACGGCCCGCACCACGTTCCTGCCGAAGAAGCGCCGGTTGAGCAGCACGGCCAGCGGGATCGCCAGCACCGTGACGATCACCGTGGTGCCGATCGCGAACAGCAGCGTGAACCCGAGCCCGGCCAGCATCGACGGGTCCGAGAAGATCTTCCGGTAATTGTCGAGGCCGACGAAGTTCACCTCCGTCGAGTAGCCGTTGAAGTCGGTCACGCTGAAGTAGAGCGACTGCGCCAGCGGGATCGCGAACAGCACCGCGAACACGACCCCGATCGGCAGCAGGAACGCCTGCAGGCGCAGCCCCTCCAGCCGCTTCGGCTCGACCAGCCAGGACAGGGCGGCGGGCGCCCTCGTGCCGAGCGCGGCCACCTCAGCCCTGGTCCTTGAGCCGGCTGTCGAGCGCGGCGGCCACGTCCGCCGGCTGCTTCTGGCCTTGCGCCATGAGCTGGAGCTGCGCCACCGCCTCGGTGTTGAGCGCGTCCTGCACCCTCGGCCAGGCGATCTGCGGCAGGTAGAAGACGCCTTCCTTGAGCGCCCGCAGGTTGGGTTCCAGCACCTTGTCGATCTGGGGCGTGACGTCGGACGTGGTGGTCATGGCCTGCGTCTGCTTGTTGAACAGCGCCACGCCCTCCTTGCCGCCGAGGTAGGCCAGGAACGCCTCGGCCTCCTTCTCGTGCTCGGTCTTGGCGTTGATGGCGTAGCCGGGCGAGGCCGCGCCCGACCAGAACGGCTTGCCGTCGGGGGTCGGCACGCCGGCGAAGGCCATGTCCATGTCCGGCGCCTTCTCCCGCAGCGTGGACACGTTCCACGGGCCCGCGGAGATCATCGCGACGCGGCCGTTGGCGAACTCGTCCACGAGCTGATCGCCGGTCAGGCCCACGACGTCCTTGCTCATCACCCCGCTGGTGAACAACTGCTGGAAGTTCGTCAGCGGCCCGAGCCACAGGTCGCCGAACTTCTTCCTGCCCGCGAAGATCTGCGCGTCCACGTCGCCGCCCTGGCGGGCGTTCTCGTGGCCGACCAGGGCCGCGAGGGTGAGCGGCATGCCCGTCACCGAGTCGTAGAACGGCGTGACGCCGGCCGCCTTGAGCTTGCGGCACAGCGCGACGAAGTCGTCCCACGTGGTGGGGAACGTGGTGACGCCGGCCTTGGCCAGGACGTCCTTGTTGTAGAGGATGCCGGCGGACCACGACGAGATCGACATGCCGTACGCCTTGCCGTCCTGGGAGTAGGTCGCGGTGTTGAACTTCGACATGTTCGCCATGTACGGCTTGCCCGTCAGGTCTTTGACGAAGCCGCCCTGGATGAGGTTCGTCTTGTTCTCAGCCGCGATCACGAACACGTCGGCGGCGGTGCCCGAGACGAGCCGGGTCTGCAGGGTCGAGATGTACTCCGCGACGGGCGGGGCCGTGGAGAACTCGACGTCGATGGTGGGATTCTGCTTCTCGAAGGCGTCGATGAGCGCTTTCATCGACTCCTCTCCGTCCCAGGAGAAGAAGCTCAGCGTGGTCTTCCCTCCGCTTCCGCTCCCCGAACCGCATCCGGTCAGGACCAGGGCGGCAGCCGCCAGAATCGCGGCCGATCTTCTGAGCAGGGACATCGCGCACCTCTTTGGCACTCTTACCGTGGGGGGATGGGCGCGCGGATCGGTGTCCGCGCGGGGGTGACCGGTTCGAGATCGCCGTCTGCGCGGTGAACGAGCCAGTCGAACATGATCTCCCGGTGGAATCCGTCTCCATCCGGGATGGCGAAGCGGTGATAGGCGATGATCCAGTCGTCGGCGCCGGGGACGCGCAGGATCGTGTGGTGCCCGGTGCCGAGGATCCCCCGCTCGGGGCGCTTCTCCAGCAGGACGCCACGGTCCTCCCAGGGGCCGAGCGGGCCGGTTCCGACGGCGTACCTGACGCGGTAGTCGGCCTCGCGCGTGTCGTTCTCCGACCACGACAGGTAGTAGCGGCCGTGCCGCCGGTGCACGGTCACCGCCTCCCTGAAGCCGGTGGGGACCCAGGAGACGACCTTCCCTGGGTCGAACGACATGAGGTCGTCGCCGAGGGGGACGCCGTGGGCGATCCCGTTGCCCCAGTACAGGTACCTCACGCCGTCCTCGTCGGTGAACACCGACGGGTCGATGGCGGCGCCCGGGTAGTCGCCCTTGGCGATCAGCGGCCGGCCGAGGTCCTTGAACGGCCCCGTCGGCGCGTCCGCGCGGGCCACGCCGATGTTCTGCTCGGCCGTGAAGTAGCAGTAGAAGGCGCCGTCCCGCTCGATCACGGCCGGGGCCCACGCCTCGCGCGCCGCCCACCGGACGTCCTCGCCGAGCCGGAGAACTTCGCCTTCGTCGCGCCATTCGACCAGGTCGGGCGAGGAGAACGCGGAGAAGCTCGTCGAACCCCAGCCGGGATGGCCGTCCGTCGTCGGATAGAGGTAGTAGCGCTCACCCACCGCGATCAGGGCGGGGTCGGCCAGCCAGTGGCCCAGGCTCGACGGCTGCTCGGCGGCATCGACCATGGACGTCCAGCCCTTCGTGCACTGGGGGGTTGTATCGATAAAAGATGTATCGACACAAATCGCGGTATGTCAAGACCTTGTTACCGAGCGCGCACCACGATGAGTTCTCCCTCCGCCGATGGTCCAACCCTGCAGAAGGCATGCCCGCCGTACGGAAGGACCCCGCCATGACGAGCACCGAACTGCCCCAGGACCACGTCCCCGGCGACCTCCCGGACGAACGGCCCGCCGCGCTGGACCGCCTGAACGTGCTGGTCGGCCAGTGGGAGGGAGCGGCCACCTTCGAGGCCGGGTTCCTCGGCCCCGGCAGCCCCGAGGTCATCGGCCGCAGCCGCACCACCTTCGAATGGCTCGAAGGCCGGTTCTTCCTCTCCCAGCACTTCGTCAACGAACATCCCGCCGCGCCCAGCGGCCTGGCGATCATCGGCATGAGCGAAGGGGCGGGCACGTTCGCCCAGCACTACTACGACTCGCGGGGCGTCGTCCGCGTCTACCAGATGGCTCTTGAAGGCCGGGAGTGGCGGCTCTGGCGTGAGGCGCCCGGGTTCTGGCAGCGCTACATCGGGACGATCTCCGAGGACGGCACGACGATCACCGGCGCCTGGGAAGCCTCCGCCGACGGGCGGAAGTGGAGGCACGACTTCAACCTGGCCTACGTCAAGACCAGGTGATCTCATGGCACGGGCCGCTTCAGCGCCAGGCGGGCGGGGCTCCGGTGTCGACCAGTCGCCACCGGCCCGGAGGATGCAGCCGGTCGTCGTAGTAGTAGACGGTGCGCGGCAGGGGAACGTCGGCGCCGCCGACGGCGGTGAACGCCTCGCGGGCCGCCCGCCGTAGCTCCGGCGGTTGGACGCCGAGGGTCCGCTCGGCCACGCGCGCGAGCCGTTCCAGGACGTGGTGGGCGAGGAAGCTGTCGTAGGTGAGGCTGAAGACCTGGTCGCGCGGCACCATGATGTCGCGCGAGATCACGTTGACCGGGGGCAGCGGGCCGTCCAGGCCCAGGTCGACGCGGATCTGCGGGTCGACGTAGATGGCGCAGTCGCGGTAGGCCACGGCGGTGCGGCCGTCGTCCGGGTCGAAGGCGAACAGGGCGTTCTGCCCGTGCGGCTCCAGGGCGAGGCCGGTGCGGAGCACGGTCCTTACCCACAGGCTGACCATGGGGGCCACGACGTGCTCAGCCAGCCAGGCGGCGGCCTCACCGGGACGGGGCACGAGTTGCTCCATCAGGGTCGGGTCGCCGGGGCGGCGCACGTCGCCGCCGTACAGCGCGAACAGCGGCACCGTGTACGGCAGCCCGTCCGCGGCGGGCGTGCGCGTCTCACGGATCAGGAAACCCCATGAATGGTACGGGTCGTCGCCCACCACGCCGCCGGCGACTTCGGGCAGGACCGGGACGCGGCCGGCGATGAGCTGCTCGGCCGCCCACAGCTGGAGCTCGATGACCGGCCGGCGCAGCCGCCTGGTGAAGCGTGACAGGCGGCGCGGGTAGTGCAGTTTGACGAAGTGCGGCTCGACCCGTTCGTCGCCGACGCGTTCGACGAACATGGTGCGGGCGTTCGCCGAGGGCACCGCCAGCAGGTCGGGGCCGCGTTCGCAGGCGAGGAGACGCTCACGCTGGAAGAGGTCCGCGCAGCACAGCGCGTCCGGATGCACCGGGAGCAGGAAGTGGTCGTCGCCGCGATACAGGCGGTCCAGGGTCGTCTCGGTGCCGTTGCGCAGGAACTCGCCCCGGTGGGCCGGGATCACGAACGTCGGCACGGCCGAGGCGGGCTCGCCACGCTGGGGATGGTAGGCCTCGGAGATGTCCAGGTGCTCGGAGAAGGGGCTGTAGCTGCGTGTGCTCGCCCCCAGGTAGCGCTCGGCGTACTGCCAGGCCCGCAGCCGATCCCAGGAATGATCGAGGATCACGGAGATCAGCGGCCTTCCGCGTCGCGCAGGATGGCCCGGGTCCATGCCGTCGGGCCAACCACCGTGTGATCCATCGCCACCCCATGGAAGCCGGTTCCTCCCCCTCTGCTTACCCAGCGTGATGACGAAGCCACCCGGCCTCGTAAAGCGGGGCTGGGGTTCAGTCATTTGACACAAGCGCCGGCCGATGACGATGCGAGCTTCGCTGCTACCGCGGTATCAGCGTTCCGTCAGCCCCAGCAGCGATTCCGCCGCCTGCATCGCAGCCACGTTAGGCCCGACATCATGCACGCGGACTATGCGTGCACCCTGATAAACACACAACGTATTGGCTGCGATCGTTCCGATTCTCAGCTCTTCGCTATCCCGCCCGACCCCGAGGCTTTCCCTGATGAAGTGCTTGTTACTGCACGCCACCAAGGTCGGGTATCCAAGGTCGGTGATCTCGGCCAGCCTGCGACTTATGACATTGGAGTCGTCGGTGTTCTTGTTCAGGTCGTGCCCAGGATCAATGAAGATCTTCTCTGGCTGGATTCCCGATCCAAGCGCGAAGTCAACCCGTTGCCGCAGAAACTCCCGGACCTCGCTCACTACATCGCCGTACGTAGGCCGCTCTACTTTCTGCCCCGGCCCTCCCAGGCTGTGCGTAATCACCACACTGAGCCCGGCCTCGGCGATGAGCCCGGCCATCCCAGGCGTGCGCAGTCCGTTCGTATCGTTGATCACGTCCGCGCCTGCTTTGTAGCTCGCCTCCGCCACCTCCGGCAGGTGCGTGTCCACGCTGATCACCGCGTCACTACCCAGTTCACGAATACCACGGATCACCGGGACCACACGGTCTATCTCTTCAGCCGCAGGCAAAGGCGGCTGATCACTCCGAAAAGCTCGCCCTCCGACGTCTATCCATTCCGCCCCCTCACGAAGAGCCTGCTCCGCCCTGCCGACCGCCTCGCGAACCTCCATGGATCTATTCGGATCCAAACCCGAATTCGGGGTGCGGTTCACTATTCCCATCACGACTATGTGTCGCGCAAAGTCGAACTCGCGCGAGCCGACCCTTCGCACCGGCGCTACAACTTCAGGGTAGTACGCTTGCATTACTTTCCACTCTTTCTCGTACCCGAGTCCCCGCTACCCGCTTCCGCCGCTCCGTCATCCACGGTCGCGACTCCAAGCACATATCAGGTTCCGGCCCGTGCACCTCCGATCAATGTAACCATTCACGTGTACCCCTAGCGAACTTTTCCTGCGCCCTTTACTTCACCCGAACGCCCTTATTATCACCTCTTGCGAACTTTGTCGCAATTGACGGCTTCTATCGCCTCGGTCAGTTCGCACGCGCCCAGAAATCGTACGGGTCCTGCCCGGGGCGGAATCCGTGCGCCTCCGCCATGTCCGCCGCCTCCCGGAACCTGTGAGCGACGAGGGACGGGTCGTGAGCGTCGCTGCCGAAGCTGACCGCCGACCCACCCTCCTCGTGCCACCACCGCAGGATCACCGATGACAGCGGCAACCTCGTGTTGATCTCCAGGGTCCGCCCCGACGAGGCGGTCGCCCGCAGCGCATGCCGGAACTCCTCCTCGAAGGCCAGTGGATCGAAAGGCACAGCCTCCGCAGGCCAGGACCGCACCGGGTAGTCGATGTGAGCCAGCACGGAGAACACATCGCTCCCCGCCACCAGTTCGGCAACCTCGGCCAGGTACTCCCGGACGACCTCGGCCGCGACCCGGTGATCGTAGAGCCCCCACGGTTCCGCGAACCCGTCGCCGTCGGGCAGGCAGTGCAGAGAGCCCAGAATTCGGTCGAACCGTCCGGTCGCGAGTACCTTCGCCACGGTCTCGGCGTGCCAGTGCGGCTCCCCGACCTCCAGCCCGCTCAGGATCCGTAGCCCGGGGAAGCGCTCGCGGCTCCGCTCGATCGAGTCCAGATACCCGTCCACGTCGAACGCCGGCGGGCTCAACACTCCCTCCGGCGAGCTCAGCGACAGCAGATGGGCATCATCCGCGGAACCGATGTTCAACGACGTGTGGTCGAGGTGTTCGGTGAAGGCGATCGCCGGGAGCCCGAGCTCCACCGCCCGCGCGCAGGCGCGCTCCATCGAGGCATTCGGGGCATCCCACGACCACTCGCTGTGCACGTGGCTGTCTGCAGGCAACATGACGAATCCACCGCTCCCAAGCACATCTGGTTTGCTCGTGACAAGCAGCAGCGTTTGCTCGTCAGTTTCGACAGCGCTCGGGGGCTGAGTCAACCCGGCATGTCGGCGAGAAGTAGCGGCACCCAGAGACCAGAAGGACCAGGCGATTATTGAGAAGGTGCCTCTTGGCCTCAAGATCATGTCTGTTGAACGTGCAGCCTCACTCACCGCCCCGGTTCTCTTTCAGAGAGCGGTGCGGAAGCCGCCGTTGCTGAAGAGGTGTTGGCCGTTGATCCACTGGCCCTGCGGGGAGCAGAGGAAGGCGACAAGGTTGGCCGGCTCTTCTGGGCCGGCGAGGTGTCCCGCGGGGGTCTGCTTGCTCCCGGCGATACGGATTTCGTCTGTCATCCACCCGGTGTCGATGGGGCCGGGATTGATGATGTTGGCGCGGACGCCGAGATGGGCGAACTCGTGGGCGGCGGCGAGGGTGATGCGGTCCAGGGCGCCTTTGCTGGCGCCGTAGGGGAGGTTGCCGACGACGTGGTCGCTGGTGAAGGCGATGATGCGCCCGGGGTCGGCATCGTTGGTCGTCCCTTGAAAGCGCCGCCCGAACTCGCGGATGAGCAGCCACGGGGCCCGGGCGTTGACGGCGAAGTGTCGGTCGAAGCTATCCACGGTCGTGGTCAGGAGGTTCAGGTCGCGCTGTTCGCAGTGGCACATCACCAGAGCCCTGACGGGTCCAAGGTCCCTCTCAACGGAGTCGAAGATGGCCGCTGGGGCGCTCGGGTCTGCGAGGTCTGCTTCCACAGCGGTGTGCCGGGCGCCCAGGCCGCCCAAGTCGTGACCGAGCGAGGTGGGCGCATCGGGCTCGGGATCCCAGGGCTTCTCCTCGTCGTAGGGGCGCCAGTACGTGAACGCGATGTCCCAGCCGGTCTTGGCGAGGCTTCGGGCTACGGCGGCGCCGATGTTGACGGTGCGTCCGCCCGCACCGGTGACGAGAGCGACGGGTCGGGAACTGGAGGGCGTCGTGTCCGGCATGATGGGATCATGGTTCACCCCGGCTGTCGCCTCAACTGCTTTTCAGCCCGGGGATTGGATATTTGCCTGCGGTAATACCGCCACTTCGCGGCTAACTGCAGAGGCCCGCGCGGGCTCAGTGCCCGACGCTCTGGTAGTGGTCGAGTTGACGCCGCCAGATCAGGTAGGCCAGGGCGATCAGGACGCCGCCCAGGAGCGGGGCGGCCAGAGCCCAGGGGGCGTGGAGTTTGCCCAGGACGACGCTCGCGGGCACGTAGGCCACGAAGGCGACCGGTAGGACGAAGGTCAGCAGCCACTCGGTCACCCCGCCGAAGATCTTCATCGGGTAGGAGCCGAACCTGCTGAAGACGTCGTCGACGAAGACGCGCAGGGCGAAGGTGTCAAGCATGCGCAGCGACAGTGAGCAGAGCGCGAGGAAGAAGGCAGCCTCGATGAGGGCCCCGCCGACGACGGCCAGGAAGCAGAAGGCGATCAGCCAGGCGTTCCACCGGACCTGCGCGTTCTGGCTTGCGACGGCGAGCAGCGTCACGCCCACGAGCAGGTCGCCGAACTGGCCGATGCCCATTCTGTTGCCCATGAGCTGGACGAGCGGGTTCATGGGGCGGAGCAGGAAGCGGTCGAACTCCCCGTTGCGGATCACCCAGTGGATGTCGTTCACGCTGATCATGGGGATCATCGCCAGGGCGTGGGCGGTCAGGCGCAGGCCGTACAGGAAGGCGATCTCCGCCAGTCCCCATCCAGCCAGAGATGGGAAGGTGTGCATCACCACCCAGATGAAGGCGAACCCGGCGCCCTGCCAGACGGCGCCGCTGAGGACGCCGATCACGGTGTTCAGGCGGTACTGCATGGCGCCGCGGGCGGAGGCGCGCTGGAGGAGGAGGTACAGGCGCAGGGTACGCAGGATCTCAGCCACCCTGGATCACCACCCGTCGATGGGCCCGGGACCAGGTCAGCGCGAGCAGGGCCGAGAGTCCGGCAATCCACACAATCTCAATCAGAACAGGTCCTGAAATATCGGAAATGTGGCCGACGTAGATCGCCGCGGGGACGTACCCCATGTACTTGAAGGGCAGGATCTCGGCCAGCGTTCCCAGGAAGCCGGGAAAGAAGGCCAGCGGCACCATCGTCCCGGCGAAGAACTGGCTGACCAGCCGGTAGAGCAGTGAGATCGCCGCCGTCTCCATCGTCCAGAAGCCGATCAGGCTGATCAGCAGCACCAGTTGCACGGCGATCACGTACCCGAGCGCCAGGGTGACCACGTACCCGGGGCCGTTGACCGGCGCGGTGATCGAGCCGACCAGCAGGACCACCGGGACGACCGGGGCGAGCAGCAGCAGCCCGCCGCCGGTGTTGCCGACCTGGAAGGCGGCCATCTGCCTCAGGTAGCCGACCGGGCGGGCCAGGTCGAAGAAGACCATGCCGGTGCGGATGCGGTGGTGGATGATGCCGGCGACGATGGTCTGGGTGGCGAAGGCCTGCAGGTTGGCCAGGGTCAGGCAGGCCAGCAACGCGTCCAGCGTGAGCCCGGCGGCCGCGGCGCGCGAGCCGTACACCGAGGTCCAGATCATGCGCAGGAGGAACACCTGGGCGATCAGCGTGACGCACGTGATGACGATGTTGCCTCGGTAGGCCAGGGCCAGGCGGAAGCCGATGCGCGTCATCGCGTGTAGATGCCCTTGATCACGCTTTCCAGGTCCGGCTCCTCGATCGACATGTCGCGGATGGTGTGCTCGGCGGCGATTGAGGCGATCATGCCGGGCAGATCGTCGTGGATCTCGAACACGTAGCGGCCTTCGTCGTCCCGCGGCACCCCGCGCACCTCCTCCGGCGCGGACTCCAGCAGGACCACCAGCCGCCGTGGCTGGTCGACCAGCACGTCGATCGCACCGTCGAAGATGACCCTGCCGCGGTCGATGAGGACGATGCGCTTGCACAGCGCCTCGACGTCGGCCAGGTCGTGCGTCGTCAGGATCACGGTGGTACGCCCGGCGCGGTTGGTCTCCACGATGAACTCGCGCACCGCCGCTTTCGCCAGCACGTCCAGCCCGACGGTGGGCTCGTCGAGGTAGAGCAGCGGCGGTTCGTACAACACGGCCGCGGCCAGGTCGCCGCGCATGCGCTGGCCCAGGCTGAGCTGGCGTACCGGCGTGTCGAGGAACTCGTCGAGTCCGAGCAGGTCGCGCACCTTCTTCATCGCCGACTCGAAGCGCGGAGCCGGGACGTCGTAGAGCGAGCCCACCAGTCTCAAGGACTCGATCAGCGGCAGGTCCCACCAGAGCTGGCTGCGTTGGCCGAAGACCACGCCGACGTTGCGCGCGTTGGCCGCGCGATCGCGCCAGGGCACCAGGCCGTTGACCTCGACGGTGCCGCTCGTCGGGGTGAGGATGCCGGTGAGGATTTTGATGGTGGTGGACTTGCCGGCGCCGTTCGGGCCGAGGTAGCCGATGACCTCACCCTCGTCGATCTGGAGGCTGACGTCGTCGACGGCGGTCTTCTCCTCGTACTGGCGGGTGACCAGGGTACGTAAAGCCCCGAAGGGGCCGGAGAAGGTACGCGGCCGGCGAAAGACCTTGGTTAGCCCCTCGACCCGGATCATGCAGAAATCTTTTCCGCCGGGTGCGCAGCCTGCAAGTCATTTTCACGCCCTCTGGAGGCGTGCGGCGCGGGCGAGCCGCCCCTGGCTGATCAGGATGCCGAGGACGACCAGCACGCCGCCGGCGGGCTCGTTCCAGTGGATGGTCTCGCCGAGGACGAGGATGCCGAGGACGACGCCGACGACCGGCGTGACGTAGGTGACGGTGGAGGCGGCGGTGGCGCCCCACGCGGCGATCACCCGCGTGTTCCAGATGTAGGCGAGACCGGTTCCGATCACGCCCAGGGCCAGCATGCCGCCCACGACGGCGGGGGTCGCCTCGATGGGTTCGAACCCGCCGACGAAGGGTGCGAGCGCCAGGCCGATGCCGGCGGCGAGCACGATCTGACCGGCGGCGATGGTCGTGGAGTCGTACTGGTTCGCGCGCAGCAGCCGGCGGCTGAGGACGAAGGCGATCCCGTAGCACAGGCAGGCGCCCAGGCAGGCGAGCTGCGCCAGGAGGAGGGGGCCGTCGCCTGCGGCGCTGACGGCGTCCCAGGGGGCGGCGACGACGATGACACCGCCGGCCGCGATCAGCAGTCCCGCGGTGCGGGCACGCGTCAGCCGTTCGTCCGGCAGCACGATCAGCGACACCAGCAGCGTCGCGATCGGGGTGGTGGCGTTGTAGATGCTGGACAGCCCCGACGGAATGTACTGGCCGGCCCAGGCGTACAACAGAAACGGCACGACGCACAGGAACACCGAGATCGCTGTCAGCGCGCCCCACGTGCGCGCGTCACGGGGCCATCGGCGCCGGGTGACGAGCATGACCGCCGCCAGAAAGGTCCCGCCGAGAGCCAGCCGGCCGACCATGACCTGAGCCGGCGACAATCCGCTCAGCGAGACCTTGATGAACAGGAAGCTCGCCCCCCACACGATGGCGAGAGCCACGAACTGCGCGCCGATCGAACCGGCGCGCGCCGTCGAGTCCGCCAACGTCCCTACTCCTGTCTCCTGGTGGTGTTAGCGCCGATCGGGCTCGCGGTTCCCCCGACCGCCGCCCACGGCCTGCTTCCCGGCCTCATGCTGCTCTGGCGCGAGCATCTCCCGCACGTCCAGGTCAGGCTCTTCGAGGGCTCCGACGAGGAGATCGGGCAGTGGCTCGACGGCGGCATCGTCGACGCGGCCGTCCTCATCGACCCCGACCCGGTTCCGCAGGGCGCCGTCCGGGTGGCGACCGACACGTTCCAGGCGGTCGTCCGCCGCGACCACCCGCTGGCGGGCCAGGGCTCCATCGATCTCTCCGACCTGCTCGACGACCCGTTGTTGTCCTCGACGGCCGGCTGCGAGCCGCAGGTCAAGCGGCTCCACTCCCTGGCGGGTCTGCGATACCGGCCCGCGCAACGCATCCGCGAGCTGATGACGCTGCTGTCGATGGTCGAGGCCGGTCTGGGCGTCGCGGTCGTCCCCTCCCTGGCCGCGGACATGTTGCCCGACGACCTCACGCTGGTTCCGCTGCTGCCCCGGCTGGAACGCCATCTCGTCCTCACCGGCCCGGCCGCCCGCCCGTGGCACCCCCATGTCACTGCCATTCGGGACGTGTGCCGGCGCCCGGCGTCCGCGGATTGCGTGTCGCCCAAGGGCGTGGCTCGCTGACAGGCCGGGGATACAGTATCCGGAATGGCCGAATATGTCGGTGCGTGACGGTAGTGTGACAAACACCGTAGCTTCGGCCCCCGGCGCGGGACGTACCAACTTCCCCTGTTTCCCTGCGGCTCACAGCGAGAAGGACTACCGCATGTCCCAGACCAAACCCCCCAGTCCGACCGAGGAAACCGGCGGCGGCGAACCGAGCCTGAAGCAGGTGATGGGCCCCGGCCTGTTGCTGCTGTTCATCATCGGCGACATCCTCGGCACCGGGATCTACGCGCTGACCGGCGAGGTCGCCGGCGAAGTGGGCGGCGCCGCCTGGCTGCCGTTCGCCATCGCCTTCGTGGTCGCGTTGATCACGGCGTGCTCGTACCTGGAGTTGGTGACCAAATACCCGGAGGCCGCGGGAGCCGCCCTTTACGTGCATAAGGCCTTTGGCAAGCACCTTCTGACCTTCTTGGTGTGCTTCGCGGTGATGTGCTCGGGCATCACCTCGGCCTCGGCGGCGTCGCGGGCCTTCGCCGCCAACCTCTCCACCGGCTTCGGCCTGGACGCCGGCAACGGCGTCATCCTGCTGATCGCGCTGGCGTTCATGCTCCTGGTCCTGGCCGTCAACCTGCGCGGCGTCGGCGAGAGCGTCAAGATCAACGTCCTGCTCACCGCGGTCGAGCTCTCAGGTCTGCTGATCGTCATCTTGATCAGCATGTTCTTCATCTTCGGCGGGAACGCCGACTTCTCCCGCGTGGTCACCTTCGAGACCGCCTCGGACAAGAGCGTGTTCCTGGCGGTCAGCACGGCCACGTCGCTGGCCTTCTTCGCCATGGTCGGCTTCGAGGACTCGGTCAACATGGCCGAGGAGACCAAGAACCCGGCCAAGATCTTCCCCCGCATGATGTTCACCGGGATCGGGATCACGGGGCTGATCTACGTGCTCGTGTCCATCTGCGCCGTCGCCGTGGTCCCCGTCGGCCCGCTCTCCGAGAGCGAGACCCCGCTGGCCACGGTGGTGCAGACCGCCGCCCCCGACTTCCCGATCTCCGACCTGCTGCCGTTCATCTCGATGTTCGCCGTGGCGAACTCCGCGTTGATCAACATGCTGATGGCCAGCCGGCTGCTGTACGGGATGGGCAAGCAGGGCGTGCTGCCTCCCTTCCTGGCGAAGGTGCATCCGGGGCGGCGCACGCCGCAGGCGGCGATCGTGTTCACCACCGTGATCGCCCTCGGGCTGATCACGTTCGTCTCGCTGAGCCCCGACAGCCCGGTCGTGTCGTTGCTGGGCGGCACGACGTCGCTGCTCCTGCTGGCGGTCTTCGCGCTGGTCAACGTGTCCGTTCTGGTCCTGCGCAGAGACCAGGCGGAGACGGAGCACTTCAAGGCGGGACGCGTCCTGCCCGTGGTGGGCACGATCACGTGCGTGTACCTGGTGCTGCCGTGGTCTTCCGGGCGTCCTGCGGGCCAGTACGAGATCGCGGGCGGGCTGCTCGTGCTCGGCCTGATCCTCTGGGTGGTCACCTGGTACACCCGCAAGAAGGAGAACGCGAAGATCGGCTGAACGCGTCGGATCAGGCCGTCAGGCGTCGCGCCAAGAGCGCCGCCTGACGGCCTGATCGGTGTGCTGGTGCTCGGGGAGCCGTTCTCCCCCGTCGTGCTTCTCGGCGCCGCCGTGATTGTCGTGGCCGTGGCGTACGCTCACGCGGACATGAAGCCCTTACACGACGATATCCCCCTGCGGCGGGCCTGGCAGGAGGGCCGCCGCGTCTACGTCCGCTGCAGCCGCGACACCCGCTTCTTCCGGCGACTGCATCGGCTCGGCGCGAAATGGGACGAAGGCCGGAGCGCCCTGTGGGTCGGCTCCGCCAAGAGGGACCAGGTGGTCGAACTCGTCCTGGCCATGCTGGAGGCCCGGGCCGTCATGAACGAGGGCCGCTGGGCGGACATCCCCTACGACGCCACCGAGATCCACGATCACGCCCTGTTCGGCCTGCGGGCCGTCCACGACGAAAAGACGGGGCGCTACGCGATGCGCACCGACGAGCATCTCGCCGAGATCACCCGGCTCGTACGGGTGTGGCACGACGGCGGGAAGTCTCCCAAGTGATCAATTGGCCTGGAGTAGCCGGATCACGCAATTGGTTGCGAGCAGCATCAATCAGACAATCAGCGCTTCATTGATCAACTACACTCCCACGCCTGTCCACGGCCCTCCCGACGAAACCCCCGGAGCCTCCCCATCAACCGAATCCCCCGGGACGAGAGCAAGCGGCTGTCCCCCCTGTTAGAAGTCTCCGAACTGAGCGATTGGCGCCACCCCCTCGCCTCGGCCGCCGACGTACTCCTCCCCGCCCTGGCCGACGGCCCGTTACCCGACGCGCTCATCGACACCGTGATCGCCGCCCGCGACCCCGGCCAGCTCGGCCGGCTCGCCACGAACGAGTCGCTCATCGCCGCCAAGCCTGGGCTGCTCGAGCGGCTCACCGCCACCGGGCACACCGTGGTGGCGCGGGCGGCCCTGGGGCTGATCCCCGACAGACCGGGCACGTGGTCACTGCGCGCCCGCCGAGACGTCCTGGCGGCCGCCTGCGGCACCCACTGGACCGGCCCCAGGGGCGTACTCACCAAGCTGTCGCAGGCGCACGAGCCCCACGTTCTACGGCCCGCCGTGGTCTGCCCGCTGCCGGGCGCCGCGCGCACCGCCCTGAGCAAGGCGGGCAGCGCCCTCACCCGCGCCGAGCAGCTACGCGGCCTGCTCACCATCCACGACCACGACGGCGGGCCCGCGGCTCTGGGACTACTCGCCGACTTCTACGGACTGCGCCCCGAGGTCAAGGAGACCTTACGAGAGGCGCTGGCCGACGCCGGAGCGCTGCGGAAGGCGGTCGAGCTCGCCGAGGGCACTGACGGGCTGATCGAGGAGCTCTACGACGATCGCCTGCTGGGACGCGATGAGCACCTGGCGCTGCGCGACCAACTGGACTGGAACACGATCGCCGCCGCAGCCGCGGACCGGCCCTTCGATGAGAAGGCCACCGCGCTGCTGGTCGCGCGCCCCGACTTCCCCGACGAACTCCGTGCGGCCTGGTACCAGGTCCAGGCCATGGTGGTGGTGACCCACTCGGCGCGGGTGACCCCGGAACTGCTCGCCCTGGCCCCTGGCGGGCCGCGTGCCGCCAAGGCGGTCGCCGCCCTGGTACGCCGTGGACTGGAGGCCGGCTGCACCGCCGCGCAGGTGCTGGAGTCGGCGCGGCCCGCCGCCGCGGTGCTGGAGGCCGTCCGGCAGCCGCCCGAGGACGACATGCGAAGCAGCGCGTGGAACGACCTGGCGTCCCTGCTCGCCGACCTGGTTGGCGAGCATCTGGGAGAGGACGTCGAGGCGTGGCGGTCGGCGCGGGCGCTGCTGCCCCGGTTCAAAGGGACGATCCCCGAACTGCTCGGCACGTCCGCCACCCCTGTGAAGAAACCCAAGGGCGGCTGGCCCGGCGCGGCCGACATGCCCGCCGCGGAGCGTTCCTCCTCGGTCACCGGCGCGCGGGCGGCCTTCCTCACATTGGTGGACGCCGCACCCGCCTCCGCGCACGCCGCGTTGCTGCCCCATCTGGACGATCGCACCGTCTGCGACCTGTTCGGCCACGGGCGGTGGCGGATGGAGTGGATCGACCTCGCGGTGGCCGCACAGGAGCACCGCTACCTGCGGGTGCTGGCGAATCGCGGCTCGCTCACCGCCGACGCCGTCGAGATGCTGATGCGGCTGGACGACCCCGCCGTCAACGCCCGGCTGTTCCGCCGAAGCGGCGTCACGGCTCCGCAACGCGAGCGCCTGCTGTCCGGCCGTCCCATGCGAAAGGGCGCGACCGAGCCGCTTCCCCTCGATCCCGACCTGGTGAAAGACCTCATGGCACGCACCACCTGGTGGCGTGGGCGCGACCCGGTGGACTGCGCCGACCTCGAACTGCAACGGCACATCCTGCGCCACGTCCGGGTCCGCGGGATCGTCCCGCAGCTCAGGATGATGCTGAACCTGTGGGAGCGCCACGGCGCGGACGAAGTGGCCGCGCTGCTGAAGAACGAGCCGGAGGCGCTCTCCCACTCCCGCAAGGTCATCCGCAGGGAGGTCCGCAGGACCGTCACGAAGCTGCTGTCCAGACAGGACCGCGACACTGCCCTCGCCGAACTCCGGGAAACGGTCACCGAAGGCGAGACGGCCCAATGGCAGATCGCGGCGCTGCGCAAGCAACATTTCTCCGGAGCCGAGCTGTTCAGGGAGGCCCACCTCTGGCACTGGGCGGAGCTGCTGACCGAGCACGCCCGTCACCCGCTGCCCGCCCTGGCACTGAAGGGGTTGAGCCACGTCCCCGAGTGCCCCCAGGAGTTCCACGCGGAGAGCGGAGGGGTCGGCGACGACTACAC
Source organism: Nonomuraea purpurea (assembly GCF_042650645.1). Taxonomy (NCBI): domain Bacteria; kingdom Bacillati; phylum Actinomycetota; class Actinomycetes; order Streptosporangiales; family Streptosporangiaceae; genus Nonomuraea; species Nonomuraea purpurea. Next base: position 45,284 of record NZ_JBHSBI010000040.1, read on the forward strand.
GCCGGCGGAGGTCCGGCAGCAGCAGGCCGAGGGCAGAACGCCATTGGAGATCCTGCGCACCCGGGAAGTCTCGGCCAACCTCTGGAGCTGGCTGCTCCAGGCGGTCAGGTCGGGGGCGCTGACCTGGGACGACGTTCTTGAGCACGCGCACCCGGCCCGTGCCGTCCTGGCCGTGTGGGGCGAGCGCATGCGGACCGCGCCGGCCCCGCTGGTGCGTGGCCACCTCGACCCCAGCCCGGCGGCCTGGGTGCTGGCCCTGCGTATGTTGCCCGAATTCAGTGGATCGGTGGCCGAGCTGGTACGCACCGCGGCCGCCGCCACCGGCGTCGAAACGGAGTGAAGATGCCCTTTTACGGGAACGATGTCCCGGCTTTGGTGGAAGCCGCCACGGTCGAGGACTGGACCCGGCCGCTGGCCAGCGCCGCGGACGTCATAGAGAGCGTGCTCCGTGTGCGCCCGCGGCTCCCCGACGGCCTGCTGCGGGACGCGCTGGCCCTGCGCGAGCCCCGGTTCCTGTACGCCATGCTGGGCAACGTCCACCTCGTCTCCGATCCAGCCGCGCTGAACCGGATCGTCGAGCGGGTGCTGGTCGGCGACGTCGAGCCGTTCGTCGAAGCGCTGGCGTCCAGCGGAGCTACCGAGGAGCGCGCCGACGTGCGCGAACGGCTGGCAGAAACCGGGCATCCCGCGGCTATCAAGCGAGCTCACCGGTGGAACGCGGCCTGGTCATGGCGGCTGCGCCGCAAGGTCATCGCCGCCGCCGAGCAGCCGGATCTGTCGCCGGCGTTCAACTACGCGCAGCGCATCCTCGAAACCGGCAAGCCCGAGCTGATGCGGGTCGCCGAACAGCTCAACGCGCTGCTCGCCTTCCACGACCACACCAAGGGCGGCCTGGAACGGCTCGAACGCGTCGATGCCGAGCCGCTGCGGCCGGAGGTCGCCGACGTGCTCCGGACCGTCCTCGACACGGGCGACGCCGGTGTGCTGCGCGCGGCGGCCGAACGGGCCGAAGGCACAGAAGGTCTGCTCGCCGAGTTGTACGACGCCAAGACGCCCGGCGACCACCGCCGTTCCCTGCAGTGGCGCGAGCCGCTGGACTGGGCGGCCCTCACCGCCGCCGCGCGCAAGAAGCCGTTCGTCAAGGACGCCGCCGCGGCCGTGACCGCCCATCCCGACTGCCCGAGCGAGCTGCGTGCTCTGCTCTTTACCCGGCATCCCACGGCGGTCGCCGAGAACACCGCGCACCCGGACATGGAGCTGCTGAAAACCGACTGTCCCAAACGCAGCCGGCCCAAGGCGGTGCGGACCCTGATCCAGCGCTGCCCCGGCGAGGGGATCAACGGCGCCGCCCTGGTCACCGAGGGCGCCCCGGCCGTCGCGGTCCTGGAGGCGACGCGTACCCGCCTCGAAGAGCTCCAGGAGTTCACCGAGCGGCTGTCGGGCCTGGTCGAGGAGCACCTGGGGGACGACGTCGGCGCCTGGCGGTCCGTACGCGCCCTGCTGGGCGACTTCCCCGGCACCATCCCGGAACTGCTGGCCGAGGCCGCGGCGAACCCCGTCGACGGAGAGTGGCCCGAGACTGCCCCGTACCCCGAGACCTCAGCCCCCTCCTCGCTCTCCGGAGCGCGGGCCGCTTTCGTGACGCTGCTGGACACCGCCCCAGACGCCGCGCACGGCGCCCTGGCACCTCATCTCGACGCGCGGACCGCGCATGATCTCTACCGTTTCTGCGCCTGGCGTCCGGTCTGGCCCGACCAGGCGCTGGCGACCGCCCCCAAGGATGGGGTGTCCCCAGCGTGGATCCTGTCCGGCCGGCCCGGCCTGGAGGCGGAGACGATCGAGCGGCTGATGAGCGCTGCGGATACCGAGATGCTCATGAGGCTGTTCTGGCACAACAGCATCACCGATGACCAACGCGTCCGGATCATGTCCGTCGCGGCGGAGCAGCTGAGCCAGACGAGTTGGCCCGAATACGCAGAAGGCTGGCGTCTGACCGATCTCTACGCCTGTCCCGACCACGAGCTCTTCCAGCGGATCCTGCGCTCTGTGTATGTCCTCGGGCGCATCCCGCAGTCGCGGATGTTCCTGCACGTCTGGCGGACATGGGGTGCCGAGAACGTCGCAGGGATGCTCGTTCGCGAGCCTGTCAAGTACTCCACGTACGACGGAACCCGCGAGGTGTTCAAGGACCTGCTGGCCCGTCCGGATCGCGAGACGGCTCTGGCGGAGCTTGAAGCGCAGGTCGCGGCGGGCACCACCGCCGAGGCCCAGATCGCGATGTGGCGCACCCGCAGGGACCGGGCCGCGATGATCAAGGAGACCCACCAGTGGCACTGGGCGGAGTTGCTGGCCGAGCATCGCCGCGAGCCCTTCCACAGCGACATCATCGGCCTGCTGCTTCGTGTGCCCGACTGCCCGCAGGAGTTCCGCCGCGAGGCCAAGACCGTGCTGCTGACCTTCGAAGCCAAGGAGTACCGCCGGCTGATGACGGGCATGCCGCCCGAGAAGGTCCTCGCCGAGTTCGAGGCCGACGGCCGCTGGTTGATCTCCGCCATTGAGGCGGGCCGTATCACCTGGGCGCAGGCCCTGGAGCATGGCTTCCCCGCCGGGTCGGTGCTCAACAAGCTCAGCGGGCGCGGCGACGACGCCGCGCACGAGGCGCTGAAGGCCCTCATGCGCGACACCATCAAGGACAGCCCGGACGCCTGGCTCCTGGCGGTGGGAATGGTGTCGGGCTTCACCGGATCGGCCGCCGAACTGCTGCGCACCGCGGCCGCCGCCGCCGGCGTCGAAACGGAGTGAAGATGTCTGGTTACAACTGGGGCAAGGTCCCGGCGCTGGTCGAAGCCGCCACGGTCGAGGACTGGACCCGGCCGCTGGCCGGAGCCGCGGACGTCATCGAGGAAGTGCTGCGAGTCAGCCGGCGGATCCCCGACGGCCTGCTGCGGGACGCGCTGGCCCTGCGCGAGCCCCGATTCCTGGCCGCCGTGCTGGATAACGCCCAACTCGCCACGCTGGACCGGATCGAGCAGGTGCTGGCCGGCGACATCGAGCCGTTCGTCGAAACGCTGATGTTCGGCAAGGCCACCGGAGACCGTGCCGACGTGCGCGAGCGGCTGGCCGAGACCGGACATCCCGAGGTCATCAAGCGCGCCCACCGGTGGGAGGCGGCCTGGTCGTGGCGGCTGCGCCGCAAGGTCATCGCCGCCGCCGAGCAGCCGGATCTGTCGCCGGCGTTCAACTACGCGCAGCGCGTCCTCGAAACCGGCGAGCCCAAGCTGGGGCTGGTCGCCGACCAGCTCAACGCGCTGCTCATGTTCCACGACCACACCAAGGGCGGCCTGGAGCGGCTCGAACGCGTCGACGCCGGGCAGCTGCGGCCCGAGGTCGCGGGCGTGCTGCGGACCGTCCTCGACACGGGCGACGTCGATGCCCTGCGCGCGGCGGCCGAACAGGCCGAAGGCACAGAAGGTCTGCTCACCGAGTTGTACGACGGGAAGACGCCCGGCGACCACGGCAGATCCCTGGAGTGGCGCGAGCCGCTGGACTGGGCGGCGCTCACCGCCGCCGCGCGCAAGAAGCCGTTCGTCAAGGAGGCCGCCGTGGCCGTGACGGTCCGTCCCGACTGCCCGAGCGAGCTGCGCGTTCTGCTCTACGCCCGGCATCCCACAGCGGTCGCCGAGAACGCCGCGCACCTGGACGTGGAGCTGGTGCGGACCGAGTGCACCAAGCGCAGCCGCCCCAAGGCGATGCGGACCCTGACCCAGCGTGGGCTGGGCGAGGGGATCAGCGGGGCCGAGCTGGCCGCCGACGGCGCCCCTGCCGTCGCGGTCCTCGAGGCCGTACGGAACGTCCCGAGAAAGCACGCTGCGGCGGTCGAGGAGTTCACCGAGCGGCTGGCGGACCTGGTCGACAAGCACCTGGGGGAGGACGTCGGCGCCTGGCGGTCCGCACGCGCCCTGCTGAAGGACTTCCCCGGCACCATTCCGGAACTGCTCGCCGAGGCCGCCGCGAACCCCGTCGAGGGGGAATGGCCCGATGCCGAGAACAACCCCTATTCCTGGGTCCCTTACGAGGTCACCGGCGTGCGGTTCGCTTTTGCGACGCTGCTGGACGCCGCCTCCGACGCCGCGCACGGCGCCCTGGCACCCCATCTCGACGTGCACACCATGTTCGATCTCTACCGTTTGTGCGCCTGGCGTCCGGCCTGGCCCGGCCAGGCGCTGGCGACTGTCTCCAAGCGTCGGACGTCCCCGGCGCGAGTCCTGGCCGGCCGGCCAGGACTGGAGGCGGGGACGATCGAACAGCTGATGAGCACCGCGGACCCCATGGTGCTCCTCCTGCTGTTCTGGCACGCCGCCTGCACCGACGACCAGCGCGCCAGGATCATCGCCGTCGCGGAGGAGCGGCCGAACCCGGAGGCGGCATTCCCGGCCCGGCCCGAACACGCCCAGAACTGGCGGGTCGCCGATCTCCACGCCTGCTCCCATCGCGGCTTCTTCGACACGATGCTCCGCACCGTGTACGTCCTCGGGACCGTCCCGCAGTTGCGGATGTTCCTGCACGTCTGGCGGACGTGGGGGGCTGAGGAAGTCGCCGGGATGATGTCAAAGACGCCGGTCGATTTCTCCACGTACGACAAGTCCCGCGAGGTGATCGAGGAGCTGCTGAAGCGGCCGGACCGCCAGTCGGCGCTGGCGGATCTCGAGGCGCGGGTCGCGGAGAGCACATCCGCCGAGGCCCAGATCGCGATGTGGCGCACCCGCAGGGACCGAGCCGCGATGATCAAGGAGAGCCACCAGTGGCACTGGGCGGAGCTGCTGGCCGAGCACCGCCGCGAGCCCTTCCACAGCGACGTCATCGGCCTGCTGCTTCGCGTGCCCGACTGCCCGGAGGAGTTCCGCCGGGAGGCCGACACCGTGCTGCTGACCTTCGAAGGAAAGGAGTACAGCCGGCTGATGTCGGGCATGCCGCCCGAGAAGGTCCTGGCCAAGTTCGAAGCCGACTGGTGGCTGGCCCCTGCCATCGAGCGGGGTCGCGTCACCTGGGCGCAGGCCGTGGAGCACGGCTTCCCGGCCGAGTTCGTGCTCAGGCAGCTCTGCGAGCACGGCCGGGACGACGGCGGGTACGAGGCGCTGTCGGCCCTCATGCGCGACACCCTCAAGGACAGCCCGGACGCCTGGCTCCTGGCCGTGGGCATGCTGCCGGGGTTCACCGGATCGACCGGCGAACTGCTGCGCACCGCCGCGATCGCGGCGGGCTGAGCGCACCCGCCGGATTGTCGGTGGCGATCAGTACGGTGCAAGTGCCAACGACACGCACGAGGGGGAATGGTGAGCACTGCGCTCGGGCAACGGCACGCCGACCAGAAACGCGTCATCGACCTCACCGACCGGCGCGCCCTGGCCGACCACGAGCCCGCCGACCCCGCCGTCATCGAGCAGGCCCACCAGCTCAAGGAGGCCGCGCTGCTCGACTTCGGCATCAGGGACAGCGCGGTGGCGTCGTGGCTCTACGCCAAGTGCCACTACCAGATCCCGACGACCGCCGTCCCCACGGCGGCGGTCGTCGCCTCGGGCGACGGCACCTGCCTGCTGCTCTACAACCCCGATTTTTTCGTCGCCCTGGGCATCCACGGCGTCAAGTTCGTGCTCTACCACGAGGCCCGTCACCTCATCCAGCGCCACCTCTACGTCGATGAGGGGCTGCGCACCGATCCGCTGTTCACCGTGGCCACCGAGGTCACCATCAACCATGTGGTGCTCACCCGGCTGCGCAGGTCCGAGCTGCCCCGCTCGGAGGAGGACGACAAGATCGGCATCGACCCGAGAGACGTCCACCGGCGCTACGCCGCGGATCTGCGCGCCCAGGGCCTGAGCCCGCTGTCCTACGACGAGTTCGTCGCCACCGACCTGTCGGTCTACGGAGAGCTCAAGCGCATGACCGACCCGCCGGTGCCGCCGCCGCTCTGCATTCACATGGACGGCGGCGACGGCGACGGCGTCCCGATGGATCCCGAGACCGTGGAGCGGGTCGCCGGGGAGGTGCTGGGCGAGGTCATGCGTCAGGCCCTGGCCGGCAACGAGCAGGCCCGCTCCGAGCTGCTCAACCTGGCCGAGCGCACCGAGGGCGGCGGCGACCGGCTCACCCGCATGTGGGGCACCCTGGGCCTGGCGGCGCTGCGCGGCGAGACCCCGCGCACCCGCAGGGTCGAGTGGTGGAAGCGCTGGCTCGTCGACACGCTGGCCTCCAAGCTGCGCGAGGGCGAGCGCCTGGTCTACCCCAAGAAGCTGGGCGCGGTGATGCTGGCGCTGGGGCACGACCCGATGTTGTCGCGGCGCGGCCCCGAGCGCACCAAGGTGGTGCTGGTGGCCATCGACACCTCAGGGTCCATGTCCGACGAAGTAGTCGAGTGGCTGACCACGCTCGTCGGCCAGACGGAAGGCGTGGAGACACACTGGCTGAGCTTCGACGGCAGGGTCATGCCGTTCGTCGCGGGCGAGCGGGTGCTGGGCGGCGGCGGCACGAACTTCCAGAACGTCGTCGACTACGCCGAGGGCCGCCTGGAGGTCAACGGCCGCGCGTTCGAAGCCACCCCCGACGCCGTGATCATGGTGACCGACGGCTACGCCGCGCACGTCACCCCGGCCGATCCCGACCGGTGGATCTGGCTGATCACCGATCACGGCGACACCTGGCCCGAGACCCACCGGCCGCCGATGGCCTGCCACCGAGTCGTCACCGGCGACCGCTGATCCTCCTGCCCCACGAGACAGAGAGACCCCACACGTGACCATCACCGAGCCCGCCCCCACGATCCCCGCCGGCTGGAAGCCCAACGCCACCTACCCCAAGCCGCCGAAAGAGACGGCTCGCCCCCGGCTGGAGCGCTTCATCGACGCGATGCTGTCCATGGGGCAGACCGGGCAGGTCTTCGGCGAGCACGGCATCGGCAAGACCTCGACGTTCATGTCGTACATCCCCAAGGCCTATCCCGGCACCGAGGTCGTGCTGATCCCCGCCGCCAACCTGACCCCCGACGACCTGCTGGTCAACGCGCCGGTGCGCGACGACCGCAGCGGCGAGCTCGCGCTGCGTCAGCTCCTGATGCGCCAACTCCGGCCCGGACGGCCCTTCGTGCTGCTGATCGACGACTCTCTGCAGGCCGGTGACACGATCCAGGCGCAGCTCATGCAGGTCGCCTGCAACTGGACGCTCGGCGAGCACGACCTGCGCGCCATGGGATGCGTGGGGGTGTTCCTCACCGACAACGAGTCGGCGGCGGAGACGAGCGCGCGCCGCAGCGACCTGGCCGTCCTCGACCGCATGGTGACCATCCGCATCACCGCCAACGACACCAGCTGGCGGCACCACCTGGCGGCCCGGCACGCCGGCTGGGATCTCACCGAGGTGTTCCGGCTCTGGGCCGGGCTCAGCCCGTACCTGCGCCATCTGCTTTCCCCGCGCACGCTGGAGCACATCCTCGACTGCGCCCGCGAAGGGTTCCCGCTGCGGTGGGGGCTGCCGCTGCTGAACGGCAGCCGCATCGAGCTGTCCGAGCCGCAACAGAACGGGTCGCCGGGCAGAGACCGCACCAGCGAGATCCTCGACCGCATCGCGACGGCGGTGGGCGCGGCCAACCCGCGCCGCGTCGCCGACCCGGTGCGGCGCATCCTGCGGGCGGCCGTGCGCAACCGGTGGGCGGTGCTGCTGCAGGGGCCTCCCGGCTGCGGCAAGACCGAGATCACCAAGCAGGTCGTCGCCGAGGAGATCGGGCGTCCTCCGGTCTACTTCTCGCTGCCGGTCACCAACGTCGAAGACCTGTGCGTGCCGATCCCGACCTCTGACGGCACGCTCGACGTGCTGCTGACCCGGTCGCTGCTCGGGCCCGACCCCAAGGTGCTGGTCTGGGACGAGTACAACCGGCCCAAGGACAAGTCGACCTTCGCCAAGCTGATGGAGGTCACCCAGGAGTGGTCGCTGGCCGGGCGCCCGATCCGCAACCTGCGCGCCCAGGTCGCGCTGCAGAACCCGCCCTACCACCTGGGCCGCAAGCTGCTGGTCAGCTCCAACAACGTGGCCCAGGCGAGCCGGTTCACGGTCAGCTACGAGGTGCGCCCCGAGGACATCCCGGCCAACCAGTGGCTGATCGACACCTACGGCGAGGTCGCCGAGGTGGTGCTCGACTGGTGGAAGAACGACATCGACGACGAGGGCCGCGAATGGGTGACCAAGCGCACCCTGGAACGGCTGATCAAGCTCCACCAGGTCGGCGAACCCCTGGAAACCGGCCTGATCTACCTGGGAGAGGGCGAGTACGCCCCGATCCCGCTCGCCGGGCTGCGAGAGCGGCTGTCGGGGCGTCGGTCGATCGGCATCCGCGAACTCGCCGCCGAGACCGACGCGTGGGAGGCACGGCTCGCAGCGGCGGCGTCGGCTTCCAGCGAGGGCACCGCCGACTCCGACACGGTCCACCAGATCTTCGCCAACGCGGAGGTGTCACAACTCCGCGAGCACATCGAGGTCGTGGCCCGGCTGCTGCGCCACCTGCCCCCGAAGCTGCGCGCGACCTACCTGGTGGGCCAGACCGAGGACAAACAGCGGTTCTGGGTGGACGCCTTCGCCAAAATGGCAAGGGGATAGCCGCGGCGCGATGGGCTTGCCACCGCACGATGGCGAAGGGGTGGCCGCCTTCGCTGGGATAAGGAGTGGACCTCAGCGGTTGTAGAGCCTGCGCGCCCACAGGTATCCGGCCAGGGCGATGACCGCGCTCCAGACGGCCGCCTCCACGAAGCTGGAGCCGGCGGGGCGGCCGGTCAGCAGCGCGCGCAGAGTCTCGATGACGGAGGTGAACGGCTGATGCTCGGCGAACCAGCGCAGTCCGGCCGGCATCGACTCGGTCGGGACGAAGCCGCTGCCGAGGAACGGCAGGATCATCAGCGGCATCGGCAGGTTGCTGGCCGTGGTGACGTTCTTGGAGACCAGGGCGAGCGCGACCGACAACCAGGTGATGGCGAAGGTGAACATGGCCAGCACGCCGACCACGCCGAGCCAGTCCAGCGCCGAGGCGGACGGGCGGAAGCCGATCAGCATGGCCGCCACGGTCACCATCGCGATCGCGATGAACGTCTGCACCATCGCCCCGAGCACGTGCCCGGTGAGCACCGAGACGCGGGCGATGGCCATGGTCTTGAACCTGGCGATGATGCCCTCGGCCATGTCGGTGGCCACCGAGATCGCGGTCCCCTGCGCCGCGCCGGCGATCGTCGTGATCATGATGCCGGGGGTGAGGTAGCCGGCGTAGGCGGCGCGGTCGCCGCCGATGCCCACGCCCATGGTGCCGCCGAAGACGTAGACGAACAGCAGCAGGAACACCACGGGGACGCCGGCGAACGTGAGAATCAGCGAGGGGTAGCGCCAGATGTGTTTGACCTGGCGGCGCAGCATCGTCGCCGAGTCGGTGACAGCTCTCATCGGGAGGGTTCCTTGGTCAGGGTGAGGAAGACGTCGTCCAGGTCGGGGGTGTGCACCGACAGTTCGGCGACGTCGACGGCCTGGGCGTCCAGCCGCTCCAGAAGCTTCCTCAGCGTCTTGACGCCGCCGGAGTCGGGGATCTGGACGGTGAGCGCCGCGTCATCGCGGGAGGTGGCGCCGAGGTGGGGCGCCGCCCTGTGGAAGCCGTCGGCGTCGGCGAAGCGCACGACGATGTGGCCGCCGGGGACCAGCCGCTTGAGCTCGTCCGCGGTGCCCTCGGCCACCAGCTCTCCCTGACTGAGCAGGGCGATGCGGTCGGCGAGCTCGTCGGCCTCCTCAAGGTACTGCGTGGTCAGGAAGATGGTCACGCCATCCTGTTTGACCAGATTTCTGATGATCTGCCACATGGTGCGGCGGCTGCGTGGGTCCAGGCCGGTGGTCGGCTCGTCGAGGAAGATGAGTTTGGGCGTGCCGACCATGGTCATGGCGAGGTCGAGCCGGCGGCGCATGCCGCCCGAGTAGGTGACCGCCGGCTTGTGTGCGGCATCGGTGAGGTCTAAGCGCTCCAGCAGTTCGCGGCTGCGCTCACGGCCCCTGGAGCGGCCGAGGTGGAGCAGGTCGGCCATGAGCCGCAGGTTCTCCTCGCCGGTGAGGAACCCATCCACGGCGGAGAACTGCCCGGTGACGCCGATCGCGGCGCGCACCTTGTCGGGTTCTCTGGCCAGGTCGTGCCCGGCGACCCTGATCTCGCCCGCGTCGGCCTGGATCAGGGTGGACAGGATCTGCACCGTGGTGGTCTTGCCCGCGCCGTTGGGGCCGAGCAGGGAGAAGACCGTGCCCTGCGGGATGGTGAGGTCGATGCCGTCCAGGACGCGGTGCGAGCCGTACGACTTGCGCAGTCCCGTCACCGAGATGGCGGGGGTTTCGGTGGTCCGCACCGGACTCAACCTCGGTCCCAGGTGACGGGCAGACTGCGCACGCCGTACACCTGCGCGGGGTCGGTGCGCAGCGGCACCTCTTCTGCCGGGACGGCGAGCCGCAACGCCGGGAATCGGGCGAGCAGCGCGGGGAAGGCGACGCGCATCTCGACGCGGGCGAGCTGCTGGCCGAGGCACTGGTGGATGCCGTGGCCGAAGGCGAGGTGCCCGGCGGCCGAGCGGCGCAGGTCGAGCACGTCGGGGTCGGGGAACTTGGCCGGGTCCCTGTTGGCGGCGTTGACCGCGATGATGACCGTGTCGCCGGCCTTGAGCTTCCTGCCGCCGAGCTCGACGTCCTCCAGCACCCCGCGCATGCCCGTGGCGGCGATGGACAGGTAGCGCAGCAGCTCCTCCACGGCGTTGTCGGCCAGGCCGGGGTCGTCGCGCAGGGCGGCGAGCTGCGCCGGGTCGCTCAGCAGGGCGAAGGTGCCGAGCGCGAGCATGTTGGCGGTGGTGTCGAGGCCGGCGCCGAACAGGAAGGCGGCCACGCCGCCGAGCTCCTCGTCGGTCAGATCGCCGCCCGTGGCCAGGTCGCTGAGCAGGTCATCGGCCGGCTTCTGGCGCTTGGCGAGGACGAGGCGCCGCAGGTACTCGCCGAGTTCGGCGAAGGCGGCGAACTGCGCCTCGGGGGCCCCTGCGTCCGAGACGGCCCCCGCCTGGGCCTGGAACCGCTCGCGGTCCTCGAACGGCACGCCGAGCAGCTCGGCGATCATCAGGGCGGGGACGGGCTGGGCGAAGACCTCGACGAGGTCGGCCGGCGGGCCCTGCCGCTCCATCACGTCGAGCCGTTCACGGGTGATCTCGGTGACTCGCTCGGTGAGCAGGTTCATCCTGCGGACGGTGAACTTGCCCGCCAGCACCTTGCGGAAGCGGGTGTGCTCGGGCGCGTCCATGCCGGTCAGGTCGCCGACGGGGGCGGGCGGCAGGTGCCCGCCCGCCAAGGGGTGGTACTGGGTTTCGTAGCGGGAGCTGAAGTGCGGGGCGGCGAGGATCTGGCGGACCAGGTCGTAGCCGGTGACCAGCCATACGCCGGGGGCGCCCTCGGGCGCGGCCAGGCGGGCGATCGGCTGCTCGGCGCGCAGGGCGGTGACCTCGGGCGCGGGGGCGAAGGGGCAGGCGGGTGCGCGGTCGAAGGACGGGACGACCGGCTCGTCGCGATAGTACGTGTTCGACATATCTTGAAAGCTACGTTGCATTCAGGATAATCGTCAATTCAAGATTCACATATACGCAGATCACTGCGCGAAAACTGATGCAATGACGCTAGAAGCGAATGCAACGAATCGTTGCAATGGATGCTCGCGAACGCAATAATGGCCTCATGCCAGGAGGAAGGTTGACTCAGCGGGACCGCCAGCGCATCGCGACCGGCCTCACAGAAGGGCTCTCCTATGCCGAGATCGCCAGGCGGCTCGACCGGCCGACCTCGACGATCAGCCGGGAGGTCGGCCGCAACGGCGGCCCCAGCGGTTACCGGCCCGAGCAGGCGCACCGGGCGACAGAGCGGCGGGCACGACGCGGCACACCGGCTCCCCCACCCGCGGCCGGACGGCCGGACGGCGAGGCGGGCGAGGTGGAAGACGTCGTCGAGATGGCGGTCAGGATGGGGCTGCCGAAGATGATGGCGCGCGTGCTCATCGGCCTGTGGCTGAGCAAGAACGGCAGGCTCACCGCAGCCGAGCTGACACGCAGGCTGAACGTCAGCCCGGCCTCTGTCTCCATGGCCGTGGGCTACCTGACCCAGCAGGGGCTGATCAGGCGCGAGCGCGATCCCCAGCGACGTCGCGACATCTACGTGGTCGACGACAGCGCCTGGTACCACTCGGTGACGACCGGCTCGCGGCAGACGCTCGAAGCGGCGGAGTTCGCCAAGGCGGCGGCGCAGACGTACGGGCTCGACACGGTCATAGGGCGCCGGCTGGCCAAAGGCGGGGCGTTCCTGGAGCGGGTCAGCCTTGACACGCTGGAGTCGGCCGAGCGCTGGCGCGACCTCCTGTCGTGACCGTACCCATGGTCGAACCTCCGGTTGTTCAGGGCCAGCTCACTTCGTCGCTGTTGACTTTGAGCGGCTGGGGGACCGCCTGTTCGAGGAACCTGATGAATCCGACGGTGACCGACCCGTCGCCGTTCACATGGTTGGCGTGGACCTTGGTGGCCATCCAGCACAACAACTCGCCGACTCCGTCGAACTGGTCGGGGTGCAACTCCTGCCGAGAGGTCACCGCCCAGCCCGCCGGGTTCTCCCGCCTGAAAAGCTCGGAGAAAACCGCACCGCCCACCCGAGCGGCCGGACCGCGCTGATTCAGCAGCGACTCGGGACGGTCGACCGAAATCCACTCGTCGGTCTCCTCGTCGAAGGCCATGGCCGGGAACTCCGTCACGATGCTCAGGGTCTCCGGCTGCGGACCGAACCCCAGGTGCCAGCAGAGATCCGCCAACTCCCCTTCGGACAGCTCATCACGCAGATCCAGCGCCAGCGTCACCTCATGAACGTCGCTCATGGTCAGGGACGCTACACACCCCCTCCGACAACGCGGATTTCCCGGCCTCCTCGGGATCAATGCACGCAGACGGCCCGCGTCAGGAACGGCGGGGCTGATGATCTGCGGATACGCACGGGACAGAAAAGGCCCCACACCGTAGCCTGAAGATGCGACCCGTTCAGGAGGTGCAGGGCTGATGTCCGACGAGACTAGCATCGGGCCACGACTGCGGGCTCTCCGTAAGTGGCGACGTATGACCCTGATCGAAGTTGCCGACCAGGCCGGAATGAGCAAAACCCACCTATCCGACATTGAGCGCGGGCTGAAGGCCCTTGACCGGCGCTCCTACATCTCCGGACTGGCCTCGGCCTTGAGGGTGTCAGAGATCGACATCGTAGGTGGGCCTCACCTGTCCGCGGACCCCGTTCAAGCAGCCCCTCACGCCGCCGTCCCCGCCATGCGCATGGCCCTGCAGACCAACACGCTCGCCCAGCCCGCAAGCGAGGAGGCCCGCCCCCTCGACGAGCTCGTCGAGGCCACGCGGAAGCTGGAGACAGTGTTCACGCGCTGCGACTACATCGAACTCGGCAAGCATCTGCCCGGTGTCATCGATGAGCTCCACACGCACGTAGCAATGCCCCGCGATGAGCAAGCCCAGCGACTCGCACTGGAAACCCTGGTCGAGGCGTGCATGTTCGCCACCTTCAGGATGAAGGATCTGGGCTACGCCGACCTCGCCTATCAGGCGGCGGCCCGCGCCGAGGAAGCCGCCCGCCTCCACGGCGATCCCGTCGTCATCGGCAAGGCCGCATACTGCCGCATCCAAACGATGCCGCGAGAGGGCACCTGGGATCGCATCCGGCAGGCCGCCGAGAAGGCGACAAACGCCCTGACGCCGACCGCGACCGACCCCGTAGGCAGATCGGTCCTCGGCATGTTGACCCTGACAGCCAGCCTCGCTTCGGCGGTCGAGCACAAGCTCGACACCGCGCAGGCTTGGCTGGACGAAGCTCATCAACTGGCGACACTCCTGCCCGACGATCCCGCGCGCAACTGGTCGAACTTCTCCGTCACCAACGTGGGCGTCTGGCGTGTCGGCATCGCGGTCGAATCCGGTGACGTCGGCGGTAGCGTGCTGCAGAAGGCCCAGGTCGTCGACCAGGGCAAGCTCCAGAGCACGCGATGCCGCCATGCCTCCTTCCTCGCAGACGTTGGCCGGGGCCTCGCACGAAACCCCAAGTCGTCCCGCGAGGCGCTGTCCTGGTTGCTGCAGGCCGAGAAGGTGGCACCCCAGCGGATCCGCAACAACAACTCCGTCAAGGAAACCATCGGCGTGCTTCTCACCCGGGCTCACGCCACCGCAGTCAGCCGAGAGCTGCGCGGGATGGCCGCGCGGATGGGGATTCCTCACTGAAGAAGTTCGTGTGATTCCGCTCCAACGGAATCAAGCGGTGACAGACTCATTACTTTCTGTGTCCATGGAGACCGACACGGCTCTTGGCCCGCGGCAACAACTTGAACTGCTGCATGCCGAACTGGTGGAGCGCGGATGGGCGCCGGAAATGCGCGGCACCGAACACAAGCCCTACCTGAGTGTGGCCAACCCAGACGACCCTGGCCTTAACGGCATGGTGACGGCGTTGCACGGCCACTATCGGTGGACGTGGGGCCCGGTGCTCGGACCGCTGGAGGACGTGCGGATAGCGGCCAACACGATTCTTGCCGTGCTCCGTGAGGTCGGCCCGTGACCCAGCCATCAGTTCTGCGCGACGCGGCATGAGGGCCGCGATCGGTGTGCGGGTGCCGTACATCACCGCCTACGACGAGGAGCGGTTGCCGTACCGGCTCACCTTCGCGCGCGACCAGGAGGCCACGGATGGGTGGCGGCTGTGCTACGCCGATGCCATCGCGCAGGACTGGATGTTCGGTGTGTTGTGGTCGCGGCAGGGTCTGCACCGGCGCGGCAGGCCGCTGTGGAAGCTGGTGAACACCTTCAGGCAGCGGAACGCGATGTTGCGTCTGCTATGCCAGGTGTGTGGCGGGCCGGCGACCGGTCCGGACGGGCGGGTCTCATGGGTTCTGGCCAACGATCCGAGCAGCGCCGTGACCGGGGCGGGCTACACCAACTCGCCGCCCACCTGCCGCTCGTGCGTCCCCGAGGCGCTGGCCACCTGCCCACGGCTGAGGCACGACGCGGCAATCTACACGGTGGGCCGTGTAGAGCTGTACGGGGTGATCGCCAACGTGATGCGGCCCAGCCCGGCAGGACCGGCTGCTGTGGAGGCGAACGCGGTGATCCCGCTGGAGGCGTTCCACCGGCTGGAGTACGCGCTCGCCGTCCAACTCCTGGTCACCCTGCGGGACCTGCGCAAGACCGAAGAGGCCGTCGGCGAGTAGCCCCCGACGCCGTCCTCAGGAAGGGCTTCCGCGCCGCCACCCACCTGGCGTCGCTGCGGACGGCCGTGGGACCTCCTGGGGCGGCTGCCGGAGATGCCCGCCGTATGAGAACGGCGGCATTTCCGAAGGGCTCCCGGTCTACAGGGCTGGGGGTCGGGCCGGGTCCCGCGTTTGCTTGCTTCCGCGGGACCCGGCCCTCATCGCCCCGCTCGGGGCGACCAAAAGCCCCCGGCAGAAGATCATCCCCTGCCGGGGTATCACCGCATCGCGAAAGGAGAATGGCATGGGGGAACACACGGACCCGAACAGCCCGAAGGACCAGGAGGTCACCGGCAAGGAGGGTGGCACGGGCAGTACCCAGGATCACGACAACCAGAGCAAAGGCGGCCACGCCAAGGGAGGTAAAGGCGGGAAGGGCGGCGGCAAGTAGTGGACCTCGACAGTCGTATGAACGCCATGATCGCCAAACTCGACCCCAAGAGCCTGGTCGCGGACCCCGTCAAGGCGGCGATCCGCGCGGTACCCCGCCACCAGTTCCTCCCCGACGTGGGCCTGGTCGCCCCCAGCGACCCGTCCCCCGCCTACCTGATCGACAAGACCGAGAACCCCGACGCCTGGTGGGACGCCGCCTACGGGCAGCACTCCGTCGTCACGCAACTCGACGACGGCAACACCCCGCTCACCGCGATAGAGGGCGACTACACGTCGTCGGCGTCCGCGCCCAGCACGGTCGCCGACCTGCTCGACCAACTGGATATCGAGCCCGGCATGCGGGTGCTGGAGATCGGCACAGGCACGGGATGGACAGCCGCGCTGCTGTCCCACCTCGTTGGAGATCAGGGGGAGGTGACCTCCATCGAGGTGGACCAGGCCGTCGCCGAGCAGGCCGCGAAGAACGTGGGTGAGGCCGGCTACTCACCCCGGCTGCTTGTCGGAGACGGGGCGCTGGGGTGCGCCGACCGCGCGCCCCATGACCGGGTCCACGTCACGTGTGGCATCCGCCGGATCCCATACGCGTGGGTCGAGCAGTGCAGGCCGGGCGCGGTCATCGTGCTGCCGTGGCAGCCCGGCTACGGCATCCACCACGCCCTGCGCCTGGAAGTACAGGCCGACGGCACCGCCGTGGGGCGGGTGACCGGGTTCGCCTCGTACATGTGGATGCGGGCCCAGCGACCGGCACCGTACGAGGACCCAACCGGCGGCGAGACACGCCGCTATTGGTCGGCGCTGGATCCGCGGGCACTCGACGACCTGTCCGCCGGCGCAGATCTGGCGATCGCCGCGCTGACCGAGCTCAAGTCGTCCACGAGCTCCGGCGTCGACGGAGACGGCGAGTACTGGCGGATGTTCGTGGGGGACCCGGACGAGCCGCGCTCGTGGGCGACGGCCACGTGGCGGCCGGGCTCGGCGAAGCATGCCGTCCAGCAGGTGGGCGAACGGCCCGTGTGGGACGAGGTTCTGCGGGCGTACGCCGCATGGGTCGGCTGGGGAGAGCCGTCCTGGCGGGACTTCGGCATCACCGTCACGTCCGAGGGGCAACGGATCTGGCTGAACCAGCCGGACAACGTCCTGGGCCGTCAGGAGGTGTGAACATGCGGCCCGCCGCCCCCTCGGGAGTGGCGAGCCGCTCCGGCGCCGATTACCCGGCGAACTTGCCCCGGTAGCCGACCGGCCCCTCATTGGGGAACTGCGCCGTTCCCTCGAACCTGGTGCCTTCATCGAAGAACGTCACCGAACCGCTGCCCGCACGCGGGGTGCTCCAGGTGACCGTGGCTCCTGTGGGGGGCCGGCCGTCTTCGGGGATGACGTCGTCGCGGTTTCGGATGCTCAGCGTCAGCGGCTCGTCCCGCTGCCATCCTCCGCCGCCCGTGTGGATCTCGGTTTGATACGTGGCCATCGCAGGCTCCTCGATTCTGGACGAAGGCGCGCTGTGCGCCTGGTCACCGTGACGGACTTTCACATCGTCACACCGCGATCTGCGATCATCGTGTCACTTTGGGTGCCTGTCGGGTGATGGTGCCGTGACGATTGAGGCAAGAGATCCCAACAGAACATCAACCGATCCTCTAGCTCCGACACGGGCGGCGATGGTCTGCGCGCACACCAGGGACTCGGTGTGTGTGGTGTCCACCTCCAGGTCATAGACCACGCCCTGGTGAACCAGCTCCGCCTGCGACACCGCCATCCCCCGTACCCGGTCTCCTCGGGCGACCTCGCGGCCCGCGGCGACCGCGCTCTCGCACCGCACGCCGACCCACAACACGTTCAGCCCGGCGAGGGCCTTCTGCCACCGCTGCTGGGACGCCGCGCCGCCGAGGAAGACCTCGTCGATGACGACCCGGGCGCCCGCGCGGACCATCGCGGCGACCCCCTCCATCCACGCCGCCTGCAGCGGCATGAACCCCGGCCCGACGTTCACCTCGCCGTCGGGGGCGAGCTCGATGAGGGAGCCGGACGTGGGCATCATCTGGATCAGCGTGTCCACCCCGACGGCGAGCCACGGCTCCGTCAGGACCGCCTGCAGGCACCGGACGATTCCGGATTTGCCGGAGCTGGAGCCGCCGTTCAGCACGATCACCTGGATTGTCACTTCGCCACTGTATTGACTCGGTCAACGGCTCCGTACGATCGCCAGCCCCCGTCCGTACACCTCGCGGAACACGACGAGCGCCGGGCGCGCCAGCAGGAACACGCCGACGGCCAGCCCGAACACCAGGTACGTCACCTGGGCCGCGTCCAGGGTGGGGTGCGCGACGAACGGGTACCACAGGGCGCTGAATTCCGGGGTGTAGTAGCACAGCGCCTCCTCGTACCTCAGCCCCTCTGCCCGGCAGCCGGCCGGCGTGGCGGCGATGTCGCCGAAGACGGCTCCGCTCACGCCCACCCAGATCGACAGCGCGAGCGCCACCAAGGTCAGCACGTTGGGAAGGAGGGCCTCGTACGGGCGATGCGCGCGAACCGCCAGCACCAGGCAGGCCGGAAGGGACGCGAACAACAAATACCTCGGCCCCCAGAAATGCGCCCCGCTCCAGGCCCAGTAATTGGCGTAGAGCAAGATCAGGCCCACGGTGAACGCCAGCCACATGCCATACAGCGCACCCACGGCCGGCAAATCCTTCAGCCTCTCCCGAACCGGCAGGAAAAGGCCGGGCGCGAAGAACACGAGCCCCTTGCCGAACGACAGCAGAAGGGACAGCAGCCCGAAGAGCAGGGGGTAGCTGAAGCCGGGTAGTCCCGAATACGGCATGACCGAGTCGAAGCCCTGGTTCCGGCCTTCGTACCCGGTGAGAAACGGGCTGCCGCGCCGTATCCACGCCTCGGCCAGCACGAGGCCGCCCGCCGCGAAAATCGCCGCCAGGCACCACACCCGCCGCGTGTCCCACGCTCGTCTGAGGGCCAGGAACCCCAGCCCGGCCAGGGACGCGGGCGTGTTGGCCACACCCGTGACAATGGCCACCCACCCGCCACGACGCCCGGTGACGACGGCGATGGTGCCCACCGCCACCAGGACGGCGGTGAACACCTCACCGTAGTAAAGGGTCAGATGCTTGGCGAACATCGACGCGAAGACCAGCAACAGCAGGAAGGTCCGGAGAATCTCGCGGGGCATCCTGTCGCGCAGCAGCCAATAGAACGCCAGCAGGCCCAGCGCGAAAACGACGTCGTTGTAGTGCGCCACCCACGACTCTCCGACGTCCCAGAACTGGCCGGCCAGCCACAGCGGGGCGGAGAACAGCGGGCCGATCATCGAATACTTGCCGTCGGGCACCGCGCCGGTCGTCAGCAACTGCGTGAGATCGGTGTAGCGCACCCCGCCGTCGCCCCATAGGCCGTGCGGACGCAGCACCGCGATCGCGATCAGCCCGGCCACGATCAGCCCGATCTCTAATCGCGCGATTGCCTTTTTCATGCTCCGTCCACCTACAGCCGTGTCGTTGGGATCCCACGAGGAGATCACAAAATAGCGGCTTTCCATGGGCGCACGAGCGTCATCAGGGTGATGGGCAGCGGTGGGTCACGCGGTGTCGGTGCGGACCTCGATCTCGTCGGGCATGGACCAGGCGCTGCTGACCGGTTCGACGGTGACCCGCACGTAGCGGGCCGTGCGGTCCACGCCGAGGAGCCGGTACTTGCGGGACTGGTCCGCGTCCCCCGCGGCCGGTGCGTTGACCGAGCCCAGGGCGGTGTAGGCGACGCCGTCGGACGACGTCTCGTAGGTCACCTTCTTGGGCAGGAAGATGTACACGCCCTTGACCTGCAGCCAGTCACTCTGGACCTCCTTGACGCGCTTGGCCGCCCCCAGGTCCACCACCACCGAGTACGGGGCCGCGGTGTTGCGGCCCTGCCAGGCGGCGTCGCCGTACGTCGCGGCGCCGTACACGCCGTCCGTGAGCTCGGCCCCGGCGTCGGGGTAGGAGGCCGCGGCCGGCATGGACACCGTGTACGCCCGGCCGGCCGCCAGGTTGGTCGGGTTGGCGGGCGCGGCGGGGGTAGTCGCCGGCTTCTGGGAGCTCGCGGCCGAGACGTTGCCCGCCGCGTCGAACGCCTTGACCGAATAGGTGTAGGCCGTCGAGGGGTCGAGCCCGTCGTCGGTGAACGTGGTCGCGGTGCCCTGCAGGTTCTTGACCACGACGCCGTTGCGGATGATCTGGTAGCCGGCCACGCCGATGGCGTCGGTGGAGGCGTTCCAGGACAGCGAGACCGTCAGCGGGCCGGTGGCGGTGGCCGTCAGGCCCGTGGGCGTGGTCGGCGCGACCGTCTCCACCGAGCCGGTGGCGAGATAGTCGCGGTAGGCGGCGTCGTGCACGGCCGCGACCTGCAGCGGGCTCTGGTAGTGGTCGTAGGAGAAACTCCAGTAGCCGGAGACGTACGGCTGGACGGCCCGCATGTCGGCCACGATGTCCTTGGTCGCCATCGGGGTGAAGTCGGGGGTGAACGTCTCGGTGTCCGCCCAGAGCTTGGTGGTCGGACGGGCCGCGTTGATCGCGTTCTTGGTGGCCGCGAACCAGGCCGCGAGCCGGCCCGTGGTGGCGTGCCCCGCGCCGACGCCGTCCTGCAGCGCGATGACGTCGATCGGGCTGGTGGCCAGGATCGTCGTCCACATGCTCTGCCACTGGGCCGTGGTGAGGCCGCCCGCGGTGTTGAAGAACGGCGAGATGACGACCGGCTTGCCCGGCGAGAGCGTGTGCAGGTGGTCGGCGACCTTCTTGTAGAAGGCGGCCATCGCGGCCTGGTCGGCGGCCTCGCCGAAGTTCCAGTTGTCCACCTCGAACGACAGGTACCAGCCCGTGAGCGACTGGTGGCCCCGGTACTTCGTCCACAGCTCGTCGGCGATGCGGTTGGCGACGGTGGCCTCGTTGTCGAGCCAGGCGGTGTCGTCGGCGTACTTGTTCCACCAGTCGTCGTTGACCTGAAGCCCCAGGTACACCTGCATGCCGGCGCTGTCGGCGGCGGCCAGCGCCTTTTCGACCACGTCGGTCTCGGTGCCCTGGGTCCAGCCCGCCATGGACGTCGGGTAGACCGTCTCCTTGGCCCTGCTGTCGGCGGTCCACTGCAGGACGAGCTGGTCCATGCAGGCGCGGCCGAGCACGCCGAGCTCCTGGCTCCACGTCTCCGGCTCCCACGTGTCGCCCAGGCCGGGCTGAAGGAACGAGCCGGACAGGCGCGGCGTGGTCGTGCACGACGCGGGTGCGGTGGTCGCCTGTGCCTGGACGGGGCTGAGCAGTGTGATGAGCGTGGCGGCTAAAAGGGGTATCGCGCGATGCAATGTCATCTCCTCATATGGTTTGGAGGCGGTTGGTGGAGGCGGCGGCGCCGAGGACGGCTCCGTGCCGGCCCAGTGCGGTGGTCCTGATCGGGACCGCGTCGGGGCCGGGCAGGGCCTCCTGACGGGCGGCCTGGACGAGCGGGGCGGTCAGGCGGTCGCCGAGCGCCGTGACGCCGCCGCCGAGCACGATGACGTCGGGGTCGAGCAGCGTGGCGGCGCCCCCGATGGTCCGGCCCAGGATGAGCGCGGCCTCGTGGATCACGTCCCGGGCGAGCTCGTCGCCGGGGTCGCGGGCCATGTCGCGGAGGTCGTGCGCGGTGCCGCCGTGCTGACGGTAGGTGGACAGGATGGCCGGGCCCGAGGCGTACGCCTCCAGGTGGCCGGGGCGGCCGCAGGGGCAGGGGCGGGTGGCGGGGACGTGCGGGGGCAGCGCGGCCGGGACGTGGCCGAGGCTGCCCGCCGTACCGGTCCCGCCCGTCAAGACGTGCCCGTCCCGGACGATCGCGCCGCCGATGCCGGTGCCGATCGTGAGCACGAGCGCCAGGCGGCTGCCCCGTGCGGCACCGAAGCGGCTCTCGCCGAGCGCCCAGGCGTGGACGTCGTTGAGGACGGTGACCGGAACCCCGAGCCGGTCACCGAAGGCGGCGGGCAGGTCGGTGCCGCGCCAGCCGGGCAGGGCGTCGGTGGCGTGGGTGACCACGCCGTCGTCGCCGATCGTCCCGGCGCTGCCCACCCCGCACGCCGTCACGCGCAGGCCACGCTCCTGAGCCCACGCCACCTCTGCGGCGGCCAGCCGCAACGCGGCCTCCAGCACCGCCGCGCCCCCGTCGGCCGCCGGTGTGGGAGTCCGCGCGGAACGCAGAATCCGCCCACCGGGGAAAGCCGCCGCGCCCGGCTCCACGCCATTGGACGCCACCATGCCCGGCCCGGAGCCGCCGGGCGCCGCCGTGGGGCCGAAGGATCCCATGGACGCTGCGGAATCCATGGGGTCGAAGGACACCACGGCGGCGGCCGTCTTGGTGCCGCCGATGTCCACACCGATCACGACTTCCCCGGCCGTGCCGGTCATCGGCGGGTCCGTCCGGGTGCGGCAGCGGCGAGGCGGCGGGTGATGGCGACCGGGTCGGTGATGGCCGCGCCGACCACGACCGCCCACGCCCCCCGCTCGAACGCCCCCGTCACATGCCCCCCGGTACGCAGGCGCCCCTCGGCCACGGTGCGGACCCCGCGCGAGGCGAGCTCTCCCACCAGTTCCAGGTCCGGCTCCATCCCAGAGGCCGTATAAGGGGTGTAGCCGGACAACGTGGTGGAGACCACGTCGGCCCCCCACGACCAGGCCCGCAGCCCTTCCTCCAGCGTCGAGACGTCGGCCATCACCGGCACCCCGAGGTCGGCCCGCACCCGCTTGACCAGCCCCATCAGGTCCCCCGCGACGGGCGCGACCTCGTCGGTGACCTCCAGGGCGACCACGTCGGCCCCGGCGCGTACGAGCTCCTCGCACAGCGCGAACCCCGGCGTGATCAGCGGACGGATCCCAGGACGGGTGACCTTGGTGAGCCCGATGACCGGCAGGTCGGTGACGGCGCGGACGGCGCGGACGTCGGCGGGGCCGTTCACCCGGAGCCCGGCGGCCCCGCCCTGTTCGGCGCAGCGGGCCAGCAGCGCCATGACGTCCGGGTCGCGCAGCGGGTGCCCTTCCGGCGCCTGGCAGCTCACCACCAGCCCGCCCTCGATCGCGCTCACCGGATCGGTCGCCACGGTCATCGGGTGCGGTCCTCGATCAGCTCGCGGTAGCGGCGGTACAGGCCGTGCGCCGAGGGCCACATCGAGTTCGGGCTCATGAAGTGCGGGAACTCGAAGGTGATGATCTTCTCGACGTACGGCTGGACGGCGTCGAGCCGGTGGGCGAGCTTGCGCCAGTCGGTCGGCGGGAACCTGATCGGCATGTCCCGGTCGAACGTCTCGGCGTTGGACCAGATCGCGATCCCGCTGCCCTTGGCCGCCTCGACGGTGGCCTTGGTGTAGTCGACCAGGCGCAGCGGGTCGGTGGTGGCGTCCTGGAAGGCGCAGTGGTCGACGAGCCCGGTGTAGCGCTCGAAGATCTCCTGCCAGACGTGCCCGTGCTCCTCGGGCGAGCGCGGCAGCGTGCGGGGCTCGGTGTGGCCGGCGATGTCGGGGCGGCCCATGTAGTAGGGGGAGATCAGCACGGGCAGCCCGGTGAGGTTCTTGACCTCTTCGGCCAGCGCGGTGTTGATGTCGAGGATGCGCAGGCTGGAGTCGGTGGTCTCGTGCGGCAGGTACCAGCCGGCGAAGGCGGGCGAGTCGCCGTAGCGCTGCCACATCTCGGTGATGAAGGCGCGGTTGATCCGCACCTCGGTCTTCCAGTCGTGGCGGTACCAGTGGTAGTTGGAGTCGTAGAGGCCCAGGTAGAACTTGATGCCGCGGGCGGCGGACAGGTCGAGGAAGAGCCTGACGAGGTCCACGTACACGGGCAGCGTCCGCACCTGGTCCGACACGGCCGTGGAGGGGCAGGCCAGCCGCTCTCCGCAGCCGGCCCTGATCAGCACCACCGTGTCGAGCCCGGCTTCGACGAAGGTGTCGAACTCCCGCTCCCACTCGGCGGCGCCCCAGTTCTGGGAGGGGATGTCCACGGTGATCTCATCGATAAAGGTGCCGGTTATAGGCAGATAAGTCATGAAAAATCCCTGTTATTTGAGGCCGCTGGTCGCGATGCCGTCGACGAAATAGCGCTGACCGAGTACGAAGATCACCAGTGCCGGGGCGGCGAACATCATGCACGCGGCCATGAGCGGCCCCCAGGCCACCCCGTGCTCGGAGAAGAAGTTGTAGAGCCCGACCGACAACGTGTACTGACTGCTGTCGTTGAGGTAGATCAGCGGCGACAGGAAGTCGGTCCAGGTGGCGACGAACTGGAAGACCGCCACCGTGATGAGCGCGGGCCTGGTCAGCGGCAGCACCACCCGCCAGTAGACGCCGAACTCCGAGGCGCCGTCGATGCGGGCCGCCTCCAGCAGTTCGTCCGGCACGTTCACGAGGAACTGCCGCAGCAGGAAGATGTAGAACGGCGTGCCGAGGAAGGCCGGCAGGACCAGCGGCAGGTACGTCCCCGCGAGCCCGACCTTGTTCCACATCAGGTAGAGCGGGATGAGCGTGACCTGCGGCGGCAGCATCATGGTCGCCACGACCAGGAAGAACACCACTCCCCTGCCCCGCCAGCGCACCTTGGCCAGCGCGTAGGCCACCAGCGGGCTCGACAGCACGCTCCCCGTGACGGTGAGGATGCTCAGCACAATGGTGTTGCCCAAATAGCGCCAGAACGGCATGACCTCGGTGGCCTGCGCGTAGTTGCCGAACGTCCACTCCTGGGGCAGCAGCTTCGGCGGGAAGGCGAAGATGTCCTCGGGCGTCTTGAACGACGTGGCCACCATGATCACGAAGGGCAGGAGGAAGCCCGCGCACATCACGGCCAGCCCGGTGTAGCCGCGCGCCGCCCGCCCCGCGGCCCGCCTGCGCACGTCGCGCCGGCGTCCGGCGACCCGGCGCGGGAGCAGCGTGTCAGCGGAGGCCATAGTGCACCCACCTGCGCGACGACAGGGCGATCACGGCGGTGACCGCGATGGTGAGCACGAACAACGCCCAGGCCATCGCGGAGGCGTAGCCCATCTTGAGGTAGACGAAGGCGTTCTGGAACAGGTACATGGAGTAGGTCAGCATCGAGTCGTCGGGGCCCGCGGTGGACTGGTTGAGCCGGTTCTGGGCCAGCAGGAACGGCTGCGCGAAGATCTGCAGGTAGGCGATCACGCTGGTGACCGCCTGGAACAGCGTCACCGGGGTGATCATGGGCAGCGTGACCCGGCGGAAGCGGGTCCACCAGCCGGCGCCGTCGACCATGGCCGCCTCGTAGTACTCCCTGGGCACGTCGCGCAGCGCCGCCAGGTAGATCACCGTGCTGCCGCCGATGCTCCACAGGCCGATGAGCAGGATCGCGGGCTTGGTCCAGGCCGGGTCCTCCAGCCAGGCGGGTTCGAGCCCGACCAGGCCGGTGATCTCGTTGACGTAGCCGTACTGGGCGTTGAGCAGCCACCGCCACACGTACGTGGTCACCACGATGGGCAGGATCGTCGGCAGGTAGACCACCGCGCGGAACAGCGGCTGCCCGCGCACGGGCAGGTTGAGCAGCATCGCGCAGCCGAGCGACAGCAGCAGCCCGAGCGGCACGCCGATCAGCGTCAGGTACGCCGTGTTGGCCAGGCTCTTCCAGAACCGGTCGTCGTCCAGCATCCGCTGGTAGTTGTCCAGGCCGACGAACGAGGGGTCCTGGAAGAGGTTGAAGTCGGTCAGGCTGTAGACGGCCGAGGCGATGATCGGGCCCGCGTACAGGAGCACGAACCCGACGAGCCACGGCGCGGCGAACGCCAGCCCCAGCAGGAGCTGCCGTCTATTTCGCATATCCGGCGGCCTTCTCGGCGACGGACCGCATGGCCTGGTCGGGCGCCGTGGCCGCGCGTGTCACCTGGTCGAAGCCCGCCGTCAGGTCGGTGGTGTACTCCTGGCTGTAGGGCATGCTGGCCAGGACCTTGACGTTCGGGCTCTTGAGCGCCTTCAACCAAGGGTCGAAGCGCGGGATGCCGTCGTACTTGGCGTCGTCCAGCAGCGACAGCCGCGAGGGCAGGTTGGCCAGCGCGAAGGTGAATTCCGCCATGGCCTTCTTGCCCATGAGGAACTTCATGAACTCCCACGCCTGCGCCTTGCGCTTGGAGTTGCGCGGGATGAACAGGGTGCTCGCCGTGAGCTGGGTCGTGCCGGCCAGTTCGGGACGGCCTGCGGGATGCGGCAGCGGGGCCACGTCCCAGTCCAGCTTGGGGGCGTTGTCGCCGATGAAGCGGGCCTGCCACTCGCCGTCGACGACCATGGCGACCTTGCCGATGTAGAACGGGTTCTGCGGGGAGGCGTACTCGCCGAAGCCGGAGGTGAACTTCCTGACCTTGTCGACGCCGTACTTGCCGGTCACGTTGTCGGTGTAGAACCTCAGCGCGGCCAGGTTGCCGGGGGCGGCCGGGGTGGGCCTGCCCGCGGTGTCGTACCAGTCGCCGCCGAATTGGTACCCCATGGTGGTGAAAGTAGAATTACTTTCGGGGTTGCCCAATCCGAGCTGTACGAGGTTGCCGTCGCCGTCGACCTTGGTCAGCTTGGCGATCGCGGCGGCCCAGCCTTCCGTGGTCTTGGGCGGCTCCTTCAACCCGGCCTCGGCCAGCAGTTTCTTGTTGTAGAGAAGTTGGAAGGAGTGGGTGGCGACGGGCAGCGAATACGTCTTGCCCTCGTAGGTCATCTGCTTGAGCGCGGCGGGCACGATGTCGGCGGTGTCGAAGCCGTCCTTGGACATGTACTCATCCAGCGGCTCCAGCACGCCCTTGGCCGCCCACGCGCCCACGTTGCTTCCGAAGTTGTCGGAGATGTCGAAGGCGCCGCCGGCGCTTGCCATGGAGGCGAGCTGCTTCTGCGTGTCCGGGCTGGACACGCCCTTGACCACGATCTTCCGCTGGCTCGCGTTGAACTCCGCGATGATCTTCTCCAGGGCCTGGGCCTCAGGGCCCGACCACAGGTAGGAGAAGGTGATGGTCGTCGGGCCGCCGTCACCGCTCGCGCCGCCCGAGCCGCAGGCGGCCAGCGACAGCGCCAGCATCCCAGCGGCGAGCACCCTTCCCCGCCGGTCACGTACGCGGAATAATGGTGTAGTCATATCCACCTCCATTTGCACGATTGGTATAGCCCAATTACGATCAGCACGTCAAGAGGACGGCGACGGGTGAGCAAGTTGGAAGCACCGCAGGAGACCAAGACCGGCCAGCTCAGGGCCCACCTGCTCGCCCTCATCGACAGGGAGCTGCAGCCGGGCGAGAAGCTGCCGACGGAACGCGACCTCGCCGAGCAGTTCGGCGTCAGCAGGCTGACGGTCCGCCGGGCGGTCGACCGGCTGGAGACCGACCAGCTCGTCTACCGGGTGCAGGGCGCGGGCACATTCGTCAGCCACAAGAGCATCGCCAAGACCATCGAGCTGACGTCGTTCAGCGAGGACATGCGCAGCAGGGGCCTGGAACCGGGCTCGCGCCTCATCGACGCGGCGCAGGTGCCCGCGGGGGCGCGGGTGGGCTTCGCGTTGGGCATCAGCCCTGCCGACCCGGTGGTGCGCATCCGGCGCGTACGCACGGCCAACGGCACGCCGATGTGCCTGGAACACTCCTACGTGCCCATCGCGATCGCGCCGGGCCTGCTCGACCAGCCGATGGACGGGTCGCTGTACGACGTGCTCGAGCGCGCCTACAAGATCAGGCTTGAGCGGGCCGACCAGTCGATCAAGGCCACCGTGCTGGAGCTGGAGGAAGCGGAACTGCTGGCCGTGCGACCGCTCGCGCCCGCACTGCTCGTGGAGCGGGTCACCTACGACCAGCGGGGACGGGCGGCCGAACTGGCCAAGTCGATCTACCGAGGCGACCGCTACTCATACGAGATCACGATCCACCGCGAGGGCCGGTCTCGTTGAAATGAAGGGTTCGTATGTGGCCGGCGAACACCTGCCGTTCACCGGCTTCGCCTGATCGGAACGACCCTTCGGGCGAGACCATGATCGTTATACTTGTCCGGGCCGGAAAATCCGATCGAGGGGCCCACCATGACGATGCTGTTCGACGTTTCGCTGGAAAGGTGCACCGACCCGATACCGGATGCGGAGCGCACCTTGGGCGGCAACGTGGAAATCATCAACGTGGACGCCGCTTTCTTCCCCACGAACATCGAGTTTCCCCTGCAGCTCCTGATGGACGCCTGGTGGCATATGCAGACGCCATATCCGCCTTTCGCCCCCGGGGAAGGAAAGGAACTGACCCGCTCCCCCGTCCACGCCGAGTACGAAGAACTCAACGAACTCTTCGCGGGCCGGAAAGTACGGGTCGACAAGGAGGGCTACCTTCTCGAAGAGAACACCAAAGAGGTGCGCCTGCCGAAGGTCAAGGCCACGGACTTCTACCGGGACGAACTCGGCCGCAGGCGCGGTGAGGGCTTCGACGGCGAGTCCCACTACATCATGCTGGCGCCCAAACCCGCCGAGTTCTCACGGCGTGCGGCCGAGATCATCACCTCGTTCACGGTGGAGGACCCGGTGGGCCTGCCGGAGGGGCGCTCGATCGACGACCTCAGCCAAGACGAGCTCGGCGAACTCCTCGACGCCTTCACCATGCCGTGCGCGTACTTCACCGCGACCGTGAGCGACGCACGATACCTGGAACACATACCGACCGGCGGAGTGACCTGGTCCACCGCCTTTTCCGGTGCCATGCCCTAGCGACCGAAGGGGCGTACTGTCCGGTTGTGGACAGGCGCGGAGCGTGACGATTTCGGGTCCCCCGGGTAGGAGCCAGATCTCCTCGAGAGAAAGGGCACCGCATGATCTCCTGGGTGAGACGACTCGCCATCACCTCGGTCCTTGCGCTCGCCGCGGCCTCGCTGCCGGCCGGGGCCGCGCACGCCAGCACCTTCACCTGCACCAGCGGGACCCGTACGTACCTGGGCGACATCGTCGGCTACCACATCATCGCCTCCGGCTGCACGGGATCAGGCCCGGTTTCCGGGCAGCCCGGCTCGATAACGATCACGTCGGGCTATTACGCGGGCACCTGGGGGTGCAGAAGCGTCTCCGGAAACCCGTCCATCGGCCTCGCCAGCGGCCTCGGCTGCTGACCTCGTACCGGATCCCTCCTTGGCGTCGCCAGGGGCGCGACGAATCGGACATGGTCATCACCTTCATGTGTACATGATGATGTACCTCAGGCAGAGGGCATCAGGTCGCGGCGGCGCAGGAACGCCAGCCCCGCCGTGGCCAGGATGACGGCCGTCGCGGTCAGCCCCAGGAGCGGTGCCACCGGGGACGAGGCGCCGCCCAGCAGCAGCGCCGGCACGTGCACGAACGGCGACAGGTCCAGGACGAAACCGTCGGCCAGCTTGAACTCCGCCAGCAGATCGACCAGCAGGAAGAGACCGAGCACGGTCCAGCTCACGGCGGTCGCCAGCCGGGGCAGCAGGCCGAACACCAGCGTCGCGATCCCGACCACGGTCCAGACCGCGGGCAGGTAGGCCAGCGTGGCCGCGGCGACCCGGGCCAGGTCGCCGTCATAGGTGAGCCCGGCCGCCGCGCCCATGGCGGCCAGAAGCAGCGCGGGGCCCGCGACGGCGAAGGTCAGGTGGCTCAGCGCCCAGCGCAGGCGGCCGACCGGGGTGGACAGCAGCAGGTCGGCCCGGCCCGATGCCTCCTCGCCGCGGGCGCGCAGCGCCGACACCAGTGCCGCCGCTGAGACGAGCTGGCTGAGCACGTACATCATGAATGTGAAGAACACGTCAGAGACGCGGGCGCCGGCGCCGCCGAGGGTCGCGGCCAGTTCCCGGAACTGCGGCGTGTCCAACTGGGTGTCCAGCCCGCGCGCCGCCAGCCCGAGCAGCGCGCCCATCAGGGTGAAACCGACCGCGAAGCCCGCGAGCGTGCCCCGGTGCAGGCGGGCGGCCAGGCCGAACGAGCCCGCCGGCGCTCCGGCGGCCGGTCCAGGACGGGCGGGAACCAGGCCGCCGGCCATGTCACGCCGCGTGGACAGCCAGAACGCCGCCGCGGTCAGCACGACGACGAACACCGCGACCAGCCCCAGCACCCACCACCGGTCACCGGCGTAGGGCCGGGTCAGCCGGACCCAGCCGAACGGCGACAGCCAGGCCGTCCAGGCGATGCCGCCGGCGTCGGCCGTCGAGCGCAGCGCGAACAGCAGCCCGCCGGCGGCGATCGCGATGCCGCGGGCCGCACCGGACGCGGCGGTGAGCTGCGCGGCGACGGCGGCCACGGCCGCGAGCGCCCAGCCGCCCGCGGCGATGGAGAGCCCGAACAGCAGGGAGGAGCCCGTGGGCAGGCCGTTGCCGATCAGGCCGGGCACGGCCAGCAGGCCCAGCAGCAGGTTGGCGGCGAGCACGACCGCGAGCGCGGCGGCCAGCGGGGCGTGGCGGCCCACAACGCCCGAGGAGAGCAGCTCACGCCGGCCGGTCTCCTCCTCGCCCCTGGTGTGCCTGATCATCACCAGGATGCTGATCAGCCCGCCGATCAGGGCGAGGGACGAGCCGAGCGTCCAGGCGGTCAGGCCGCCGACGCCGGCGTCGTAGACGACGCCGCGGGTGGCCAGCTGCGCGGGACTGCTCATCGAGGCCGCCGCGAAGGCGTCTCTGGCGGCATGGTCGGCGTACAGGGACGCGGTGGAGGCGGCGATGCCGGCCGGCAACACCGCGGTGATCGCGACCCACGCCGCCAGCGGCACGCGGTCCCTGCGCACGATGAGCCTGATCAGCGTCCAGGTTCCGGTCATCTCGCGGCTCCCTCGTAGTGGCGCAGGAACAACTCCTCCAGCGTCGGCGGCTGGGTGGTGAGCGTGCGCACACCGGCCCGGGCCAGCTCGGCGAGCACCGGCGTGAGCGCGGCGTCGTCCACCTGGCAGCGCAGCCGGGTGCCGTCCACGGCGAGGTCGTGCACGCCGGGCAGCGCGGCCAGGCCGGGCGCGGGCCCGATCAGCTCGGCCGTCACCGACGTGCGGGTGAGGTGGCGCAGGTCGGTCAGGGTGCCGGATTCGACGGTGCGGCCGGCGCGGATGATGCTCACGCGGTCGCACAACGCCTCCACTTCCGACAGGATGTGGCTGGACAGCAGCACGGTGCGGCCACTGCTCTTCTCCCGCAGGACATAGTCGTTGAAGACCGCCTCCATCAGCGGGTCCAGGCCCGAGGTCGGCTCGTCGAGCACCAGCAGCTCCACGTCGGAGGCGAACGCGGCCACCAGCGCCACCTTCTGCCGGTTGCCCTTGGAGTAGCTTCTGCACTTCTTGCGCGGGTCGAGCTCGAAACGCTCCAGCAGCTCGGCGCGTCGCCGGGGGTCGAGGCCGCCGCGCACCCTGCCCAGCAGGTCGATGACCTCACCGCCGGTCAGCGACGGCCACAGCGTGACGTCGCCGGGCACGTACGCGAGCCGTCGGTGCAGCTCCGTGGCGTCCTGCCAGGGATCGCCGCTGAGCAGCTCCACCCGGCCGCCGCCGGCGCGCATCTGGCCCAGCAGGATGCGGATCGTGGTGGTCTTGCCTGCGCCGTTGGGGCCGAGGAAGCCGTGCACCTCGCCCGTCTTGACGGTGAGGTCGAGCCCGTCCAGGGCCCTGGTCTGGCCGAAGGTCTTGACCAGGCCCTGCGTGCGCACCGCGGCGTTCACTGTTGTCCCTCGAACTTCGCAAGGCCCGTCCGCGCCTGCTCGTACAGCTCGCGGCCGAGGAACTCCGGTTTGATCAGGTCGAGCTGGGCCTTGCCGGTGCGCACCGTGCCCTGCGGACCGTAGAGGTCCGTGCCGAGCGCGCGGGAGACGTGCTCGTGCAGCACGCTGATGCCCAGCTTCATCGCCGTCAGCACGGTGGCGCGGGCGCGGTGGTCGTCCTTGGAGTGCTGGTCTCCGCCGGCGAGGTGCTCCTCCGTCACGTTCACGAGTTCGTCGAACATGGCGGCGGCCGCGGGAGAGCCGTCCACGAGCGCGCGGCCGAGGTACTTCATCAGGGGCGGCGCGGTGCGGTGGACGCTCTCGATGAATTCCGGCTTTTCCAGGTTGTGGTCGGTGATACCTGTGCTGACCTGTTCACGCAGGTAGCTGAGGACGTACTCGTCACAAGCCCGTCTCAGCTCTTCCTTGGCGCCGAAGTGGTGCTGCACCAGGCCGGGCGAGACTTTGGCGGCCTCGGCGATCCCGCGGATCGTGGTGGCCTTGATCCCCTGCTCGGCGAACAGCGCCATGGCGGCGTCACGGATGCGAGCGCGCGTCGTCAGGTCCTCTTCAGATATTGGTCGCACGCCCAAGAGTCTATACGGCTGTATTGGAAGCAATGCAAGTGTTCAACTGTCACATCCTGAAATTGCCGGACATTTACGATCATGTGAGAACCAAACCCATCGTGATCACCGCTGGCGCGCTGGTCATCACCCTGCTGACGGGGACCACCCCGTTATCGGCCACACCCCAACCCACCGGCCCTGCGGACAACGCCGTGACCCTGATCACCGGCGACCGGGTCACGGTCGCGGGAAAGGGCTACAGCGTGACGCCCGCCCTGGACCGGGAGGTGACGTTCACAAGGCAGATGATCGGGGGCCATCTGTACGTGATCCCCTCCGACGCCAGGCCACTGATCGCCAAGGGCGTGCTGGACAAGCGGCTCTTCGACATCACCCAGCTCATCCAGTGGGATTACGGCGACTCCGCCACGAACGAGATCCCGCTGATCCTCCAGTCACCTCAGCAGGAGTTGCGCGGCGCGGCACAGACCCGGCGGCTGGCCTCACTGGGCATGAGCACGATGCGCCTGCCCAAGGCGAACGCGGCCCAGACGTGGCACGACCTGACGGCCGGCGCCCGCACGCTGACCTCCGGGGCGACCAAGCTCTGGCTGGACGGCCGCCGCTCGTACAGCCTGGACCAGAGCGTCAAGCAGATCGGCGCCCCCGAGGCGTGGAAACAGGGCTACACCGGCAAGGGCGTCACGGTCGCCGTGCTCGACTCCGGGTACGACCCGGGCCACCCTGACCTGAAGGACGTCGTGACGCAGTCGCGCAACTTCAGCAGCGAACCCGACATCAGCGACAAGATTGGACACGGCACCCATGTGTCCTCGATCGTCGCCGGGGCCGGGGAGAAGTACAAGGGCGTGGCGCCCGACGCGAAGATCGCCCTCGGCAAGCTGGGTTCCGTGCCCACGGACTCGGCCATGCTGGCCGGCATGGAGTGGGCCGCCGTCGAGGTCAAGGCCAAGGTCGTCAACATGAGCATCGGCACTGTCGACACCCCCGAACTGGACCCCGTCGAGCAGGCGGTGAACGAATTGTCGGAGCGGACCGGCGCGCTGTTCGTGGTGGCCGCGGGCAACGGCGGCGGCTCCCCTGTGAGCAGCCCCGGCAGCGCCGACGCGGCCCTGACGGTCGGCGCCGTGGACCGGCAGAGCGCAATGGCGAACTTCTCCAGCACGGGGCCGCGCGAGGGCGACCACGCGATCAAGCCGGACGTCACGGCGCCCGGCGTGGGCATCGTGGCGGCCCAGGCCGGCGGCGACCACGTCGCGATGAGCGGCACCTCGATGGCCACGCCCCACGTGGTGGGAGCCGCCGCGATCCTCGCCCAGCGCCATCCCGACTGGACCGGCCGGCAGCTCAAGGCCGCGCTCATCGGCAGCGCCGCGCCCGTGGCCGACGCGACCCTGTACGAGCAGGGCAGCGGCCAGGTGGACCTGGTGCGCGCCCTGGCCCAGCCCGTGATCGCCGAGCCGGGCAACGTGTGGGCGTTCGTCCGCTACGGCAAGGCCGACGAGCAGGTGCAGACCAAGACCATCACCTACACCAACTCCGGCGACACCCCGCTCACGCTCGACCTGAGCACCGACGGCGAGGTGCTCAAGCTCTCGGCCGAGCGCCTGGAGGTGCCCGCGGGCGGCCAGGCGTCGGTCACGCTGACGATCGACGGGCGGGACAAGAAGCCGGGCGACTACCCGGGGACCCTGACCGCCAAATCCGGCGACCAGGTCATCAGGACGCTGGCCGGCGCCTCCGTCGAGCCGGAGTCGTACAACCTGACCGTCAACGCCGTCGGCAGGCAGGGCACGCCCGCCGACTTCCTCGTCGACATCTACAACCCGGACAACGGCACCGGATACACCCTGCCCTCGGTGGAGGGACGGGTCGCATACCGGCTGCCCAAGGGCAAGTGGAACCTGTTCGCCGACGTCATGGACTCTGGTGGGATCGCCACGATCGTCCACGACACTGTCACGTTGGCCGACGGCGACCAGCAGGTGACGCTTGACGCACGCCCCGGCAAACAGGTGCGTTTCTCGATCGACGACCCTGCGGCGGTCCAGGGAAACCTGTACGACATCAATGTGGCCGACGGCT
The DNA here is from genome assembly GCF_042650645.1 of Nonomuraea purpurea. NCBI lineage: Bacteria > Bacillati > Actinomycetota > Actinomycetes > Streptosporangiales > Streptosporangiaceae > Nonomuraea > Nonomuraea purpurea. The sequence goes on from NZ_JBHSBI010000040.1 coordinate 79,396, forward strand.
CCTGGTGGATCGCGTCGCTGAGGTTCATGAGGAACCTCGACGGGCTCTACGTGGTCCCCGCACGCCGGCCCGGCATGCAGTTCACGATCAGAAGATTGTGGAACGGCGGCGCGAACGTCTACGACCTGGTCCAGCGCTACCGCGACGGTCTCCCCGACGACCCCACGCTGGCCGCAAAACGGGCGGATCTGGCGAAGGTGAGCGCCACCTATCGGGCCTCCGGCGTCGCGGCCAAGGGCGTCCCGAGGGTCGGGATGCGCTTCCGCGACGACCAGGAGGCCATCTGGCTGGTGTCGGTCCGCGGCGAGGTGGACCTGCCGGGCACGCTCACCCATTACCGGACGCCGGGCCAGGTGTGGGACAGCGCGCTCGAGGTCGGCTCCGCTTGGCTGGTCGACCAGGGGCGCGCCGTGCGGCAGGGCGACACCCGGGAGACGTGGAACGCCGCGGTCACCGGCCCGTCGCCGGCCGGGCTCGGCGCCCGCCGCACCGGGGACAGGCTGACCGTCGTCGCCGGCGGCCTGTTCGCCGACGCGGGCGCGGGACGGGCCGGGACGGACGCGGCGGCCACGGGCACCGTCACCGTCGCCGCCAAGGGGCAGATCCTGGCCACGGCCGACCTGGTCAACTGCATGGTCGGGGACACGAACACGTGCGTGCTCCGCACCGACCTGCCCGCCGAGGCCGCCACGTACACGATCAGCTCGTCCATGCGCCGGGAGGTGCCGCACTCGACGCTGTCCACGACGGTGGAGACGGCCTGGACGGTACGGTCGTCGCACACCGAGGGCGAACGGCCGCTGCCGCTGATGACGATGCGGTACGCCCCGGCCGGGCTCGACGGGTTCAACCGCGCCGCGCCCGGCTCGACGACCCCGCTGCCCATGACGCTGGAACGCGTCCAGGGAGCCGCCCAGCCGGCGATCAAGCAGGTCCGGCTGGAGATGTCCGGTGACGACGGCACGACCTGGCGGCCCGTCCCGGTGACGCGGACGAGCTCTGGGTGGACCGCCATGGTGCCCAACCCGCGCACCCCAGGACACGTCTCACTGCGGGTGAAGGCCGAGGACGCCTCTGGCACCGGCCTGACCCAGACCGTCATCAGGGCCTACACGGTCGGGTAGCCGATGAGGCGGCCGTGGGTTCCGGGGGGACCCACGGCCGCAGAGGACGTCCCCGCTTTTTCTCGCCAGCCTGTTCCAAGAGCGCGGCAGAAGGTGATGGCCTTGTCACTGTGACGCCAGGAGCTGCGCCGATCTCCATGTGATTACTTAGCGCATGCAAAGGCAACTCTCAGTAATCACATGAGGTGAAAGGCATCCATGCACCGCATCCTGACTAAGATCGTCACGGCTCTCGCCGCCATCGCGGCGCTCAGCGTCGCCGCCCCCGCACCTGCTCAGGCAGCAGAGTCGGCCTACTTCGTGATGACCGACATCACCCGCGAGCAGTTCGTCATCAAGCTCACCGACCCCGCGAAGATCCAGCACGCCCGCGATCTGGTGAACGGCGAGACCACAGACCGGCCGCACGTCATCGGACGCATCCTCAAGCGCCAAGCCCCCTACAACCCGCGCTGGAGCTACCACCTGAACACCGACACCGTCGACTTCTTCGACCAGGCGATCGAGGTCTGCGACGCGACAATCCCCTACGTCGAGGACCACCTGGACGAGGCCGGCGGGGCGTTCCTGCCCGGCCTTTTCTGGTGCGACTGGACTTCCAGGCTCGTGCGCGAAGTTCCGGCGCCATAGGACTGACGCCGTCCGCCACCGCGGCCTCTGGAGAACCACTCCAGGGGCCGCCCCATGCGTCAGGGCGCTGTGCGGCCGACTCCCACCATCATCCAGAGCTTTTCCGGCCGCTCCACCAGGAACGGCTTGTCGGGCCGCCATTCGCGGACGTACACCAGCCCGGGTTCGACCAGGTCGAGCCCGTCGAAGAAGGGCAGCACCTGGTCACGCGTGCGCGCGCGGCCCTCGGTCTGCCCCAGCACGTTCCGGTAGAGGGCGACGAGCGGCTTCTCTGCGTCGGGGCGGGAGTCGAGGACGACGTGCGTGAGGACGATGTGGCTGCCGGCCGGCAGCGCGTCGCGCAGTTCGGCCACGCGCGCGAAGGGGTCGGCGCTGTCGGGGATGTACTGCAGCACCGCGTACAGCATCACCGCGACCGGCCGGTCGAGGTCGATCACTTCACGCAGGCCGGGGTCGGCGAGCAGGGCGGCGGGATGCAGCACGTCGCCCTTGACGATGGCGACCCCCGGCGCCCTGCCGAGGATGGCCCTGCCGTGGGTGAGCACCACCGGGTCGTTCTCGACGTAGGCCGTGCGGGCCTCGGGGACGAGTGATCGGGCCAGTTCGTGCGTGTTGCGCTCAGTGGGAAGCCCGGAGCCCAGGTTGATGAACTGGGTGATGCCCTGCTCCACCAGGTAGCGGACCACGCGTTCGTGGAAGGCCAGACCTTCCTGCGCCATGAGCCGGACCTCCGGCGCGATGGCCAGCACCGCCTCGGCCGCCTCCCGGTCGACGGCGAAGTTGTCCTTGCCCCCGAGGAAGTAGTCGTGCATGCGGGCGATGTTGGGTGTGCTGGTGTCGACGTCGGCGAACCACCTGTCTCCGTCACCCATGCGTTGCCCCCTCCGTATGGCTGAAACTCCTTGATTATGACCGAAAACGCTGAGCAATGATGGCTTAACGTGGCAAAACATGTGAGATCGGCTGCTTGTGGCGACAGGGGATCTTGGGGCGGTAACGTAGCCTTTTTCGGCAAAGCTGGCGACGGCAGGAGCCTCCCCATGAGCGAAGGTGCGCGTGCGCCTCAGATCGACACGACCCGTCCGCATTCGGCGCGGGTATGGAACTGGTTGCTCGGCGGCAAGGACCATTACGAGGTCGACACGAAGGCCGGCGAGAAGATCGTCGAGGTCTTCCCCGGCATGATCGACATCGCCCGGCAATCGCGTTACATGCTGGCCCGGGCAGTCCGTTTCCTGGCGGGCGAGGCGGGGATCCGCCAGTTCCTCGATATCGGCACCGGGCTGCCCACCGTGGACAACACGCACGAGGTGGCCCAGCGCGTGGCGCCGGACTCCCGCGTCGTGTACGCCGACAACGACCCGCTCGTTCTGGTCCACGCCGAGGCGCTGCTCGTCGGCACGACCGAAGGGGCGACCGCCTACGTCCAGGCCGACGTCCGCAATCCCGCGGCCATCCTGCGCGAGGCCGCCGCGACCCTCGACTTCAGCCGGCCGACCGCGCTCATGCTGATGGGCATCATGGGGCTGGTCGGCGACGAGGACGACCCGGCCGCGATCGTCAAGGAGCTGATGGCGGCCCTGCCGCCGGGCAGCTACCTGGCGCTGTACGACGGCTGCGACACCGACCCGGCATACGTGTCGGCGCTGCGCACCTACAACGCCCGCAGTGGCGCGGTGCCCTACACCCCGCGCAGCGTCGAGCAGATCACCTCGTTCTTCGAGGGCACCGAACTGCTGGATCCCGGCGTGGTCGCGGTGACGCACTGGCGGCCCGACCCCGGCCCATGGGGCGAGCCTACGCCGGTGGCCTGCGCCGGCGGCGTCGCCCTCAAGAAGTGAGGCCCCCTGACGAGGACGAAGGCGCAGGTGGGCCGGCGGCCTGGCACCCGTCCGGCCACTGTGACAGGATGACGCGCAGGCCGGTCGCGGTGATGCGCCGACATGGGAGCACGGATGCCGACTGCTCACGGTGAGGACGATGTGGCGAGCCTTGTCGACAGCGACACACGCCAGCCAGGACCGACAGCCTTACGCCTGCTGCTGGGCGCTCACCTGCGCCGGCTGCGCGAGGCCCATGGAGTCAGCCGCGACGAGGCGGCCTACCTGATCCGCGGATCCCAGTCCAAGATCAGCCGCATGGAGGCCGGACGCATCGGCTTCAAGCAGCGCGACGTGGCCGATCTGCTGACGCTGTACGCCCTGACCGACGAGGCCGAACGGGCGGCGCTGCTGGCGCTGGCAGACCAGGCCAACGAGCCCGCCTGGTGGCAGGACCACCGGGACGTGATCCCCGACTGGTTCGAGGAGTACCTCGGGCTGGAGCAGGACGCGTCCCTGATCAGGATCCACGAGGTGCAGTACGTCCCCGGCCTGCTGCAGACCGAGGACTACGCCCGCGCGGTCATCGTCCAGGGCCCGAACGCCGGATCCGCCGCGCAGATCGAGCGGCGGGTGGCCGTGCGCATGCGCCGCCAGCGGATTTTCGACGGGCCCGCGCCGACCAGGTTGTGGGCGGTGGTGGACGAGGCGAGCCTGCGCCGCAGGGTCGGCAACAACGCGATCATGCGCGACCAGTTGGAGCACCTGGCGCGGATGGCCGAGTTACCCCACATCACCATCCAGATCCTGCCGTTCAGCGCGGGCGGCCCCAGCGGCGGCATCGGCCCCGTCACGCTGCTGCGCTTCGCCCAGGTCGAGCTCCCCGACGTGGTCTACCTGGAGCATCTGGCCAGCGCCCAGTACCTGACCAAACCCTCCGAGGTCGGCCCCTACCTGCACCTCATGAACACCCTCGGCGTCCAGGCCGCCTCTCCGAACGCCACGAGGGAATCGCTGCGGGAGATGATCGCCGCGTCCCTCCCGTAACGCGAATCCCCCGTCCGAGGGAGGCGCTTCCCCTTCTCAGGTGATGGGCGGCCGGGGCATGGCTGCGATCTTCGTCAGGCCATGTCCCGGACCTCAGGAGCCTGCGATGACTCTCATGCGCGCCACGTGGACGCACGCCCACCTGGCCGTGCCCGGCGTGCCCAGGTGGGCGCGGATCGCCGCCTACGCGGTGCCGTTCACCGTGCTGCCCGCCAGTTTGTGGCGGATCGCGGCGGTCACGTTCCACCTGCCGATCAGCCACGGCGACCCCGGCAGCGGGCAGGTGCCCGCGTGGCTGCCGATGGAGGTGTACGTGGTGCTGCTGTCGGTCTTCTCCGAGGTGGTCGCGTTCGCCGCGGTCGGGCTGATCGCCGGGTGGGGCGAGGTGTTTCCGCGCTGGGTCCCGTGGTTGCGCGGCCGCCGGGTGCCGCCGCTGGCCGCCGTCGTCCCCGCCGCGCTCGGGGCGGGCGTTCTTACGTACATGTGGACGCTCGTGGCCTTCTACGTCGTACGCGGGCAGGACGTCGACGGGCGGACGCTGGCCGCCGACTTCCCGCTGAACGTGCACGACTGGAAGGGGCTGCTGGCCGTCGCCGCCTACGCGCCGCTGCTGTTGTGGGGGCCGCTGCTGGCGGCGCTCACCGTCGCGTACTGGCGGCGGCGCACCCGCCCGACGTGATAGGCCTGCAGAATCGGCCGCGCGGGCGGTCGTCCCCGCTGAGGAAGGTGAGCATGCGGCCGGACTTCGATCAACCGATCCGCCAGATGTCCACGAAAGTGGCCTACGAGTCGCCGTACATGCGGCTGCGCGAGGACGGGATCGTCCGCATGGACGGCTCCGAGGGCGTCTACACCTATGTGGACAAGCCCGACTTCGCGCTGGTCATCGCCGTCGAGGACGGCGGCTTCCATCTGGTCGAGCAGTATCGGTATCCGGTGCGGTCGCGGTCGTGGGAGTTCGTGCAGGGGTCGCTGCCGGGGCTGGTCGCGGGCGACCCCGAGGCGCTGGCCCGGCAGGAGCTGATGGAGGAGACCGGCATCACGGCCGGGGCGCTGCGGCACCTGGGACGGCTCAACTGCGCGGTGGGCATGTCGTCGCAGGGGTTCGACGTGTTCGTGGCCTCGGAGTTGTCGCACGGGGAGGCGGCCAGGGAGGTGGAGGAGCAGGACCTGCGTCATCGGTGGTTCCCCCGGGGCGAGGTCGAGGACATGATGCGGGACGGGGTGATCACCGACAACGCGACGCTGGCCGCGTACACCCTGTTCCTGCTGCGCACGCCGCCAGGTTGAGCCCCGCCCGGGGACGTGCTCAGATCTGGAGGCCGCGCGCACCCTCCAGGCGGGCGCCGGTCAGGTTCACCCCGGTCAGGTTCGCGCCGGTCAGGTCGGCGTGCTCCAGGTCGGCGTCCCTCAGGTCGACGAGCTCCAGGTCGGCACCCCTGAGATCGGCGCGGGACAGGTCGGCGCCGCGCAGGTCGGCGCGGGACAGGTCGGCCTGGCGCAGGTCGGCGCCGCGCAGGCCGACGTTGGGGATCTGGGCGTCGGTGATGGTCGAACCGCGCAGGTCGGCGCCCGCCAGATCCAGTTTCTCGCCGACGACGGCGGTCAGGTCGGCCCAGGGCAGGGCGATCGCGCGCAGGTCGAGGCCGGGGGTGAGCAGGCGGTTGCGCAAGCTGGCCTGGGATCCGTCTGACCCGTTCTGGCCTCGGTAGACGGCCAGGGGGAGGCCGCCGACGGCCAGCACCTGCCACGGGGATTCCTGCGCGTTTCCTCCGCCGGAGGCCAGCCAGCGCTGGTGGTCGCGGGTCAGGGCGTCCAGTTCGTCCTGCGTGACCGGGTCGGTGCCGTGGGCGAGGGCGAGGATGAGGTCCGGATTGAGAGTCGGCACCTCGTCACCGGAGTCGAGGGTGGGCTCGTCGTCGGGGTCGTTCTCGATGGCGAACGTGGAAGCGGGTGCAGGGTTGGTGAGGCCGGCCGGGGACCGCTCCGGAAGGCCCACGGGCATGATGCGGAGCGCGCATCGCCGCTCCTCCATGACGATGGCGGCCAGCCAGCGGCCGTCCGGCGCCCACTCCAGCGGTCGGACACTCTGGCCCATCCGGTACCAGGTGACGACCTGGCGGTCGCTGACGCGGTAGACGCGCAGTTCGCAGGTCTCGACGTGTTCGTGCGGAATCCCGGCCACGGCCAGGTACGCGCCGTCCGGGCTGACCGCCAACGCGCTCACCATGTGGAAGCCCACGTCGAAGGTGTCGAGCACCCGCTCAGCCGACGGGTCCAGGACGTACACGTGGTGCCGCAGCCCTGCGGCGAACAGCCGCGACTCGTCGGCGGTGAACGCCACGGCGTCCACGTAGGTGGTGCCCTCGATCTGCAGGTTGCGGGGCTCGCCCTCGCCCACGAACGTGATACCGGAGCCCACGCCGTGCTCGACCCGGTACCGCCCCGTACGGGAGCGGGTGTGGCCGGGCTCGACGGGCACCTCGACGGTGGCGCGGGCGGCGACGTCATAGGCGTGCTGCCCGCCTGCCTCCCGGTGCATGACCGTGACCACGGGCCGCCCCGGCACCCACATCAGCCGCTGGCCGAAGGTCCCGGTGGCCAGCGCGACGCGGGCGTGCTCGGACCAGTCGCCGGTGTCGTAGATCACCAGGTCGCCTTCGTAGGCGACGGCCAGGTAACGGCCGTCGTCGGAGCAGGCCAGTTCCTGCGGCTCCTCCTCGAACGGACTCAGGACGGTGGCCGGATGGCGCAGGTCCGGCACATGGGGCCATTCGTCCGGGCGCGGGTGGTCGGCGCCCACAGGATAGAAGGTGCTCCCCCAGGCCGTACCCGGCCGCAGGTGCTCGATCCAGCGCGACTGCGTGACCCGTACCAGGAAGTCGGCCTGGACGAGGCGGTCCTCGTCGCTCCAGCCGCCTTTGCGCTCGTAATAGAAGTCGTGCAGGTGCGCCCAGTCCTCCTCCGACGGAGGCAGGTTGCGCACGGCGGTCTGTTCGACGCCCGACACGAACCAGCGGGCGTGCTCGGCGAGCCACTCATCATCGAGCACCTGGTCGACGGTGACGGCCGCGCCGAGCGGGGAGTCCTGACGACCCGCCTCCCACAGCAGGGGGAGGAAGAAGCCGGGGTCGGGCTCCGGCGGCGCGTAGCCGCGGATCTCGGTGTCGTAGTAGACGACGAAGACGCGCAGGTGCGCCTCAAGGCGGGCGGGGTCGGCGGACAGGACGCGGACGCCGTACAGGTCGGTGCTCATCAGCGCCACACCCTCGGCTGGTACGGCACCGACAGCAGGCCGCCGAGGAGGAGGCGCTGCTGCTGGTAGGTGTAGGGCATGAACACCCGCAGCGCGATCCCCGCGCGGTGCTCCACGTCCACGCACAGGGCGTCGACCACGCCGGGCGGCAACTGGGCGTCCTTCTGCTGCCACTCGGTGGACTTGGCGATCGTGACGTCCTGCGGCGTGCCGTCACCCGGCACACGCATCCGCACCTTGTAGCCGAGCGTCATGCAGCGCAGCTCCGTCGCCTTCCCGGTGACCTCGCCGAACATGTTGTTCAGGGCAGTGAGCACGGCGTCGTCGTCGTAGTGATAGTCGACTTCGTAGTCGGCCAGGCTCTCCATCATGCCGCCGGCGTCCATGATGATGCCGGACGGGGCCAGCAGGACCGGCGTCGCCGCACCCATCTGGAGGGTGCCCTCGGAGCCCTGTAACTGCGTCCGCAGGCAGGTGTTCATGTCGGCGTGCGCCTCCGGGGGCAGCCCGCCCAGGTTCAGCATCTGGAGGGGCTCGGAGTACGTCGGATCGTGACCGTCGCCGCTTGGCTGCCATGAAATCATGATCGCCACCATATTGAGAGGCTTCACGGCCTTCATGGCGTTTCGCCGAACCCGGCCCGGACGAGCGCCCCTTCTTGGCCGCCCGCACCGGGGTGCCGCGACACCGTGGCCCGCCTCGCGCCCCTGCTTCCGCCCAGGCTGAAGGCCACCTACCTGATGGGGGCCGCCGACGAGCGCCAGCGTTTCTGGATCGACGTCTTCACCCGGCGTGGCACCGTCACCGAATGAGACGGCCTGGCCACGCTCGCAGCGCGCGCGGCACCACGTCGGTCATCCCTCCGCCTTGACGCCCGGTCGCTCAGCCCTCTCGGGTGGTGACGAACACCGGGGTCACCGACACCGACGTGCGCAGCCGGCCATCGAGGACCTCGACCTGGTGCTCCTGCCCGAACACGTCCAGGGCCCGCGCGTCCGAGACGGGCCATGGCCAGTCGAACGGCACCGGGGGCTCGTCCTCGCCGGTGAAGGAGTCGCGCTGGTCCCACACCACCAGCAGCGGCCCCCGGCCGGCACGCCGCACGTCGAACAGGAACAGGCTCGCCCGGCCGGGCACAGGAACGCGGTTCACCTGGCCGACCCCGGCGAGCATCCCGGCCATGAGCGCGAAGGCGTCGGCCGCCGGGTGGCGCAGGCGCAGGCGCAGGCCACCATCCTCGTAATCCATCAGCGCCAGCTTGCCGAACAGCAGGCCCATCACCGACAGCGGCTCGCGGTAGTCAGGCACCTCCGGCGCCAGGTTCCAGCACATCGTGCGGCGCACGCCGGCCGACAGCGCCAGCACATTGCGCATCACGATCTCGCGGCAGTTGATCCGGTGCCGCTTGGCCTCCAGCTCCGCAGGACACCCGTCCATGAACATCCGCAGGGTGGGGGGCAGGCTTTCCGCGCGGTCGTAGAGCATGGCCATGGCGGTCTGTTCCGGAGTCCGCGCCGGGCCGTCACCGGGGACGCCCGCGCCGTCGGCGCCGTCGACCGTCCCGGCGGCGAACACGGCGGCCATCACCTCGTGCATCGCCTGCGTGGCTTCGGGATAGAGGTCGGGCCAGGGGCCGTTGTACTCGCCGGCCACCACCGGCTTCTCATAGCCGTGCGCGCGCATGAGCTGACGCGAGGTTTCGACGTCGGCGGGTATCCGCGCGGCATCGCCGTACAGGTGTACGTCGAACACGTCGAAGTGCTCGCGCCCATCGCGTAGCAGCACGTCGAAGAACGTCCGCTCCGGGCTGTCGGAGGCACTGGAGGCGAGCCCGTAGGGCGCGCCTCCGAGCACCACGAGCGCGTCGGGGTCCACTTCCTTGACCGCGTGGTGCATCACGCGCAACTGGGCGACGTACTCCTCGGCGGTGCCCGCCCACAACAGGCCGACGCTGCACGGCTCGTTGTCGCACTGCCAATAGCGGACCCGGCCGGCGCACCGTGCCACCAGGGCCCGGACGAACGCGCCGTAGGCGTGCAGGTCGTGCGCGGGCGACGGGGGCAGGAATCGGGTCGGCTGACGGGTCGCCCACAGAGAGCTGGAGCAGACCGTGATCCAGACCTCTTCTGTGCCGTCGAGCTGGGCCAGTAACGCGTCCACCGCGTCCCAGACGTAGCGGCCCGGCTCCGGCTCGACCTGGCCCCAGTAGACGTACAGGCGGACCGCGCCGGCACCCAGCTCGCGGGCTTGCGGCACGAACTCGTCCGGTTTGCCGAACAGTCCATAGGTGATGCCGCGGACGACCCCGAACACAACACCCGGCGGGATGGACGACTGGTTCACGGAGATCCCTCCCGATTCGTTTATCAGATAAACCATGAGTTTATCCATTAAACTACTCCTATGCCCCGCACCCGACGCAACCATCCGGAACCGTTGATCTGGAGCCAGCCGCCACCGCCGCCCCGCCAGCGGGCGCTCGACCGCGAAACGATCGTCCGCGCCGCCATCGAGGTCGCCGACCTCGGCGGGCTCCCCGCGCTGACCATGAGCACCGTCGCGAGCCGCCTCGGCCCCTACACGTCGATGGCGCTGTACCGCTACGTCCACAGCAAGGAGGGGCTGACCGACCTGATGCTGGACGCGGCCACCGCGGAGATCCCCATTCCCGGCACGCCCAGCGGCGACTGGCGCAGCGACCTGCACCGCCTGGCCATGGACACCTGGGCGATGGTCCGGCGCCACGGCTGGTACGCCCAGTTGGTGCACACCCGTCCCCCGGTCGGCCCACACATGATGCGACGCACCGAGTTCTCCCTGTCCGTCCTGGTCGGACAGGGCATGTCGGTGGCCACGGCGATGAGCTACACCGCACTGATCGATCGCCACGTCTTCGGCAACGGGTTGCAGGCGGCGGAAGAGGACCAGATGCGCGAGCGCTACGGACTCGACAGCGCCGAAGAGTTCGTCGCCGCCATCGAGTCCGTACGCCGGCTGGCGACTGCGGAGGGCCACTGCCCGCACCTGGCCGCCTGGCTCGCGGAGCCCACCGGGCCGACGGTCGACGAGCAGGTCGAACTCGGCCTGGCCTGCCTGCTCGACGGCATCGCCGCCCGGCTACCCCGCCCATGACGACGGGGAGCCCGACCTCCGAGTGGACCGAGACGCCACGTCAGGCCGCGGGCATCTCGCTGCCCACGATCTGGCCCTTCAGCGGGGCGAGAGCGCCGGCGATCGTGGTGATGGTCGCCTCAGGAACGCCGCAGTGCGTCAGCGCACCGGCCAGGTGCGCGACCACCGCCTCGAACTCGTCGGAGGTGATGCCCATGCCGGCGTGGGCCTCCCCCATCGTCTTGCCCCGGTACTCCTGGGGGCCGCCGAGCGCGGCGGCCACGAAGCTGCGCTGGTGTGCCTTGAGCTTGCTCATGTCGGTGCCGGTGAAGTAGCCCTCGAGGCGGGGGTCGGCCACGACCCGGCTGTAGAACTCGTCGACCACCGCCGAGACCGCACTCGCGCCGCCGACCTGATCGAATGTGGACGCCATGCTGATACTCCCTCCATCGCCTGTTGGCAGGAGAGTCGCAGCGGGCCGTTCCGCTGGCGTAACAAGGCGGCAATACACCTGAACCAGGGTGCTCACCGCAGTGATACATACGTAACGTGACGGAGTCGTGGCCGTCCGGCCCGTCCGGCGTCCGCGCGGGCTAGGCGGTGCGCAGCAGGTCACGTACCGCCGTGACGATGCCCTCGGCTGACAGCCCGAAGTGATCCAGCAGGAAGGCTGTGTTCCCGGTCGGGGCGAACACCCTCGGCACCCCGAGGATCCGCATGGGGACGGGGTGGCGGGTGACGACGGTGGCGGCGACGGCCGCGCCGAGTCCGCCGCTGATCGTGGCCTCTTCCGCGGTGACGATCCGGCCGGTCTCGCGGG
>NZ_JBHSBI010000041.1:0-87002 GCF_042650645.1 Nonomuraea purpurea
AGTCGCTGTGTCTCAACGTCGAGGTGCTGTCCAGCGACGGCATGTCGATCGAGATGCGCGACACCGACGAGGACGTCTTCCGCGCCGCGGAAGAGCTCGGCATCGACCTGTCCCGGCGTGAGCCGAGCAGCGTGGAGGAGATCTGACCGCGACGACGACGGGGGCGCGCGCCTCGCACCGCCCCCGTCATCGGCCGTCCAGGGTGGCCGATCCGGCTACTCCTCCAGCAGGTCGTGCAGGTCGAGGTCGCTCTGTTCTGCGAACAGGCCGGGCTCGACGGGCATGAGCGGCTGCTCGGTCCAGATGCACTTGCCGGTGGGGGTGTAGCGGGTGCCCCAGCGATGCGAGATCGCGGAGACCAACTGCAGCCCACGCCCGCCCTCGTCGGTGTCGGACGCGCGGCGGATGCGCGGCGTGGTGAGGCTGCCGTCGGAGACCTCGCAGGTGAGCACGTTGGTGCGCAGCAGGCGGAGCTGGATGGGGCCCTTGGCGTGCCGGACGACGTTGCCGACCAGTTCGCTGGCCAGCAACTCGGTGGTCATGGACAGGGCGTCCAGGTGCCAGACGCCGAGCTGGGCGCGGACGTGCTCGCGGGCCTGGCCGGCGGCCTTGGGGTGCTCGGGCAGCGGCCACGAGGCCATGTCGTCGCACGACAGCGCGTGGGTGCGGGCGATCAGCAGGGCGGCGTCGTCGTCGCCGCTCCCCTGCTTTCCGGGGACCAGCGCCGAGGTGAGGTGGTCGCACAGGTCGTCCAGGCACTCGGCGCACTCGGGCTGATCCTCGTGCCGGCACGAGACCCGCGCGGAGGTGCCGTTGAGCGTCTCGGCGAGCTGGGCGATGCCCTGGTCGATGTCGAGGACGGAGGACTCGACGAGGCCGTCGGTGTAGAGCACCAGCAGGCTGCCCTCCGGCAGGTCCATCTCCACGGTGTCGAAGGGCGGGGTGGCGGCGCCGAGAGGCGCGTTCGGCTCGGCGTCCGGGAAGTGGACGGTGCCGTCCGGGTAGACGACCGCGGGCGGGGGATGGCCGGCGCGGGTTAGCACGCAGGAGCGGGTGGTGGCGTCGTAGACCAGGTACAGGCAGGTCGCGTAGAAGTCGTCGCCGAGCTCGCTGACCAGGTCGTTGAGGTGGGAGAGCAACTCGTCAGGAGGCAGTTCCAGATCGGCCAGGGTGCGGACGGCGGTGCGCAGGCGGCCCATGGTGACCGCCTCGGCCACCCCGTGGCCCATGACGTCGCCGATGACGATGGCGACGCGGTCGGCCGACAGCGGGATGACGTCGTACCAGTCGCCGCCCGCCTCCATGTCCTTGCCGGCGGGCAGATAGCGGGCCGCGGCGCTGATCGCGGGCAGGCTGGGCAGCCGGCGGGGGAGCAGCCCGCGCTGCAGCTCCTGCGCCCGCGTGTGCTCCCTGTCGAACAGGCGGGCCCGTTCCATGGCCTGGGCGACGAGTCCGCTGAGCGTGGTCAGCAGGTTGCGTTCCTCGCCGGTGAAGCGGCGCGGCTCGGCGAAGGAGACGACACAAGTGCCGACCGGACGTCCGGAGACGACCAGTGGGAGGAAGGCCCAGGCCTTCTTGCCGCCGGCCGCCGGCAGGTCGGCGTTCGTGGGGTAGCGCTCGATGAACTCCTCGACCGAGTTGATGAACATCGGGGTGCGTTCTCGCAGGGACTCCGAGATCGGCAGCCCGCTGGAGGCCGAAATGCGGGCGATCCGCTCGATGAACTCCTTCGAGTAGCCGGTGTACCCGACCGGCCGCAGGTGGTCGCCCTCCAGGAAGGAGAGCAGGAGCCCGGCGGCGCCGAACGACGGCAGGATGTGGTGGGCGGAGGCGTCCACGACGTCCCGCACGGTCACCGCCTCGGCCAGTGCCCTGGTGAGCTGCCCGATGCGAGAGGATCGGGCCACGGCGGCCGGCTCGGTGACCGCCTCCAGGTCCTCGTGGGTCTTGGTGATGTCCCACAGGGTTCCGATCATGCGTGCGGGCTCGCCGTTCTCGTCCACCACCAGCCGGCCGCGGGCCCGCACCCAGCCGGCCGTGCCGTCCGGGCGGCACACCCGGTACTCGGTGCTGTACATCCGCCCGGCGCGGATCGCCTCCTCGAGGTCGGCCAGCACCCACGGGAGGTCTTCGGGGTGGACGACGGCCGTCCAGTCCTCGATCCGGCCGTCGAAGGCACGCGGATCGACGCCCATGATGGTCATCATGGCGTCGTTCCAGATGACCTCGCCCGTACGGATGTCCCAGTCCCACGTGCCGACCCGCAGCTCCTGGCTCAGATGTGAGCCGGCGGGCTGCTCCTGCCAGCCCGCGAGCCCGGCGTTGGACGCGGGCGCGGAAGACCTGCTCAGCCGCTCGCCCGCCCAACGGCCCAGGGTGTCGAGGAAGGCCAGTTGCGTGGGCGACGGCTCCTGCGCGGAGGACGTGACGATCGACAGCGCGCCGATGGGGCCGGTGAGGCCGAGCAGCGGCACCGCAACCATGGCCGTGTCGACCGGCCAGGCCAAGGACTCCTCGGACGGCTCGTCTCCGCTCTGTTGCGGAATTCGGGCGCCAAGATTCGGCAAAGACACCCGGGTGAAGGCGGCGTCCCTGAACGCGCGGGCGGGGGCGAGCGGCCCGTTCCCGTCGAGCTGCTCCCACGCCTGGGTCAGGGTCGGAGGCAGCCCGCTGGCCACTGCCAGGCGCAGCCCGCTGCCGTGCCCCGGACCGCCCAAATGCAGCATGCCTCCCAGCCCGGCGAGGTCGGCCACCGCCTGCTGGACCACGAACCGCAGGAGCTCGATCCCCCAAAGATCGTCACCGACGGCCGCCAGCAGTCGTTTCCGCTCCTCAGAAAGCTGATCCGTACACCTGATCTGTGGATGTCGCGTCCGCTGTCCGCCCATCCCCTTCCCTTCCCCACGTCACCGGGAGCGCGCAGCCCGGTGACTACTCGGGAGAAATCTGCATTTATGGGCCATATGTACTAATTATAGCGATGTGGGTCATACGCGCGCGCTCATGTGACTGCGTTCCGTAATGGCGCCTTGGCCTGGCGTGTACGTGCACAAAAACCCTTCAGGCTCTACGGCCCCATGACCTTCACCGGGTGACGGTGCGGTGATGGCGGGGTGACGCGTGGGTCATGGCTGATCAGGACACTAACGCCAGAGGCTCTGCGGCTACAGGGACGAGGAAGGCCGATGGCGACAAGATTCACCTATCCCGGTGTCTATCTTGAGGAGATCGAGAGCGCGGTCCGGCCGATCGTCGGCGTCGACACGTCCGTGGCGGCCTTCGTGGGCCTGACCCTGGAGGGACCGCGCACCCCGACGACGGTCAACAGCTGGACCGAGTTCGACACCGTCTTCGGCGGGTTGTGGACCGGCAGTGAGCTGAGCTACGCGGTCTACCAGTTCTTCCTCAACGGCGGAGCCAAGGCGATCGTCGTACGGGTCGGCGGCGACACCCAGTACGCCACCATCGACCTCGGCGACGGCGTCAAACTGCGGGCCAGAGCCGCGGGCACGGCGGGCAACACGCTGACGGCGACCGTCAAGCACGACGCCGCCGACTCCAAGCACTACACCCTGACGATCAAGGTGTCCGGCACGTCGGCCGAGACGTACGAGATCTCCATCGACCCGGCCCTGCGCGGCAGGTGGCTGGACCGGGCGCTGGAGACCTCCCGGCTGGTCGAGCCGACCGACGGAAGCCCGGTCGACAAGCGGCCCCCCGAAGGCGACAAAACGGCCACTTCGGCGGCCGACGTGACGCTCAGCGCCACCGACGTGATCGGCGACCCGGTTCGGCGCACCGGCATGCAGGCCCTGCTCGACGTGCCGATCTTCAACCTGCTGGTGATCCCGCCGCAGCTGACGCGCTCCAGCTCCACGACCGACGACAGAGACGCCCGCTGGGCGCCGGTGATCGACGCGGCGGCCAGGCTGTGCGTGGACCGCAGGGCGATGCTCCTGCTCGACCCGCCCTTCGCCTGGGACAGCGTGGCCAGCGCGACGTCCGGGGCGGGCGCGGGGCTGCCGGTCACCGGCGTCGCCGGGCGCAACGTCGCCGTCTTCTTCCCGCGCATCACGATCTCCGACCCGGCCGGAGGCCCCGACCTGACCGTGGGGCCTATCGGCACCGTGGCCGGAGTGTTCGCCCGCACCGACACCCTGCGCGGGGTCTGGAAGGCGCCCGCGGGGGTGGACGCCTCCCTGGCCGGCGTACGGTCGGCGACCGTGGCGATGACCGACGCAGAGAACGGCGGCCTCAACCCGCTGGGCGTCAACTGCCTGCGCAGCTTTCCCGTCTACTCCCACGTGTTGTGGGGGTCGCGCACCTGCAGGGGCAACGACGAGGTGGGCGACCCGTGGAAGTACGTCCCCGTCCGCAGGCTCGCCCTGTTCATCGAGGAGACGCTGTTCCGCGCCACCAAGTGGGTGGTGTTCGAACCCAACGACGAGCCGCTGTGGGCCTCCATCCGGCTGAACGTCGGCGCCTTCATGGACGGTCTGTTCCGCCAGGGCGCCTTCCAGGGCAGAACGGCCCAGGAGGCGTACTTCGTCAAGTGCGACAGGGAGAACAACCCCCAGGCCGACATCGACGTCGGCGTCGTCAACATGGACGTCGGCTTCCAGCCGCTGAAACCCGCCGAGTTCGTGCGCATCCGCATCCAGCAGAAGCGTCCCGACGCCTGATGACCGGCTAGGCCCGAGGAGCGACATGGCCCAGTTCTCCGTCAACACCACCCGCCTGGACCCGTACAAGAACTTCAAGTTCCGGGTGAAGTGGGACAACAAGTACGTCGCCGGGATCAGCAAGGTCAGCGCCCTGCGCCGGACCACCGAAGTGGTCGAGCACCGCGACGGCGGCGACCACTCCAGCGCCCGCAAGTCGCCGGGCCGCACCAAGTACGAGCCGATCACGCTGGAACGCGGCGTCACCCACGACCCCGAGTTCGAGCTGTGGGCCAACAAGGTGTGGAACTACGCCAACGCCCAGGCGGGCCCCGACCAGCGCGACCGCGAGGTGGCGCTGGCCGCCTTCAGAAAGGACCTCATCATCGAGGTCTACAACGAGGCGGGCCAGAAGGTGCTGGCCTACCAGGTCTTCCGCTGCTGGGTGTCGGAGTTCCAGGCGCTGCCCGACCTCGACGCCAACGCCAACGCCATCGCGATCCAGCACCTGAAGCTGGAGAACGAGGGATGGGTGCGCGACCTGAGCGTCACCGAGCCCACCGAGTCGGACTCCTGAGGGGCGGTGCGGTGACAGTGCCGGCCGGTGCCGCCGAGTTGCTCGACGCGTGGGAGACGGGCTGGGACCGCACCCCGCTGGAGCGGGGCCTCGCCCTGCTCTCTGCCGGTACGGGCCGCCCCTCGGCCGAGCTGGCCCGCCTGACCATCGGGCAGCGCGACCGGGCGCTGTTCGAGCTGCGCGCGGCGCTGTTCGGCTCCGGCCTGGACGGGGTCTCGACATGCCCGGAGTGCGGCACGGACGTGGAGGTCTCCTTCGACCAGGGGCAACTGCTCGGCCCGCCGTCCCCGGCGCCGTACCGGCTGCCCACGAGCGCCGACGTCGCCGCCGCGCTGTCCGACCCCGACCCGTGCGGCGCGCTCGTCGACGGCTGCTCGAAAGGAGCGGGCGCCGAGGAGACGGCCGCGTCCTGGGCCCAGGCCGACCCGCTGCTGGACGTCGAACTGTGCCTGTCGTGCCCGGACTGCGGCCATGAGTGGGCCGAGTCCTTCGACATCGTCAGCTACCTGTGGTCGGAGCTGGACGGCTGGTGCCGCAGGACCCTGCTGGAGGTGCACGACCTGGCCACCGCCTACGGGTGGAACGAGCCGCAGGTCCTCGCGCTGAGCCCCTGGCGGCGACAGTGCTACCTGGGCCTGGTGAGATCATGAGCGGCCTGGTCCAGCGCCTGATCGCGCGCAGCCAGGCGCCGGTGAACGGCATCCGCCCCCGCCCGGCCTCGATGTTCGAGGACCGCCGGCCTGGGGCCCACGCGCAGCCGCCTGCCTTGTCCGACCCGCAGGAGGAGGCCCCCGCGCCGGAACTTCCCGCGATCGGGCAGGAACTCCGGCAAGGGGAACGATCCAGGACTCGCTCGACGGCACGACCGCCGACCAGGCCAGACGCGCCGGAGCAAGCCGTCGCCGCGCCGCCCGCCGAGCTCCGCGCCGCCACGCCGCCGCGGCTGCACGCCCATGCGCCGACACCCGCGGCTCTCCGGCTCCCGGGTCACGAGCAGGAGCCGTCAGGCCACCAGGCGGAACCCTCGGAGCACCGGCGGCCGGAGCTTCGCCTCCCGGCCGTCGCGGACGCCGGGCGCGGAACACCGCTGTTGCGGGTCGCCGCGGGCCCCGTGCTCGCCGCGCCGACGCGCGCCCAGGCGCCCCAGGACGCCGCACCCGCGCCCCCGGTGGTCGAGATCTCGATCGGCCGCCTGGAGGTACGCACCCCGCAGGTCCAGCCCGCCCCGCAGGCCAAGCCGGCGCGCAAGGACCACGCCACGGTGCTCAAGGCGTACCTGCGCGGGCGCGGCAAGGGAGAACTGGCATGAGCGAGCTTGTCGAGGTCATCAATAGGCAAGGAATCATGAGGCCGACGAAGGAGGCCGCATGAGCAACTCCCTGGCCATCGCCGCCGTCACCGCCGCGCTGCGCGCCCGGGTCTTCAACCGGCTCGGCGGCCCGCAGGTGACCATCGTGCCGCCGGACCGCGCCCCCGACGAGGTCAACGGCGACCATGTGAACCTGTTCCTGTACCGCACCGACGTACACCCGTCCTTCCGCAACGCCGACCCGCCGGGCTCGCCGCCGGGCGAGTCGCCCAAGCCGCTGCTGCCGCTGGTCCTGCACTATCTGCTGGCCGCCTACAGCAACGACGAGGGCACCGCCCACGAGCTGCTCGGCGCCGCGATGCTGGCCTTGCACGACACCCCGATCCTGCCGCGCGAGGAGATCCTGGCCGCCACGGCGATCCCGCTGGCCGGCAGCGACCTGCACCTGCAGCTCGAACACGTGAAGGTCAGCTTCGAGTCGCTCAGCCAGGACGACATCGCCAAGATGTGGACCGCGTTCGCGACGCCGTACCGGGTCTCGGCCTCTTACCAGGTCTCGACGGTGCTCATCGACAACCCCGCGCCGGGCCTCGCGCCGCTGCCCGTGCTCAAACGCGGCCCCGACGACAGGTCGCCGGTCGCCCACCCCGACGTCGTCTCGCCGTTCCCCGCGATCACCGGCATCCGGTACGGCGTGCCGGGCAGCCCGGTGGCGCTGCCCGGCGAGGCCGTCACGCTGACGGTGCGCAACCCGCCCGAGGGCGCCCTGGTGGCCCACCTGCGTCATCTGCGGGTGCCGGCCACGGCCGAGGTCCAGCTCGCCACCCCGGGGAGCGCCGAGGTAAAGGTCGTACTGCCCGTCTCGGGGCTGCCCGCGGGGCCATGGGCGATCTCGCTCGCGGCCGGCGGCACCTCCACGAACGAGGTCCCCCTGGCCGTCGCCCCCGAGACCGCCGCCCTGGCCGCCATCCCGGCCGGCGGCACCCCGCCCAGAACCACGGTGACCGCCACCGTCTCCCAGCCGGTGCTGGTCGGCCAGCAGACGGCCGTCCTCGTGGGCGGCCTGCACCTGCCGGTGCCCCTGCTGACCGCCGACAGCTACACGCTCTCGGTCACCGCCGAGATCCCGCCGGGCGTCCACAAGGTCCGCGTCCGCGTGGACGGCGTCGACACCGACATCGTCGACCGCGCCACCGGCACCTTCAGGACCGGGCCCACGGCGGAGGTGGTGATTTCGTGATCTGGGAACAGGCCAACGGCGCCTACCTGAAGGCGAGCCTCGACTGGCTGGCCGCCCGTCTCACCGCGCTCGCCCCCCAGCCCGCGATCCCTCCTGCCTCCGCCGCCGAGCCGTCCAAGAGATGGCGCAGAGCCCGTGACCACTCCGGCGCACCCCACGCCGGCGACGCGGACGCGCGGCAGGCCGCGGCTGTGGCGATGGCGGAGCTGGGCGCGCCCGCCCTGGTGCAGGTCGCCGAGCGGCTGGGGCTGAGCGACTTCGAACGGGACGTGCTGCTGCTGTGCGCCGCGCCCGCGATCGACCCGGGGATCGGCGAGCTGATCGCCGCCGCGCAGGGCGAGCCCGACCCCACCTTCGCCCTGGCGCTGCGCCTGTTCGACGACGCCCGCTGGGACGTGCTCTCGCCCGAGCGGGGGCTGCGGTTCTGGCGGCTGGTGGAGCCCGTGGGCTCGGGGGCCCAGCCGCTGGCCGTGGTGCCGCTGCGGGCCGACGACCGGATCGTCGACCTGGTCAGAGGGCTCAACCGGCTCGACGAACGGCTGACGGCGCTGGTCGGCCATCGCCCCGACCCGGCGCGGGGGCTCGCTCTGCCCGCCTCGTCACAGGCCGTGGTGGAGGCCCTGGTCGAGGCGGCGCTGACCGACACGCCCGACGGGCGCTTCCCGGTGATCCAACTGCTCGGCGGTGACGAACCGAGCTGCGAGCTGGTGGCCGTACGGGCCATGGCCCTGCTCGACCGCGAGGTCTACCACCTGCCGGTCGGCGCGCTCATGGGATCCGACCAGGACCTGGTGGCCAGGTTGTGGCAGCGCGAGAGCCTGCTGCTGCCGATGGCCCTGCTGATCGACGCCGTGGACGCCGACCCGGGCGATCCCGTCGTGGCCACGGCGCTGCGACGCTTCCTGTCCCAGGTGGGCGGGCTCGTCCTGCTGTCCACCCGCGAGGTGTGCCCGGTCACCGACCGGGCCACCGCGGTGGTCGACGTCGTCAGGCCGACCGCCGCCGAGCAGGCCGAGCTGTGGGCGGCCGCGACCGGACTGCCCGTGGAGGGCGCGCCCCGGACGCTGGCCGGCCAGTTCCGGCTGAGCGTGCCCGCCATCCACCGCATCGCCACCGCCCTGCGGTCCGGGTTCGACGCCCCCGGCGGGCGGGAGCGGCTGTGGGCGGCCTGCCGCGCGTCGGCCAGGCCGAGGCTGGAGGCCCTGGCGCAGCGGACCGTGCCGCAGGCCAGGTGGGACGACCTGGTGCTGCCCGGCGAGCAGACAGACCTGCTGCGCGCGCTCGTGGCGCAGGTACGGCACCGGGCCACGGTCATGTCCGCCTGGGGCTTCGGGGAGCGCAGGTCGCGCGGCAACGGGGTCACCGCGCTGTTCAGCGGCCCCAGCGGGACGGGCAAGACGTTCGCCGCCGAGGTGCTCGCCCACGAGCTCGGCCAGGACCTCTACCGCGTCGACCTGTCGGCCGTGGTCGACAAGTACATCGGCGAGACCGAGAAGAACCTGCGCAGGGTCTTCGACGCGGCCGAGGACGGCGGCGCGCTGCTGCTGTTCGACGAGGCCGACGCGCTGTTCGGGCGGCGCAGCGAGGTGCGTGACAGCCACGACCGCTACGCCAACATCGAGGTCAGCTACCTGCTCCAGCGCATGGAGGCCTACGAGGGGGTGGCGGTGCTGGCCACCAACCTGCGTGCCGCCCTTGACCCGGCCTTCCTGCGGCGGCTGCGGTTCGTCGTCGACTTCCCGCTGCCGGCGCGGGAGGAACGCAGGCGGTTGTGGTCGGCGGCTTTTCCCGAGGGCGTCCCGCTCGGCGACCTCGACCTCGACGCGCTCGTGGACCTGCCGGTCACGGGCGCCGCCGTGCAGGCGATCGCGCTGGGCGCCGCGTTCCTGGCCGCCGGCGCCGGCACGCCCGTCGACACCGCGACGGTGCTGAACGCCGCCAGGACCGAGTTCCGCAAGCTGGGCCTGCCGCTGACCGTCCCGCAGTACGAGCGGGTGGGCCGATGACGCGCATCGTGCTGCACATCGACCGGGTCGTGCTGGACTCGGCGGGACATTCGAGGCAGGAGCTCATCGACGCCCTGACCGAGGCCGTGCGCCGCGACCTGGCGGCCGGCCTCGGGAGCGTGGCCAGCGCGCAGGCCGTCCAGCGGCGGCGGCTGCGCGTGGAGGCCGCCGACGGCTCCGCGCCGGGGCTGGCCCGCGCGGTGGTCTCCGGGATCCAGGGGGCGGCGGGAGGTGGGCAGCGGTGAGCGCGCGGTTCGCGCCGGGGACGCCCGTGGTGCCGAGGGGCGGGCTCGTCCTGCTGAACCCGGCCGACGGCACGGTGCTCAAAGTCATCACCCTGCAGTACAACCCCGACACCATCACCCGTACGCTCCAGCCGCAGGGCGTGGGCATGGAGCCCGGCGACCGCAGCGAGGCGCTGCGGCTGCGCGGGCCCGCGCACGAGACCATCAAGCTCGACGCGGAACTCGACGCCACGATCCAGCTCGAGGACCCGTTCGCGCCGGGCAACGACGCCGTCGCCGCGCACGGCCTGCTGCCCGTCCTGGCCACGCTCGACATGCTGGTGAACCCGACGGCCGACGCCCTGCTCGCGCAGGACGAGGCGGCGCGCAACGGCGCCTTCGAGATCGTCCCCGTCGAGTCGCCGCTGACGGTGTTCGTGTGGAGCCGCGACCGCGTGGTGCCGGTCAGGCTCACCGAGTTCACCGTCACCGAGGAGGCGTTCGACTCCAACCTCAACCCGATCAGGGCCAGGGTGTCGCTGTCGCTGCGCATCCTGACCGTCGACGACCTGGGGTTCACACACCGGGGGAGCGGCCTGTTCATCGGCCACCAGCGGCGCCGCGAGCAGCTCGCCGCGCTGCACCCGTCCGACCAGCTTCGCGCCCTCGGCCTCGACGGCCCGCCAGGAGGCACCTGATGTTCACCGTGACCAGCCGCTACCACGGGATCGAGACCGCGCTCCACCGGCCGGACGGCGGGGAGCCGATCCCCTATGTCCGCCGCAGGTTCCTGCCGGACCCGCGCACGCTCACCGTGATCGCCGTGCACGTGGTCCGCGACGACGACCGGCTGGACAGGATCGCCGCGCAGCACCTCAACGACCCCGAACGCTTCTGGCAGGTCGCGGACGCCAACCCGGTGCTCGACCCCGCCGACCTCACCGCCCGCAGGGGGCGGCGGCTGGACATCGCGCTGCCCACCGCGACCGCGGGACGCCCGCATGGCTTCTGACCTGCTGCTCTCGCTCAGGCTCGGCCCGCTGCTGGCCGAGCAGGTGCCCCGCGAGGTCGTGGACGCGCTGCTGTCGGTGCAGGTCAGCGAGGGCGTGGGCCAGCCGGGCGGGTTCCGGTTGTCGTTCGGCACCGGCAGGCGGTCGCTGCTGTTCCGCGAGCTGCTGCCGTCGGGCGCGCTCGACCCCCCGGCCAGAGCCCAGATCGTCGTGACGATCAGAGGCCAGGCCACCGTGCTGATGGACGGCGTCGTCACCCGGCACGAGGTGACACCGTCCGCCGAACCCGGCCAGGCGCGCCTCACCCTCACCGGGGAGGACGTCTCCCGGATGATGGACGTGGTCGACTTCACCGGCGTGCCCTTCATGGGGCTGCCGCCGGAGGCGCGGGTCGCGCTGATCTGCGCCAAATACCCGATGTACGGGCTCGTCCCGCAGATCGTGCCGAGCGTCTACCTGGCCGACCCGAACCCGCTGGAGTCCGTGCCCGCCCAGCAGGGCACCGACCTGGCCTACCTCAAGGCGCTCGCGGCGCAGGCCGGCTACCAGTTCTACGTCGAGCCGGGATCGGTTCCCGGCGTCAACGTCGCGTACTGGGGGCCGCTGGTCAGGGCCGGGACGCCGCAGCCCACCCTGTGGGCCAACGCCGACACGGCCACCAACGTCGAGACGCTGACGTTCACCTTCGACGGGTTCTCCGCGACGCAGTACGTCGTCCTGGTCCAGGAGCCGATCACCAAGTTCCCCGTCCCCATCCCGGTCCCGGACATCACCCCCGTCAACCCGCCGATGGGCGCCCGCAGGCCGACGCCGCTGAAGGTGTCGGCGATCAGGGGCCTGGCCAAGCTGTCGGCGATGCAGGCGACGGGGGTGGCGCTGTCCAGGGCCGCCGACAGCTACGAGGTGATCAGCGGGCAGGGCACGCTGGACGTGCTGCGCTACGGCCAGCCGCTGCGTGCCCGCCGCCCCGTCACGGTGCGGGGTGCGAGCCTCGGCTACGACGGCGCCTACTTCGTCAAGAGCGTCACCCACGACATCAAGCGCGGCGCGTACACCCAGCACTTCACCCTCACCCGCAACGCGTTCCTGCCCCTGCCCTAAGGACCTGCCATGAACATGGACGAACTCGGGTACGTCGAGTCTCCCGGCTTCTTCAGCCCCGCCGAACGCGAAGACGCGGAACCGCCGGGCACCAAACGTTTCTACGGCAAGTACCGGGGCGTGGTGCTGAACAACATCGACCCCCTGGGCAAGGGGCGGCTGCTGGTCAGTGTTCCCGACGTCCTCGGCGTGCTGCCTTCGACGTGGGCGATGCCGTGCGTGCCGCTGGCCGGGCTGCAGATGGGCTTCTTCGCCGTGCCGCCGCCGGGCGCCGGGGTCTGGGTGGAGTTCGAGCAGGGCAGCCCCGACAGCCCCATCTGGGTGGGTTTCTTCTGGGGCAGCAGGAAAGAGGCGCCCGCCACCGCCGAGCTGCTGCCCCCCGCCGCGCCCGCGCTGCTGATCGAGACCGTCGGCAAGAGCAAGATCGCCCTGTCGGACGTCCCTGTGGCGCCGATGAAGGGCAGCGGCGTGCTGCTGCAGTCCCAGTCGGCGGCCATCACGGTCGACACCTCCGGCGTGACCATCAGCGCGCCGGCCATCAACCTCGTCGGGCTCGTCAACATCAACAACGGCGCGCTCGTCGTGAAGCCGGCCTGAGAGGGGATCCGACGATGCCGGGTTTCTTGCTGACCGTCGCATCCCAGGTGACCTGCCTGCACCAGGGCAAGGCCACGATCGTCCCCGGTCAGAGCGTGGTGCTGGCCGGGGGCGCGCCGGTGGTGACCGTCGGCGACGTCGTCGCGGTCGCGGGCTGCTCGCTGTCGGGGGCGACGCCGCCGAGCCCCTGCGTCACCGTCGACTTCGCCCTGGCCGCCTCCACCCGGGTCTTCGTGCTCGGCAAGCCGGTCGTGCTGGAGCCCACGGGGCCCGGCGCGGGCCTGTGCCAGTCGGCGGCCAAGGCCCCCCAGGGCACGCCGATCACCACCTCCGTGCAGCTCAGGGCGGCGGGATCATGAGCATCCACCTGGACTTCCCCTTCCACATCGACGCGCACGGCAACTCGGCCACCACCACCGACGAGGACCACGTGCGCGACATGGTCGAGCAGTTGCTGTTCACGATCCCGGGGGAGCGGGTCAACCGGCCCGACTTCGGCACCGGCGTGCTGCGGCTGGTCTTCGCCCCCAACAGCCCCGAGCTGGCCGGGGCCGTGGAGTACACCCTGCAGGCCGCCCTGCAGCAGTGGCTGCCCGACGACCTGCGGGTCGAGCGCGTGGAGGTGCGGGCGGAGGAGGGGGCGCTGCTGGTGTCGGTGGCCTACGTGCTGGTGCTGACCGGGGAGCTCAACTCGGTGACCGTCGAACGGAGGACCGGGCCATGACGGCCGAGGAGGGCTGCCCGCCCCGCGAGCGGCGTGAACGGGACCGCGCCTGCGGCTGGGGCGGCATCGCGGGGGTGCGGGTCGACAACGCGGCGCGCACGCTGCGGCTGTTGCTGTTCGGCAAGGCCCCCGTGCCCGCGCCGGAGGCGGCCGACATCGCCATCACCGGCCCGGGGCGCGCGGTCCGGGCCGTGGACGTCGAGGTGGTCGCCTCGCGCCAGGCCGGTCGCCACGACGAGCTGGTCGTCCGGCTCGACCGGCTCGGAGACGACTCGCCGTATGAGGTGGCGCTGGCAGGAGCGGACGACTTCGACCCCCGGTACGCGCGGGCGGCCTTCACCTTCACCGGCGACTGCGGCGAGGAGGCCGACTGCGGCCTGACGACGCCCTGCCCGCCCGCCGACGAGGACCGGGCGGTCATCGACTACCTGGTCAAGGACTACGCGAGCTTCCGCAGGCTCATCCTCGACCGGCTCGCGCTGATCTCGCCCTCCTGGACCGACCGGCAGATCCCCGACCTGGGCGTCACGCTCGTCGAGCTGCTCGCCTACGTCGGCGACCAGCTCTCCTACAGTCAGGACGCGGTCGCCACCGAGGCCTACCTGGGCACGGCCAGGCTGCGCACGTCCGTGCGGCGGCACCTGCGGCTGGTCGACTACCGGATGCACGACGGCTGCAACGCGCGCACCTGGGTGCACCTGGAGGTCGAGGAGGCCGGGGTCCTGCCCGCGGGCGCCTACCGGTTCGTGACGGCGCTGCCCGCGCTGGAGGGCCGCCCGATGATCTCGGAGCGGGAGCTGCGCCGTTTCCCGCCCGGCGGCCACCAGGTGTATGAGCCGGTGCTGGAGCACGACCTGGCCGTCAGCCCCGCCCGCAACCGCATCCGGCTGTGGACCTGGGGCGGCGAGGAGTGCTGTCTGCCCCGTGGCGCGACCTCCGCGACGCTGGTGGACGGCTGGTGCGACGAGGAGCGGTCCGGCCGGCTGCTCGGCCTGTGCCCGGGAGACGTGCTGATCTTCGAGGAGGTACGCGGCCCGCTGACCGGCGTCCCCGGCGACGCGGACGTCACCCACCGCCAGGCCGTCCGGCTGACCGAGGTCGTGGAGCTCGACGACCCCGTGTACGACCAGCCGCTGTTGCGGGTGAGCTGGGCGTGCGCCGACGCTCTGACGTTCGAGCTGTGCCTGGCCTCCATCGGCGGCGAGGAGTGCTGCCTGTTCGAGGACGTGAGCGTCGCCAGGGGCAACGTGGTCCTCGTCGACCACGGCGGCACCGAGACCGGGTCGCTGACCGTGCCCGAGGGCGACCCGGGCGCCGTGCGCTGCCAGGGACACGGCCGCCCGGAACGCGACCAGGCACGCCTGCGCTTCGAGCCGGAACTGCCGCTCGCGCCCCTCACCCGCCGGGCGCCCTACCCCGCTCCCGAGACCGTCGCGGAGGGCCAGGCCCTGACGCTGGCGGGCCTCCTCGCCGGTGGCGCGCGACGTCCAGGCGAGGGCCCGGCGTCGGCCGACCTCCCCACCGGCGCCGCGCCGAGCCCGCGCCGGCTCGCCAGGCTGGCCACGCTGACCGCGCGGGCCCGGCTCGGCCTGCCACTGGACGCCGCCGACGCGGCCGAGGTGGCCGCCACGTGGGGCGTCGGCCCGCCGCTCGACCCCGCGGAGCCGGTCGTCGCAGGACCCGCCGCGGCCGCGCTCACCCAGGACCCGCGCACGGCACTGGCCCAGCTCTGGCTCACCTCGGAAGAGGAGACGTGGACGGTGCGGGCCGACCTGATCGGCAGCGGCCCCGAGGACCGGCACGTCGTCGTCGAGGTGGACGACGAGGGCAGCTCCCACCTGCGCTTCGGCGACGGCAGATACGGCCGCGCGGTCCGGCCGGGCCAGCGGTTCGACCTGCGAACGCGGGTCGGCAACGGCACGGCGGGCAACGTCGGCGCAGAAGCGGTGGCCCACCTGGTGGCCTCGCGTCCCATCGCGGTGCCGGTGACCGGCGTACGCAACCCGCTGGCCGCCACCGGCGGCACCGACCCCGAGCCGGTCGCCGACGCCCGCCTGCTCGGCCCCACCGCCTACCGGCACCGCCTGGTACGGGCGGTCACCGCCGACGACTACGCCACGATCGCCTCGGCCCGGCCCGGAGTCCAGGGCGCGGCCACCGATTTGGCGTGGACCGGCGGCTGGTACGAGGCCGACGTGGCGATCGACCCCCTGCGGGGCCGCTGCGGACAGGAGTTCCCCCTGGAGGGCGTGCGTACCCGGCTGGAGCAGGTCCGGCGGATCGGGCACGACCTGCGGGTCGACCCGCCCCGGCTGGTCCCGGTCGACGTGGGGCTGCGCGTCTGCCTGACATCGGGCGCGCCCCGCTCGGCCGTCACCGTCGCGCTGCGGGCCAGGCTCGGCGACGCCCCCGGCGGCATGTTCGACCCCGACCGCCTCACCTTCGGCACCGGCCTGTACGTGAGCCGGATCGTGGCCGAGGCCATGGCCGTGCCGGGGGTGGTGTCGGCGACCGTCGTCCGGCTGGCCCGCACCGTCTCCGCGGGCCCGCCCGTGCCCGACGGTGGCGCGCCGGCGTTCGGCCCGCTGGAGATCCCCTCGGCGGGGACGTTGACGCTGGATCTCGTGGGAGGGCGGTGAGCCGGTATGAGCTGCGGTGACGTGGGATGTTGCGGGCGGTGCGCGCCGGGGGCGAGGCAGGCTGCGGCCAACCCGCCGGGGCGGTCGAGCCTGACCGTCCGGGTGGGCACCCGGGCGACGTTCCTGGCCAGAATGATCGGACGGCTGGCCTCGTCCGACCATCCCGAGCTGGCCAGGCTGACCACGCGCGCCCCCGGCGACCCCGCGCTGGCGCTGCTGGACGCGTGGGCGTGCGTCGGCGACGTGCTGACCTTCTACCAGGAACGCATCGCCGACGAGGGTTACCTCGCCACGGCCAAGGAGCGGCGGTCGCTGGTGGAGCTGGCCGCGCTCGTCGGCTACCGGCCCAGGCCGGGGCTGGCGGCGTCCGCCTGGCTGGCCTACACGCTCGACCCCGACCCCGCCGACCCGCTCGTGCGGGTGCCCGCGGGCGCCAGGGTCCAGAGCGTGCCCGACCCCGGCGCCAAGTCGCAGATCTTCGAGACGGCGCAGGAGCTGGTGGCCCGCGCGTCGTGGGGCGCGCTGCGGCCCCGGCTGCGCCGCCCGACCCGGCTGACTCTCTGCGGCATGAACTACCTGCGGGTGGTGCACGTCGAAGGGGTCGCGACCGGGCTCGCGCCCAACGACCGGCTGCTGTTCCACTTCACCGAAGGCTCGCCGGTGCTACGGGTCGTCGAGTCGGTCGAGATCGACCTGGACGCCCAGGTGACCGCCGCCTTCCTGCAGCCGCTCCCGCTCAATCTGGCCGAGGACGGCACCGAGGCGGAGTTCGTCCGGCTGGAGGTGTTGCGGGTCAAGGCGGCCACGTTCGGCGCCGCCGCCCCGCTCAAACCGGGGACGTCCGACGACTGGGAGCTCGACGAAGACCTCTACGACTCCGGCGAAGGACAGCGCACCCTGCTCCCGCTCGACGCCGACCACCCGCGCATCCTCCCGGAGAGCTGGATCGCGGTGGTGTCCGGCGACGGCAGCGTGGAGGTCAACTTCGTCAAAGACGTGCGCACGCTGGGCCTGGCCCACTACGGCATCTCCGGCAGGGTGAGCGCGCTCGTGCTGGCGCGGGCCTGGTTCCCCGAGCAGTCCGGCGACGCCGCGCGCTCCCTCGCCGAACTGCGCGGCTACACCTTCTACGTCCAGGCCGAGCCGCTCGTCCTGGCCGACACGCCGATCACCGCGCCCGTCGAGGGCCGCTCGATCGACCTCGGCACGGTGATTGAGGACCTGCCCACCGGCCGGACGATCGTCGTGTCGGGGATGCCGCAGGAGGCGGGCCCGCTCACCGCGCCGGGCGGCGAGGTCGCGCGGGTCGTCGGCACCCGGAGGGTCTCCTCGTCGGGCACCGTGCCGGACCACACCGTCCTGGACCTCGCGGCCCCGCTGCGCGGCTCCTACCGCCGCGCCAGCGTCACCGTCTGGGGCAACGTCGTGCGCGCCACGAACGGCGAGACCAAGCTCGAACCCGCGGCGGGCAGCGGCGACGCCGGCACACCCGGCCAGCGCTTCACCCTGGGCCAGCGGCCGCTCACCTACCTCGCGACGCCCGACGCCGACGGCGAGCAGGCGGAGCTGACCGTCAGGATCGGCGGGATCGCCTGGCACGAGGTCCAGGAACTGGCCTGGGCGGGGCCGTCGGAGCGGGCCTACCAGGTGAACGTGGACGCCGAGGGCAGCGCGACGATCGAGTTCGGCGACGGCAGGCGCGGATCCCGGCTGCCCACCGGCGCCGGCAACGTGGCCTTCACCTACCGCGTGGGCATCGGCAGGGCGGGCAACGTGCGGACGGGACAGCTCAACCAGCTCCAGACCAAGCCGCTGGGCGTCACCGCCGTCACCAACCCCCTGCGCGCCAGTGGCGGCACCGACCGCGACGCGGACCCGGCGCTGCGCGAGCGGGCGCCGCTGCCGACCCTGGCCATGGACCGGCTGGTGGGCCTGCGCGACTACGCGGACTTCACGCTGGCCCGCGCGGGCATCGGCAAGGCCGCGGCGACCCGCCTGATCGCGGGCGGCGGGGAACTGGTCCACGTGACGGTCGCGGGCGTGGACGACGCGCCGATCGAGCCGGACTCCGACGTCCTGCGCAGCCTCGTGGCGGCCTGCCGCCGCTACGGCGACCCCGGCGTGCGGGTCGCCGCCGCCCCGCGCGCCCTCTGGAACGTCGTGGTGGAGGCCGACGTGCGGATCGACGCCGACCGCGCCCCCGACCTGGTCGGCCCGCAGGCCCGCGCGGCCCTGGAGGCGGCGTTCGGGTTCGGGGCCCGCGCGCTCGGCCGCGGCCTCTACCTGGCCGAGGTCGTCGCGGCGCTCCAGAGCGTGCCCGGCGTCGCCTTCGCCGACGTCGTACGGTTGGGCGCCACCCAGGGCACGACCGCCGCCGACGCCGCCGCGGTGACCGGCGTGGCCGGCCGCATCCCGGCGAAACCGGCCAGGACGAGAGCGGACGGCGTGCACGTCGACCCCGCCGACCTCGTCATGATCACACCCGGCCTCGACGGGTTCGTCGTCCTGCACGTGGAGGTGGTCCGATGACCCGCGACGAGCTGGCCGCGCTGCTGCCCGCCATACACCGCAGCAGGGACGAGGAACAGGGCCACCCGCTGCGGGCGCTGCTGCGCGTCATCGAGGAGCAGGTGCGCGTCATCGAGGACGACCTCGACACCTGGTACGCCAACTGGTTCGTCGAGACCTGCGACGAGTGGATCGTGCCGTACATCGCGGCGCTGGCCGGCATCGAGCGCGAGGACGTCTCCCGCGCCGAGGCGGCCGACGCGGTGGCCGTACGCCGCCGCAAGGGCACCGCCGCCGCGCTGGAACAGCTCGCCTTCGACAGCGCCCGCTGGCCCGCGCGGGCCGTGGAGACCTACCGGATGCTGGTGCGTGAGCAGCATCCGCGGCATCTCCACCCGGACCGGGCGGCCACCTTCGACGTGCGCGACCTGGTCGCCTGCGAGCGCGTCGGCGGGCCCTTCGACACCGCCCCCAGGCTGCCCGACGTGCGCCGGATCGACAGCGAGCTGACCAAGGGGCTGCACAACATCCCCGACCTGGCCCTGTACGTGTGGCGGTTGGCGTCCTTCCCCGTAACCCGCGCCCCGGCGTTCTGCGTCGACCAGCGCTACAGCCGATACCTGGTCAACGTGCTCGGCATCGACACCCAACTGTTCGCCCCGCAGGGGAGCGGGCCGAGCGCCGCCCACCTGTCGGGACCCGCCGACGTGCCGCAGCCGATCGGCCGCGAGGAGTTCGCCTCCGCCGTGACCGAGTACTACGGGCCGGGCAGGGCGTTGCGGATCTGGCGCGACAGCCTGGACAACCCCGTCCCGGCGAGCCGGATCGTCGGCGCCGACCTCAGCGAGTGGCGCTACCGGGCCCAGCCGGGCCAGGTGCTCGTGGACCCGGTGCTGGGCAGGATCGCCTTCCCTCCGGACGAGGCGCCGGAGGAAGGGGTGTGGGTGAGCTGGTGCTACGGGTTCAGCGAGCGCATGGGCGGCGGCGCCTACGCCAGGCCGACCACCCCGGTCGGCGGGCGCCGCCGGTACGTCGTGGGCGGCGACGGGTTCGGCTCCATCACCGCCGCGCTCCGGCAGTGGCAGGAGGACAAGGAGGCCGACCCGGCCCTGCACGACGTGCTCGTGGAGATCGTCGACTCGTCCGACTACACCGAGGCGCTCTGCGTCGACCTCGACCTGGACGACCGGCTGGAGCTGCGGGCGGCGCCGTACCAGCGGCCCGTCATCAGGCTGCTCAATCAGCGGGCGAACCGCTTCGACGCGCTCTCGGTGCGGGCCCGGTGCAAGACCCCGCCGCCGGGCACCCCCGCCGACTGCCCGCCGCCGTCCGCGCGCCGCCCGCGCCTGCTCCTCGACGGGCTCGTGATCTCGGGCCGCAGCGTCGACATCACCGGGCAGGTGGGCGAGGTGACCATCAGGCACTGCACCCTCGTGCCCGGCTGGGAACTGGACGAGCGGTGCGCGCCGCGCCACGGAGAGGAGCCGTCGATCGAGCTGCGGCGCACCACCGCCAGGCTGCGCGTGCAACGCTCGATCGTCGGCACGATCCTGATCGACCAGGACGAGACCTCGGGCGAGCCGCTCATCGTCGAGGCCGACGACTCGATCATCGACGCGACCGACCGCGAGCTCGCAGCCGTCACGGGCGTGGACGCCAGGAACGCCTACGCCGAACTGACCCTGCGCCGCTGCACCGTGCTCGGCCAGGTGCACGTCTACCTGCTCAGGCTCGCGCAGGACAGCATCGTCACCGGCCGCGCGCACGTGGCCAGGCAGGACGCCGGCTGCGTGCGCTACTCCTCCGTCTCCTACGCCTGCGAAGGCGGCCCGCCACGTTATCGGTGCCCGCCCGATTCGGACAACCGGCTGCGGCCCAGGTTCACCGGCGTCAGGTACGGCGTGCCCGGCTACTGCCAGTTGCACGAAACCTGCGCCGACGCCATCCGCACCGGAGCCGAGGACGG
Source organism: Nonomuraea purpurea (assembly GCF_042650645.1). Taxonomy (NCBI): domain Bacteria; kingdom Bacillati; phylum Actinomycetota; class Actinomycetes; order Streptosporangiales; family Streptosporangiaceae; genus Nonomuraea; species Nonomuraea purpurea. The sequence goes on from NZ_JBHSBI010000041.1 coordinate 20,563, forward strand.
ATCCGAGATGGGCGCCTTCCACGACCTGTTCCAGGCGCGGCGACTCGCCACCCTCGTCGACCACCTGAACGGGTTCGTCCCCCTCGGCGTCGACGCCGCCGTCATCACCGCCACCTAGGGAGACCGCTGTGCACGGGGACTTCTCCAACATCACCTTCTCGCCGGACCGCGGCTACTCGGCGGTCTTCGACCTGCAGGGCAGGGTCGGCCTCGACGCCGACCGCAACGAGCAGACGGCGATCCTGCTGCACCAGTTGCGCGGCGCGCTGGCCGACCTCATGGGCCCGCACGCGGGACCGGCGGGTCCCGGGCTGGGCTTCGCCATCACCGATCCGGCCGCGGCCGACTTCACCATCGGAGCGGGCCGCTATTACGTGGACGGCATCGGGGTCGGCGACTCCGCCGAGACCACGTACGCCAAACAGCCGCACGCCGTACTGGACGTCGCGGGCGCCGACAAACTGCCCAGGGGCCGGTACCTGGTGTACCTGAAGGTCTGGGAGCGGCACGTCACCGAGGTCGAGGACCCCCGGCTGCACGAACCCGCCCTCGGCCTGCACCACCCCGACACCAGCAGCCGCGCCCAGGTCGTCTGGCAGGTGCGCGCCGTCCCCGTGCCGGCGGGCGAGGTGTCGCTGGAGGGCTGGGTGGAGGAGTGGATCGCCGCCGCCGCGTCCATGGACCACAAGGGCGTGCTCCAGGTGCGGGCCAGGAGGCCGCAGGACGCCGACGACGACCCGTGCGCCGCACCGTCCGACGCTGGCTACACCGGCGAGAACCAGCTCTACCGGGTGGAGATCCGCAGCGGGGGCACGCCCAAGGACGGGGCGAGCTTCGCCTGGTCGCGCGACAACGGCTCGGTGATCTACCCGATCCTGGCCACCGACGGGCCCGTGGTCCAGGTGAGCGGCCTGGGCCGCGACCGGCACACCACGCTGGAGATCGGCCAGTGGGTCGAGGCCGTGGACGACGCCGTCTCGCTCCGACGCGAGCTGGGCTGGCCGCGCCCGGCCGCGCCGCTGCGCCAGGTGGTCGACCTCGACGTGGAGCTGTCGACCGTGACCCTGGACGCGCCGCCGCCCGCGATCGACCTGGAAGGCCACCCCTACCTGCGGCGCTGGGACCACACCCCGCCCGGCAAGTCCCCCGATGGGGCCATCCCGGTGACCGAGGCGCAGGCCGCCAGGAAGGACATGGGGTGGATCCCGCTGGAACGGGGCATCGAGGTGCGTTTTCTCGCGGGCGAGCGCGGCAAGCCGCAGCGCTACCGTACGGGCGACTACTGGGTCTTCCCCGCCCGCCGCACGCTGGGCGACGTCATCTGGCACCACCCGCAGGGCAGCGGTCCGCACGGCGTCGTCTACCACTACGCGCCGCTGGCCGTCGTCCAGGGCGAGGAGGTCACCGGCTGGCGGACGGCGTTCGCGCTTCCCCTCACCCACGGACTGTGACGCCGCCATGGACAGACGTGCCGAACGCGCCCAGGTTCCCGCAGCCGCCCGCAGGGAGCTGACGCGCAGGGGAGCGCCGCTGGACCCGGTGACGCGCACGTCCATGGAACGGCGGTTCGGGCAGGACCTCAGCCAGGTCAGGGTGCACTCCGACGGGCCGGCCGCGAAGTCGGCGCGTGAGCTGGGCGCGCGGGCGTACACCGTGGGCGAGCAGATCGTGTTCGGGGCCGGCCGGTTCGCGCCGCACACTCCCGACGGCAGGCACCTGCTCGCCCACGAGCTGGCCCACGTCATCCAGCAGCGTGGCGGCGCGGGGCCTCGGCCGACCCGCCACGCGGGGCTCGAAGCCGCGGCGCACACGGCGGCCGACGCGGTGGCCCGTGCCGGGGCGGGACCGGTGTCCGTGGGCGGCGGCGCGTCGGTCGGGCTGGCCATGGCGGAGGAGACGGGCGGGCCCGCGAGCTCGGAGGACGTCGAGGCGCTCGCCCGGCTGCGGGAGTTCCAGGACGCCGCCGATCTGCGGGCGTACGAGCTGATGGAGGGGGTCGTCAAGAAGAGGCTCGCCGAGAAGGACAAGATCCAGGAGGCGAAGGCGGCCCAGGCGGCGAAGGAGGGCAAGGAACTGCCGCCCTACAACCGTGCGGCGATCGAGCGCAGCATGTGGGGTGACCTGACCGTGGCCGTCACCTACGCCGTGGACGAGGACGGCAACCAGCACACACTCATCACGACCTCCAAGGGCAAGTACCGCAAGTACCTCGACCTGAAGCCGGATGAGCAGTGGGTCAAGGCCGTACGCGGGAAGCGGCAGGCCCCGGATCCCGGGGCTTCCGGAGCCGCGCCCGATCCGGGCGTGGGGCTCGCGGACCAGCATGAGGGCGGCGGCGCCGACGAGGCGACGCCGGAGGCGCCGAAACGCAAGCGTACGGCGGAGGGGGCGCGCGCGGACGCGGAGGCGAGGCTGGTCGCCCACGGGGCCAAGTACGGGCTCAAGCTGGTCGCGGTCGGCGCCAGCTCCTACGTCTGCCCCCATTGCGCGGCCAAGCTCGGGGCTGCCGGTGCCGTCGCCGGCACCCCACGGGCCGAGGATCCGCAGGGCGAGCACGTCCCCGTGAACATCGCCCCGGCGCTGGATGAGATCAAGAAGCTGCCGCCCAGGCGGCCGAGGCCCGAACCCGTCGTCGAACAGCGCCGCCCGGCGCCTCCCACAACGCCTTCACCAGCCCCGAAGACGCCGACGCCCATCCCCGCCCCGGTCGCCGCGGGAAAGGAGGGCACCCAGCCCCTCCAGCAGGCGCGGTCCCAGCCGAAACCGGAGCCCGCACCCCAACCCGCCAAGCCCGCCCCTGCCACGCCCACCGCACCTCAACCGGCCGCGACTGAGCGGAAGGTGACCTCGGTGAGGCCGGACGAGGTCACGTCCAGAAGAGAGCGCACCCAGGAGAGCGGCGGGACCACGGCCAAGAGCGCGACAGGGACGTCGGTGACCCGGAAAGAGGGCAGCCTGACCGTCACCCGGAGCAAGGAGACCAGCCAGGGGATCTTCGACGAGGAGGGCAGGCTCAAGCAGGGAAGCCAGAGCAGCGCTCAGGCGGCGGCCGGCATCCTCGCGGGTCCCGAGGGAATCGGGGCGCAGGGGACGGCGAGCGCGCAACGGACCACCGCGTACGGCAACGGCTTCACCACGACCAGGTCCATCGCCGGCAACACCAGTGTGGTGGTCAAGGCCGCGCGGGTGCCAGGGTCGGAACCGCCCGTCTACCAGGTCAAGGTGACCATCACGATCGGCGCGTCCGGCACGCTGGGCGGCGGGGCGGGAGGCAGGGTTTCCGCGAGCGGGTCGCTCACGGGGTCGGTGACGGGCGAGTTCGTCCACCAGTTCTCCGCGGAGGAGACCAGGCGCTACCTCGGAGACCTGGACGGCAACGGGGCCGGGGGCGTGGCGAAGGAACTGGGGGTCGTCAACCTCGTCGCGCGCGGCAGCTTCGCCGACGCGCGCAAGCTGCTCACCCTCCTGACCGCCCCTCGGTCGGCCGCCGAGGCGGCGAAGCTCGCCGAGGGCGAGGAGGCGAGCCTGGAGACCAAGCGGGGCGCCGGTGTTTCGCTGACCGCGGGCACACCCTCCCTCAGCGCGGAGGTCTCCTTCAGCAGGAGCAGAGCGCTCAAGCGTACGGTGGCGCGCAGGCAGGGGGCCTTGTTCGTCACGGTCGAGGTGGTGTCGGAGGCAGGCAGGACGCTCGGGGCGTCCGGCTCGTCCGGGTTCGTGGGCGGCGGCCTCAGTTTCGGCAGGACGGCGGCGGAGACCAGGGCCGTCACCTTCCGCCTGAACCCCGGCGACCCGGACTACCAGACCATGGTCGACCGCGTTCTCGCGGTCGACAGCGCGGCCGAACTGGCCGCCCTGGCAGCGGCCGAGCCCACCAGGGTGGCGGGCAAGGTGAGCGGCGACCGGTTGTCGGAGACACAGACCGCCAAGGTGAGCCTCGCGGGGCTGGAGGCGTCGGTCTGGGACTCCCATTCCTACGGTGAGAAGACGGCCGTCGACGAGACGGGCACGCGCAAGCTGTTCGAGGGGGGATCGGGCGGCGGCGCCGGCGTCGGGGTGGCGGGCGGGCCGAAGCTCGCCTACCAGAGCGAGCAGGCCATCGCCGCCGAGGTCGGCCCGGACGGCAGAGCCAAGGCCGACGTCAGCGCGACGACCTCGGAGAGCGACCTGGGCGCCTGGGCTCGCGGCCTGGCCTCCGCCGCCGATCAGACGCCCATCAGCAGCGCGCTCAAACTGGCCACCGGCAAGCTGCTTCAGCCCTTCACCGAGCGGGTCGGGATGAAGCTGTCGGATGAGGAGTACACGACCATCGAGGCCGTCTCCAGGGAACCTGCCAGGTGGAGCCGCGCCTTCCGCGGCTTCAGGAACAGGAGTCACCAGAACTGGCAGCGTCTGGGCCGGACGATCGCCGCCGGCGGCGGGGACAGGGAGGCGATGAGCCGCGCGCTGGCTCGGTACGCCGACGAGAACTACGGCGCGGCCGACGCCGTGCAGGCGGTGGTCCGCTCGCCGGGTGAGGCGGAGGGCGGCATCCGCTACGACTGGCCGGCCGAGCTGGTCGAGGAGAAGGAGACGTTCGAGACCATCGTGGTGGGTGACCGGATCGCCCGGCTCAGGGCCCATGCCGCGGCGGGAGCCGTCGAGGAGGCCGAGGCGGGCCTGCGCGCCGACGACCTCAGGCTCGGCAGGGCGGTCAAAGCCATCATGACCGGCTCCAAGAACTTCACCGACGCCGCGGCGGTGGCCGAGATGTTGCGCAGGATCGGCAACAGGCAGGCGGAGATCCGCGCCGAGCTGCGCAAGCTGAAGGCGGCGCGTGCGCAGAGCGTGACGACGGTGCCCACGAAGGAGGAGGCGGCGGCACTGTCCGCCGCGGCCGACGCCGAGGCCAGGCAGGAGCGCGACACCAGGATCGAGGGCATGATCTCCGCCATGTCCGCCCTGCGCAAGAGGGAGAGCGCGATCTTCGCCGAGGTGCGCGAGGAGCTCGACCACACGCCGTGGTACAGGAAGCCGCGGGTCATCGACGTCATCCAGAAGCTCGACACGCTCATACCGCTGTACGCGGATTGGGACAGGCAGGTCGCCGATCTTCGCGCGGTCCTGCGCCAAGGCGGCGAGGACGGCTCGCGCGCCGACGCCTACGGCCCCGACCGCAAGACCTACGGCGAACTACGCCGCCACCCGGAACTGAGGAAGTGGACGGGCTGATCCGAATCGCTTTAAGGAGGTCTCGGACTTTCGCCCCGATGCCGGGCTGGATAATGTAGATGCTCCTATTTTGAATGGGGCTTCCTTCGTTCAAAGTCCCAGCTCATAGCCGGTCGAGCGGCTCCGGTTCGCTTCTTGACCGTTTGGTGGAGCGAACCGGTGAAAAACCAGCAGAATCGCCGTGCGGGGTTACCCTCTATTGACAGATCTTCTGCGGAGGACATAAAAAACCCAGGGGAATCTGTTCGTGCATAGGAGGGGCGCCCGATGGGCAGCACAACTGCTGTCGCGGGGGATGATGCACGGCCGGAGAAGTCGGTGAGCCTGCGTCTGCTGGGCGCCTTCGAGGTGTCCGCACGCGCTGAAACGGGCGGTGCACAGTGGGGCGAGCTCCCGCACAGCGCTCGGCGGCTGGTCGCCTTCCTCGGTCTGCACGGCACCGCGACCCGTGACTTCGCCGCAGGCAGCCTGTGGCCCGACTCCACCGAGGCCCACGCGCTGGCCCACCTCCGCACCACCCTGTGGCGGGCGGCCAGGGCCTGCCCAGGGCTGATCGTCACCGGCGGAGCGGCCATGCGGCTCGACCCCCGGGTCTCGGTCGACGTCGACGAACTGGAGGCGTTGAGCAGACGGCTGCACGCGGCCCACGCCGAGGACGACGGCTCGTGGGTGCCGCCGCGCGGCGTGCTGCTGCCCGGCTGGTACGACGAGTGGGTCGTGGCCGTCCGCGAGCGCGTCCGCCAGCTCCAGTTGCACACCCTGGAGGCGATGGCAGAACGCCGGCTCCTCCAGGGCGCCTACGGCCGGGCCCTGGACCTCGCGCTGGGCAGCGTCGAGTACGAACCGCTGCGCGAGAGCTCTCAGCGTCTGGTCGTCCGCATCCACCTCGCCGAGGGCAACCTGGTCGAGGCGGTCCGCGCCGTGCGGGCGTTCGAGGAACTGCTGTGGCAGGAGATCGGGGCCCGGCCGAGCCCGGAGTTCATGCGCCTGATCGATCTGTCCGTGCCGGGCTGACGGCACGTCATGGCTTGATCAACCTTCTTTCCTGAAACGGCGCGGGATTGACGTCGCCGGCAGTTGAGCATTGTCCGGCCGAGGGGCTCGGCGCCTTGCGGATTTGACATTCCGTTCCGCTGCCGCCCACTGCGCCGCCAGGCGCGGCGGGCTTTGAATTTGACTTCAACGTAGCGGGTTCATTGCTTTTGGTTGCGGGACGGGGTGCTGTTCCACTTGAATGTGCAGGGTGAAAGATCGGCGTGGCTGCTTCCGCGCCCACAGAGGGCCGCCGTGAGCCGGAAGCCGGGCCGCTCAGTGTCGTCTGCCTGTGACGATGCCGTCCGTGCACGCAGGCAGGCGACAAGGGCGCGCACCCCGGCCGCGGGCCGAGCCGCCGCCGATAAATGCCCGACTCGGGGTTCGAGGGGCTCGTACAACAGAGGGTGTCCGGTGAGGTTCGTTTGTACGGACATGGCACATCCGGAAGATGTACGATGAGCTGAAGCAGGCTACAGTACGTGCAACCATAACCCTAACTGGAGTGCCATCATGGCGAAGCGCATTGTTGAGTCCTTTGTCGATGATATCGACGGCAGCGGCGCCGACGGGACCACAAGGTTCGGTCTCGACGGCACGACCTACGAAATCGATTTGTCGGGACCGAACAGGGAGAAGTTGGAGAAGGCGCTTGCTCCCTTTATCATCAAGGCCCGCGCGGTCCGTGCCGACCGGGGTATCCGCGGTCGGCGCGGCGGTGGCCAGGCTCGGTCCGTCAGCCGTGAGAGGTCCACGGAGATCCGGCGCTGGGCCAAGGCCCAGGGCCTTCCGGTGAGCGAGCGCGGCCGTATCGCCGCCACCGTCGTAGAGCAGTACGAGGCGGCCCACTGAGCGCCGGGCTCACGGAGTTCTCCATGAGTCGCGCGCCTGCCGAGGCAGAGGCACGGGCCTGATCACGGCAGGCGCACCGGTCAGTTTTCGCTGATGATCGTCCCGCCGGTCGCGGAGGCGGGCGCCGCGAACGACGCGGACAGGGCGAAGAGGGTCGCAGCGGTGATCGCCACCGCGATGATGGCTTTCCTCATGGTCCGGCAGGGTATCAGTTACTGAACTATTCTCGGGTGCTTCCCAGTGGGGCGGCCGTTCGCCGAATTTTGGGCTGCTGGGGTCAGGCCTGGCTGGGGGTTGTGCGGGTAGCGCCCGGTTATGGGCGGCTTCGATCTGACCAGGCTCCGGGCGGTCGTCTTCGACACCGACGGGGTGGTCACAGACACGGCGCGCGTGCACGCGGCCTCGTGGAAACACGTCTTCGACGCGTTCCTGCGCGGGCGCTCGGCCCCGTTCGACGTGTGCGCCGACTACCTGGCCTTCGTGGACGGGCGGCCCCGGCTGGACGGGGTGCGCACGTTCCTGGCCGCGCGCGGGATCTCGATTCCCGAGGGCGGCCCGGGAGACGAGCCGGGGGCGGCGACCGTGCACGGGCTGGGGCGGGCCAAGGACGCGCTGTTCGCCGAGGCGATCGAGCGGCACGGGGTGGCCGCCTTCCCCTCGACCGTCGCCCTCCTTCACGAGCTGCGCAGGCGCGGCTGCCGTACCGGCCTGGTCTCGGCCAGCAGGCACTGCAGGGCGGTGGCGGCGTCGGCCGGCGTGCTGGCCCTCTTCGACGTGCTGGTGGACGGTAACGACGCCGCGGAGCTGGGGCTGGCGGGCAAGCCGGATCCGGCGCTGTTCCTGGAGGCCGCGCGCCGCCTGGACCTGCCTCCCGCCGAGGTGGCGGTCGTGGAGGACGCGCTGCCTGGCGTCGAGGCGGCGCGGCGGGGCGGGTTCGGGCTGGTCGTGGCGGTGGACAGGAGCGCCACGCCGGACGGCAGGGACCACGTGGACAGGGCCCCGGCGCTGCTGGCGGCCGGGGCCGACGTCGTGGTCGGCGACCTGGCCGACCTCACGGTCTCCGGACGCGTGCCCGTGGGGCGGCATTGAACGCCTGGACGCTCGTCTACGACGGCTTCGACCCGAGCGGGGAGGGGGTGCGGGAGGCGCTGTGCACGCTCGGCAACGGCAGGTTCGCCACGCGGGGCGCCACTCCCGACGGCGGGCCGCGTACGCCGGGCACCTACGTGGCGGGCTGCTACGACCGGCTCGACTCCACCGTCGACGGACGCAGCGAGACGAACGAGGACATCGTCAATCTGCCCGACTGGTTGCCGCTGACGTTCGCCACGCCGGGCTCGGAGTGGTTCCGCCCTGAGCGGGTCGCGCTGCTGTCCTACCGGCACGAGCTCGACCTGCGCCACGGTGTGCTGGTACGGGATCTGCGCTGGCGCGACGGCGAGGGCAGGAGCACGCGGGTGCGGCAGCGCCGTCTGGTGTCGATGGCGGACCCGTACGTGGCGGCTCTGGAGACCACGTTCACCGCGGAGAACTGGCAGGGGCCGATGCGCGTGCGCGGCACGCTGGACGGCCGGGTGTCGAACCGGGGCGTGGCCCGCTATCGAGAACTGCGGGGGGACCACCTGACCGCGCACGCCACCGGCTGCGCGGACGATCTGGCCTGGCTGACGGCCCGCACCCGCTGCTCGCACGTCACCGTGGCCCTGGCAGAAAGGATCGACACCGTCCCCGGCCGCTCCTCGCGGCTGACGTCGGTGCCCGACCACGTCTCCTCCGATCACGTGCTCGACCTGGCCAGGGGAGAGCCCGTCACCCTCACCAAGATCGTGGCGCTGACGACCTCGCGCGACTTCGCCGGCCACGACCCGTGCTCATCGGCGCTCAGGCACGTACGCAGGGCGCCGTGCTTCGACGACCTCCTGGCCCGCCACGCGGCGGCGTGGGAACGCCTGTGGCGGCGGGCCGGGATCGAGGTCGACGGCCCTGAACTGTCGCGCATCGTCCGCCTGCACGTCTTCCACCTGCTCCAGACGCTCTCCCCGCACACCGCCGACCTCGACGTCGGGGTGCCCGCCCGCGGCCTGCACGGGGAGGCGTACCGGGGGCACGTGTTCTGGGACGAGCTGTTCGTGCAGCCGTGGCTGAGCCTGCGCTTCCCGGAGGTGGCGCTCGGGCTGCTGCGTTACCGCTGGCGGCGGCTGCCGGAGGCCAGGGACGCGGCAGGAGAGGCCGGGTTCGCCGGGGCGATGTTCCCGTGGCAGAGCGGCAGCGACGGCCGTGAGGAGACGCCCGTCACGCACCTCAACCCCGCCTCGGGACGCTGGCTGCCCGACCGCTCCCGCCTGCAGCGCCACGTCGGGCTGGCCATCGCCTACAACGTGTGGCAGCACTACCTGGCCACCGGCTCCATGCCGCCATGGTGCGCAGAACTGCTGCTCGACATCGCCAGGTTCTTCGCCTCGCTGGCCGTGCTCCACGGCGACCGGTACGAGATCCGCGGCGTCATGGGGCCCGACGAGTACCACGACGGCTACCCGGGGGTCGCCACGCCGGGGCTGGCCAACAACGCCTACACCAACGTCATGACCGCCTGGCTGCTCATGCGCGCCCGCGACACCGCGCTGATGGCGCCGGACCTGGCGCCGGCGGCGGGGGAGCTGGCCCGCTGGGACGACGTCAGCCGCCGCCTGCGGGTGGACTTCCACGACGGCGTGATCAGCCAGTTCACCGGGTATGCGGACCTGCGCGAGCTCGACTGGGCCCGCTACCGGGGCGTGCGCCGCCTCGATCGGGCGCTGGAGGCCGAGGGCGACGACGTCAACCGCTACAAGGCCTCCAAACAGGCCGACACGCTCATGCTCTGCTACCTGCTGCCGGCGGCCGAGCTGACCGGCATCCTGGAACGGCTCGGCTACCGGGTCGAACCCGACCTGATCTCTCGTACCGTCTCCTACTATCTGGAGCGCACCAGCCACGGTTCGACGCTCAGCGCGGTCGTGCACGCCTGGGTGCTGGCACGTTCCCACCGCGCACAATCTTGGAGATTCTTCACCGAAGCCCTCTACAGCGACATCAAAGACGTCCAGGGCGGCACCACCGCGGAAGGCATCCATCTGGGTGCCATGGGCGGCACTCTCGACCTCCTCCAACGCTGCTACCTGGGCCTGGAACTGCGTCCTGACGGGCTGCGGCTGGATCCCCAGGTGCCCGATCGGCTGGGCGTGCTGTCGATGACGATCCTCTACCGGGGGCGGAAGATCGTCATCGACGCCGATCACGGTGAGGCGCGCGTGAACGGCGCCGCAGGGTCTTTCGTCCCGGGCGAGGCCGACCTCCGGCCCTGCCGCGAATTAGGGCAGGCGCGGTCCGATGAGGGAGAAGGGAGGAAATATCATGATCATCGTAGGCGTGGATGGGTCCGTGGCCGCGCGAGCCGCGGTCGAATGGGCGGCCAACGACGCCTTCCGCGCGGGGGAGCCGCTGCGGATCGTGTACGCGGTGGACCGCTCGCCGTACCAGATCGGCAGATATCCCGACGCGGCCCTGCCGGACGTGCTGCTCGGCGAGGGCAGCCGGATCCTGCGCGAGGCCGAGACGCTCGTCCACGAGCGCCTGCCCACGATCGAGGTCACGACCGAGGACGTCGAGGGCAAGCCCGCCGAGGTCCTGAGAGAGCAGGCCAAGGACGCCACCGAGATCGTGGTCGGCAGTCGCGGGCTCGGCGGGTTCACCGGCGCTCTGCTGGGCTCGGTCAGCGCCCATGTGGCCGGCCACGCCCACTGCCCCGTCGTGGTGGTACGCGGCGAGCCCCGGCCTGCGGGCGGAGAGGTCGTGGTCGGCGTCGACGACTCGCAGGAATGCCTGCCCGCGCTGGCCTACGCCTTCGAGCAGGCGAAACTCCGTCACCGTCCGTTGCGGGTGATGCACGCCTGGCAACTGCCCGTGCACGCGTTCGCGCCGGAGATCAGCTACGACATGGACGAGGTCCGCGCGGCGCAGCACCGGACCGTCCGCGATCATGTGGCGCTCTTCAGCGGTGACTACCCGCATGTGGAGGTGGTCGAGGACGCGCAGTGCGCGCATCCGGTGGAGGCGCTCACCGACGCCTCGCAACGGGCGGAGCTGCTGGTGGTCGGCTCGCACGGGCGCGGCGCGCTGACCTCCATCCTGCTCGGCTCCGTCAGCCGGGGCGTCCTGCACCACGCCCACTGCCCGGTGGCCGTGGTCAGGGCCTAGATCATCGGCGGCGGTCGTCACGCAGCCGCGCGGCCAGCGCGGCCGCCTGGGTGCGGCGCTGCATGTCGAGCTTGGCCAGCAGGTTGGAGACGTAGTTCTTGACCGTCTTCTCCGCCAGGAACATCCGCTCGCCGATCTGCCGGTTGGTCAGCCCCTCGCCGATCAGGTCGAGGATGCTGCGTTCCTGCTCCGACAGCGCCGCCAGCGGGTCCTTCCTGGCCGCCTGCTCGCGCAGGCGGTGCAGCATGGCCGTGGTGGTCTGCGGGTCCAGCAGCGACTGCCCCGAGGCCACCGTGCGGACCGCGCCGACCAGGTCGGAGCCGTGGATCTGCTTGAGCACGTAGCCGGCGGCCCCGGCCATCACCGCGTCGAACAGCGCGTCGTCGTCGGCGAACGAGGTCAGCATCAGGCAGGCCAGCTCCGGCACCCGGGAGCGCGCTTCCCGGCACACGTCCACGCCGCTGCCGTCGGGCAGGCGCACGTCGAGCACCGCGACGTCGGGCCTCAGCGCGGAGATGCGGGCGATCGCCGACGCGGCCGTGGCCGCCTCGCCGATCACCTCGATGTCGTCCTCGGACTCCAGCAGCGCCGCGACCCCCCGCCGGACGACCTCGTGATCGTCGACGAGGAACACACGAATCATGTCCACGACGTTAGCGAAGCGGCATCGGGACCGGAAGGAACGGGGGCAAGCCATGACGTTGCCATTTCTACGGTTTGAAAGCCTTTTGTCCTTGGGGCGGCTGAGACCCGGTGAGAGCACGTCTACCTCCGCCCAGTGCGACACTGAAAGACGTGGAGAGCGAACGTCATCCGCTGATGCCGCAAATGCGGCTCGACGAACTGCTGTCCGAGCTGCAGATGCGGCTGAACGCCGTACTGGCCACCCGGGACCGGGTGCACACGCTGCTCGAGGCCGTGGTGTCGGTCGGCAGCGATCTCGACCTGGAGACCGTGCTGCGCCGCATCGTGGAGACCGCCACCACGCTGGTGGACGCCAGTTACGGGGCGCTCGGCGTGGTCGGCCAGGAGAACACGCTCGTCCAGTTCATCCCCGTTGGGCTGAGCGAGGAGGAGATCGCCAGGATCGAGCACTGGCCGCACGGCCTGGGGCTGCTCGGGTTGCTGATCAAGGACGCGCGGCCGCTCAGGCTGGCCCGCATCTCCGAGCATCCGGAATCGTACGGCTTCCCGCCCGGCCACCCGCCGATGGGGACCTTCCTCGGCGTCCCCGTACGGGTGCGTGACGAGGTTTTTGGAAACCTTTACCTGACCGAGAAGCGCGGCGGCGGCGAGTTCGATGAGGAGGACGAGGCCATCGTGATCGCGCTGGCCACGGCCGCCGGCGTCGCGGTGGAGAACGCCCGCCTGTATGAGGAGACGCGGCGGCGCGAGACCTGGCTGCAGGCCTCCTCGGAGGTGACCACGAGTCTGCTGTCCGGGGCCGATCGCCGGCAGGTGCTGAGCCTGCTGGCGGCCCGTGCCCGCGAGATGAGCGACGCCGACCTGGTCCAGGTGCTGCTGCCGGACGCGTCAGGAAAGTCGCTGATCGTCGAGGTGATGGACGGAGAGGGCGCGCCGGAACTGGTGGGCACCGCGTTCGACGTGTCGGCCACGCTGGCGGGTGACGTGTTCACCCAGGGGGAGCCGGTGTCGGACGCCGACATGCAGAGCGTCCCCTACCCGAAATCGCCGTTGGCGCGGCTGGGATACGGGCCAGGGGTGATGGTGCCGCTGGGGGCGGCTCCGGCCGTACGCGGCGTGCTGGTGCTGGCCAAGCGGACCGGGCGGCTGCCGTTCAGCGGGGGGAACGAGCAGATGCTGCAGTCGTTCGCCGGCCAGGCGGCGATCGCGCTGGAGCTGGCCGAGGCGCGCAGGGACGCCGAGCGGCTCGGGCTGCTGGAAGACCGCGACCGTATCGCCAAGGACCTGCACGACGTGATCATCCAGCGGCTGTTCGCGACCGCGATGACCTTGATGAGCACGATCCGGCTGGTGGAGCGGCCGGAGGCGGCCAAACGGGTGCAGCACGCGATCGACGAGCTGGACGAGACGATCCGGCAGATCCGCTCGACCATCTTCGCCCTGCAGGGCCCGCGCGAGGAGGCCGGGCCCGGCCTGCGGGGGCGGATCGTGGAGTTGGTGGAGGGCGTCGGGGCGCATCTGGGGTTCATGCCGGGGCTGCTCATGGAGGGCCAGATCGACACGCTGGTGCCCGATTCCGTGGCCGAGCACCTGCTGGCGGTGCTCCGTGAGGCCCTGTCGAACGTGGTCCGCCACTCCCGCGCGGGCCGGGCAGAGGTCGCCGTCGAGGTCGCGGGCGGGGAACTCACCCTCACCGTCACCGACGACGGTGTCGGCGTCGGCGAGGCACGGCGCCGCAGCGGGCTGCGCAACATCGAGGAACGCGCCGCGCGACTGGGCGGCACCGCTTCGCTGGAGTCGCCGGAAGGCGGCGGCACCCGGTTGCGCTGGCACGTCCCGGTGTGACGGAACGCTTTGGAGAAAGTTTTACCGGCCGTGTATGCGGCGGCCGGACACCTGCTCGGCCTCGACCACGATGAAGTGGTTCCGCCCGCCGGGCGCCCAGACCGGCAGGGGCAGCGAGGCCAGCCGGTCGATCTCGGCCGGGTCGGTCACGGCCTGCGCGTGTCCCACAGCGGTGACGGACCAGCCGGTACGCAGCTCGGAATCGAACTCGTCGGCCTCGAAGGCCACCACGGCCCGCCGGGTGGCGGCGGCCAGCTTCGACCCGATCGCGGTCCTGATCACGATGGACTGGCCGTCGAGGTGGAAGTTGACCGGCTGGACGGCCGGCAGGGCGTGATCGGTGAACACGATCCGCCCGATCGGCGTCGTGGCCAGCAGGCGGAGGCACTCCTCGCGGGAGAGCACCTGAAGTCCGGACGAATCGAGTTTCATATTCTTACCGTCCCTGCCGGAGGATAGTGGGCGTTAGAGGCGAAAGTCCTTTTTCTCCCTGAAAGCGTGGTCGCGGGGCCGATGGCCCCGGCGGCAGGGGACTTTCGGCCCTGACCGCGCCGCCCGGATCGTGCTGAGCTGGACGTGAGGCCCCCGGGAGGTGGACGTCATGGGCGTTCTGTCGGCCAAGCACGCGATCGACGTCGCGGTGGAGGCGGCGCGCTGGGCGCCGTCCATACACAACACCCAGCCCTGGACCTTCTCGGTGTCCGAGCAGGAGATCAGGCTGAAAGCCGACCCCGACAGAAAACTACGCGCCGCCGACACCTCGGGCCGCGAGCTGCTGATCAGTTGCGGCGCAGCGCTCTTCACCCTGCGTACGGCCATGCGGTGCGAGGGGTTCGAGCCGGTGGTGCGGATCCTGCCGGACCCGGATCGCCCCTCGTTGCTCGCCACCCTCCACCCGGGCGCCGAAGTACGGCCCGACGAGTCCACCAGGAGCCTCGGCTGCCAGATCGAACACCGCCGCACCCACCGGGCCGGGTTCGCCGACGTCCCGGTGCCGGAGACGCTGGTCGAACGGCTGGTGCGGGCCGCGATGGAGGAGGGGGCCAGGCTGACCCCGATTCGCTCACCGGAGGCGGTCAGGGTCGTCGCCGCGCTCACCCAGGCCGCGCAGGCCGTCCAGGCGCAGGACCAGCGCTTCAGCCTGGAGCTGATCCGCTGGTCGCAGCCGCCCGGCAGCCCCCGCAGGGACGGGGTCCCCGCCCAGGGCTACCCGCGCAGGAGGGTCCCCACCGACCCGGATTTTCCCCAGCGTGACTACGCCTGGCGGCACGACTGGGGCAGCCAGGCCGACCAGCGCGCCGCGACCGCCGTCGGGATCGTGGTGGTGCTCACCACGCCGGGCGACAGCCGCCAGGAGTGGATCAACACCGGGCAGGCGTTGCAGCACGTCCTGCTCCGTGCCGCCGCCTACGGCGTCAGCGCCGCCTTCCACACCCAGGCGCTGGAAATGGCGCTGCTGCGCGAGTTCCTCCGCCACGAGCTCTGCTCGGACCAATACCCGCAGATGATCATGCGGCTCGGCGTCACCCTCGACGACAAGGAGATGGTCCGCCGTTCGGTGTCGGAGATCACGGAGTGAGGCCGCGAAGCCGCTGTGGCAGGTACTGCCGGTCCCAGGGACGGGCGCGGCACTGGCAGACGGTGGCGGGAGCCGCCACCGTTGACTTCATGCGGTCCACCCTCGTGATGACCGGCGCCGGCCGTGGGATCGGCCGCGTGGCCGCCGAGCACATCCTGCGCCGGGCGCCCCTGACACATCTCCTCGTCGTCGCCCGCGGCTCTTCAGGCGCCGGGCTCGCCGTGGGCGGCCACGCGGTCTCCCACGTCGCCGCCGACCTGGGCTCACTGGAGAGCGTCCGGTCGGCGGCCCTGGAGATCCGCAGGCGGCTCGACGACGGTGAACTGCCCCCGTTGCGCGGATTCGTGGGCAACGCGGGCATACAGCTCACGAACGCGCTCACCGAGGGCCCCGACGGGTTCGAGTCGACGTTCACGGTCAACGTGCTCGCCAACCACCTGCTCATCCGCATGCTCCAGACCCGCTTCGCCGCCCCCGCCCGGATCGTGATCACCGTCAGCGACACCCACTTCGGCGATTTCCGCCACAACCTGGGCATGGTGCCCGGCCCGGTCTGGCGGTCGCCGGACTTCCTCGCCCGCACGGGCGCCTTCCGCAGGCCGGGCACCACGACCGCGGGCCGCACGGCGTACTCGACGAGCAAACTGGCGGCCATCTACCTGGTGCACGAGCACGCGCGCCGCCTGCCGTCCTGGATCGACGCCGTCGCCTACAACCCGGGGTTCGTGCCCGGCACCGACCTCGCCCGCGACGCCGACGCCTTCTCCCGCTTCGCGATGCGCCGGCTCCTGCCGGCGCTGACCCTCACCCCGTTCGCGATCTCCCGCGCCGCCGCCGGACGACACCTCGCCGACGTCGTCCTCGGCACGACCGAGGCGCCGACGGGATCGTACGTGGACCGCGACCGTGTGGTGCGCTCGTCCGACGAGTCCTATGATCCGCGGCGCGAAGCCGAACTCTGGGACGCCGCGGAACGCTTCACCGGCGCGGCGGCCTTCGTCTGAGCGCCAAGGTCAGCGTCGCCCTCGCCGCGCGGTGCCGAAGATGGATCTGGTGATCTCCCGGCCGAGGGCGGAGGCCGCAGAGCGCGCGAACGAGCGAAACTCCTTCGACTCCAGCACGTTTGCCAGCACCGTCGGCTCCGGCTTGCGCTCCCGCTGCGCCCCGGGCTCGTGCGGGGCTTCGGCGGCCGGCGTTTCCGCCAGCTTCGCCGACAGGATCTCGTAGGCCGACTGGCGGTCGACCGCCGTGCCGTACTTCTGCTGCAGCGGCGAGGCGGCGATGACGTTCTGGATCATCTCCGGGCTCGACGGCGTCATGAGCGTCTGAGGGGCGCGCAGGCGCGTCCAGGCCACGGGGGTCGGCGCGCCCGTCTCCGACAGGACCGTCACGACCGCCTCGCCGATGCCGAGCTCGGTGAGCAGCCGTTCCAGGTCGTAGGAGGAGGCGGGGAACGTCGACACGGTGGCCTTGAGCGCCTTGGCGTCCTGGGGGGTGAAGGCGCGCAGAGCGTGCTGCACGCGTGCGCCGAGCTGGGCGAGCACGTCGGCCGGCACGTCCTTGGGCGTCTGGGTGACGAAGAACACGCCCACGCCCTTCGACCGGATCAGCCGCACGGTCTGGGTGATCGACTGCAGGAACGCCTTGGACGCCTCGTTGAACAGCAGGTGCGCCTCGTCGAAGAAGAACACGAGCTTCGGCTTGTCGACGTCGCCCACCTCGGGCAGCTCGTGGAAGAGATCGGCGAGCAGCCACATCAGGAAGGTGGAGAAGAGCTGCGGCCGGTCCTGCACGGCGGGCAGTTCGAGCACGGAGATCAGCCCGTGGCCGTCCGGCGTCACCCGGAGCAGGTCGCGCACGTCGAACTCCGGCTCGCCGAAGAACGCCTCCGCCCCCTGCGCCTCGAACGTGGTCAACGCGCGCAGGATGACTCCCGCCGTCGCCGCCGACAGCCCGCCGATCCCGCTCAGTGCCTCGGGATTGCCCGTCAGGTACTGGATGACCGCGATCAGGTCCTTGAGGTCCAGCAGGGGCAGCCCATTCTTGTCGGCGAAGTAGAAGATCAGCCCGAGCGACGACTCCTGCGTCTCGTTGAGCCCGAGGACCTTCGAGAGCAGGGTCGGCCCGAAGGCGGTCATGGTCGCGCGGATCGGGACGCCCTCTCCCAGACCGCCCAGGGAGAAGAACTCCGCAGGACGGGCCTCCGGCTGCCACGTTTCCCCCACGTCGGCCGCACGCTGGGTGACGCGCTCGGAGGGCGTGCCGGGGGAGGCCAGCCCCGACAGGTCGCCCTTGACGTCGGCGAGGAAGACGGGAACGCCCTGGGCCGAGAGCTGCTCCGCCATGAGCTGAAGGGTCTTGGTCTTGCCCGATCCGGTGGCCCCGGCCACGAGCCCGTGCCGGTTGAGCGTGCTCAGGGGGATCCGGATCTGCTCCGAGGCGTCGGCGGCGCCGTCCTCGCGCACCAGGGCCCCGAGCTCAAGCGCCGGCCCTTCGAAGTCGTACCCCTTCATCACATCTCCCCGATTTTGCTGCCTCGCTCACGGATCTGCGCAGGTCAGTGCTGGTTCCATTCCCCAGACCGCGCGGATGAACGCCAGGTACCCGGACGAGGGGGGATCAGTCGTGGAGCACGCGGAGGAGGACCCGGTTGTGGAAGCCCTCCGGGTCGGGGCTGGACAGGCCGGCCATGCTCACCAGGGCCTTCCACAGCGCCCACCCGCGTGCCCGCCGCCAGGTGTCGTCGTCCAGCCCGGCGGCCTGCCTGAAGACCTGCCGCTCCTCGCCCCCGAAGTAGGTCCAGGCCATCACCAGGTCGCAGGCCGGATCTCCCACACCGCAGGTGCCGAAGTCGATGACCGCGCAGAGCCGGCCGTCGGCGGCGAGCAGGTTGCCGGCGGAGACGTCGCCGTGGAACCAGGCAGGCGGGCGCGGCCAGGCCGAGGTCAGGGCGTCCGCCCAGACGGCCGCACAGGCGGCGGCGTCGACCTCGTCGCCGAGCTGTTTCAGCGCGAGCTCGACCTGGTCGCCGTAGACACTGGGGTGGCAGCCCCGGAACCACGAGTGCCGGCCTGCGGCCGGGCCCCGCTCGGCGGGGACCTTCCGCAGGGCGGTCAGGAGGCCGCCCAGGTCGCGGGCCAGCTCCGTGCGGTCGATGCCCTCGGTGTTCTCGACGGTGTCGCCGGGGAGCCAGCGCCGTACGGACCAGGGGAACGGGTAGCCGCCGCCGGGGAGTCCTGTCGCCACCACCTCGGGCACGGGCAGCGGTAGATGCGCGGCCAGTATGGGCAGGCTGTGCTCCTCCTTCTCGACGCCGACGACGTAGCCCTCCGCGCTGGGCAGCCGGACGCTGAGGTCCTCGCCGAGCCGGAAGGTTCGATTGTCCCAGCCCTGGCGCGGCACCGGCCTGACCGGGAGGTCGCCCCACTGCGGAAACTGCTCGCGAATCAGGGAACGCACGAGCTCGGCGTCGATGTCGATCACGGGCAGAGCCTAGGGGACGAGCTTGGCCGAACCGCAGGCGAAATGTCGGTCATTTCCATTACGGTCGCTTCGCATGATCATCAGTGGCAGGCAGATCGTGCTGGCGGGGCGGTTCAGCAAGCTCTCGAAGGACGAGGCCAAACGCGCCCTGGAGGCGATGGGCGCGAAGGTGACCGCGTCGGTCTCGGCGAAGACGGACCTGGTCTTCGCCGGGGCGAAGTCGGGGGCCAAGGCCGGTCCCGCGGCCGTGCGCGGCATCCCGATCCACGACGAGGACGCGCTGGTGGCCGTGCTCAGCGAGCCCGGCACCCCGCTGTCGTTCACCGGCGTCCCCGACGAGCGGAT
Organism: Nonomuraea purpurea; assembly: GCF_042650645.1. Lineage (NCBI taxonomy): Bacteria > Bacillati > Actinomycetota > Actinomycetes > Streptosporangiales > Streptosporangiaceae > Nonomuraea > Nonomuraea purpurea. Next base: position 39,788 of record NZ_JBHSBI010000041.1, read on the forward strand.
GGGCCCCGACGAGGCCCTTGACGCGCTCAAGAACGCCGACTGGTCCGCGTTCGTCCCGCAGCGCGACACCGTGCCGCTGCGAGAGGCACTCCAGGCGCTGGAGCGCGCGCACGGCGTCACCGACGCGCATCGCCTCGCGACCGTCAGGCTCCGCGACGCGGGCGCGCTGCTGCTGCGCCACTCCGACGTGCACCGCCGCCAGGTGAACGGCCACGCGCTCAGCCCGGACGGCCGCCACCTCGCGGTCGGCAGCTCGCCCGGCGACGACTATGAGCGGGGCGGAGTCCTCCAGATCTTCGAGGTCGCCACCGGCCGCTGCGTGCACGCGATCGACGGCATCATGGGTGGCGTCGGCTTCCCGGACTACGCGCGCAGCCTCCAGTGGTCGGCGGACGGCAGGCGGATCGCGCTGGAGTACAACATCAACGCGACCGGCGTCTGGGAGGCGTTCGGCACCGCCAAGGAGCCGGCCGCCCACGCGTACTTCCTCGGCTCCGGCAGACCGCTGGGCATGGCCCTGGCCCCGGAGGGCAGGCGCGCGGTCGTCTACGGCGGTCAGTCGGACTTCCTGGGCAACGTCATCGTGGCGATGCACGAGGGCTCGGTCACCGGGCCCCCCGACGCCCACCCGGAGGGAACCCCGCCGATCGAGTTCGCCGGGCCGCAGAGCTCGGACGACGAGCCCGGATTCATCCTCGACCGGGCGTTCTGGTCGCGCGACGGCTCCCGTATCTACGGAGAGGCGTCGAACGAGTGCGCGGCGATCTCTCTCGACGTGGACAAACGGCAGGTCTCCTGGATCCTGAGCCTGGAAGCGGACCAGGATTGCGCGCCGCCCGAGTGGAGCAGGGACGAACGGCTCCTGGCCTACCAGCGCGAAGGAAAGCTCGTCATCGCCGACGCGCTGACGGGCCAGACGACGGCGGAGCTTCCCGGCTACCCGGGTGCCGACGTTCTGTGCTGGGGGCCGGGCGGACGGCTGGCGGTGGTGAATGCGGCGGGCGCGACCGTCGGGATCATCGACGGGACGGCCGGCGAGCACCGCCACGACCTCAACGTTCGGGCAGCCGCCTCCAACCCGCGTGGCTGGGACGCCCGGCCGTGGGCGTGGTCGCCGGACGGCGAGCGGGCCGCCTGCGTCACCGCCGAGGGGCGGATCGAGATCTGGTCGCTCGGCGACCGCCCCGAGCGGCTGCGCGTCATCGACGACGGGGGTGACGGCTTCGGCCTGGAATGGCCCGCCGACGACATGCTGATCGCGATCGGCGCGCACGCGGTGCGTTTCCTGCGCCCCGGGACCAGCGAGATCGTGGCCGACCACCCCTTCCATCACACCCCGTCCGCCCGGCGCCCGCTCTTCTTCACCGGCCGCGACGTCGGCGACCGGCTCCGGCTCAACCCCACGTTCGCGCTGGACGAGGAGACCTGGGCGGTGGCGTTCGAGGACGGCACGGTCATCGCGCCGTCCGGCTGGGAGGGCGATCTGGACAGTCGGCTCTGCTGGTCTGTCGACCGCCGTTTCGCCTGGCCGTTCCGCTGGGGCGAGCAGAAGGTCTTCCCAGACCCCGTCCACGCGGGCGCGGCTTCTCCGGAGATCGAGCGGCTGCTGGCGCCGTTCAGGGGACGTGGCAGCACGGCGGAGCCGACGGGGACGTGGCCGCCACCCGACACCGCCACCGTCACCGACCTGATCACGGTGGTCCGGGGCACGCTCGTCGACCTGTCCGCAAGGGACTCGGTCGTCTTCTGCGACTGGATCGCCGACACGCTCCAGCAGCTCGCGATGGTCTGCGTCCGGCAGGGAGAGGCCGCCGGAGCCCGCGAACTGGCCCTCGCGATCCCGCAACACCAGCGACGTCTCGGACACCGCGCGCGGATCGCGCTCGCGCTCGGCGCGTCCGGGTTCGACGCCGAAGCCGCCGCCGTCTTCCCCTACGCCGACGACGAACTCGCGGACGTGAGCCACGGGGCGGACATGGCGGCGGTGGCCGGGGCCTGCGCGGTCCTGGGGCAGCAGGAGTGCTCCGAGCGGTGGTTCGCCTCCGCGCGGGAGATCGCGGACGCCCGCCGGTCGAACTGGGGCGTTCGCCTGCCGCTGGTCTGGGCGCTCACCGAGTCCGGACGGGCGCAGGAGGCCCGCACCGTGCTGGATGAAGGCAGGGGCAGGCCGGGGGACCGGAATTCCGGCGTGCCCTGGTTGGTCTGCCTGCTCAGGCGGGGAGAGACCGAGCTGGTGCGCGAGCTGATCGGGGTGCGCAGCAAGCCCAGGGACCCGGAGAAATCGCACAGTTACAGCTGGCGCTGGTTCGACGACTGGTCGGCGGCCCGCGCGCTCACCGTCTACGGGCAGCCGGATCTGCTGCGGTTGTGGGGCGAGATCAACGGGGCTTCGGTGAATGACTCCGTGTCGGAGGCCGAGCAGATCGCGGCCGAGGGCAGGCCCACCGGCCCGACCGCCGCCCAGCTGACCGATCTGGCCACCCTGTACGCCGGGCTCGCCAAACTCCCCAAGGCGACGAAGCGTCGACAGTCCGCGTACGTGGCCAAGCAGGCGGCGGAGTACAGCCACATCGGCGCCGTGCTCGACCTGCTGCCCTGGCTGGGCGAGCCCGGCAAGTACGGCATCCTGGACAGCAACATGCGGACCTGGGTCGCGCTCTACGCCCTGCGGACCATCACGATCGGCGTGGATGTCGACGTGTGGTGATCAATCAGGCGCGCTTGCATCGATCTTCGCTTACTGTGCAACTCAGGGGAAACGCTGCGGGAGAATGTCCCGGGCCGGTGCGCACGCAAGCACGGCGTGGTGGGGGAATCACGGAGGATGACGTCGGGAATGAGCACTCAGGCGCAGGAGCATCTCGGCCCTTACCGGGTGATCCGGAAGATCGGCGAGGGCGGCATGGGGGTCGCCCACCTCGGTCTCGACGGCGCGGGCCGCGAAGTCGCGATCAAGGTGCTGCACCCGCACGTGGCCGCCGACCTCAAGGCGCGCGACCGGCTGTTCCGCGAGGTGGAGACCATGCGCCGGGTGCGCAGCCGGTACGTGGCCGAGGTGATCGACGCCGAACTCGTGGGCGGGCAGCCCTACGTCGTCACCCGCTTCGCGCCGGGCCGCACGCTGGAGGACACCGTGCTGACCCAGGGCCCGCTGGAGGCACGCGAGATCATCAGGCTCGCCCAGGGGCTCTGCCAGGCGCTGGTGGACATCCACGCGGCCGGAGTGATCCACCGGGACCTCAAGCCGTCCAACGTCATGCTGGTCGACGGCGAGCCGCTGGTCATCGACTTCGGCATCGCGCACCTGGTGAACGCCTCGCGGCTGACGCAGACCGGGATGTTCGTCGGCACACCGGGCTATCTGGCGCCGGAGATCATCCGCGACTCGCAGATCACCCAGGCGGCCGACGTGCACGCGCTGGCCTCCACGGTGTTCTTCGCCGCCACGGGGCTGCCGCCGTTCGGCACGGGGACGTTCGAGGCGGTCTGCTTCAACACCATGGAAGGCCGGGTGCAGATCGACAAGGCGCCGGCGTGGTTGCGCGACTGGCTGAGCCGGGCGCTGCAGGTCGATCCGGTGGCGCGGCCCCATGCGCGAGAGCTGCAGCGGCTGGCCGGGGAGCTCGATCCCGCGGAGCGCCCGGCCGCGACCAAGAGGCTCGGCGAGCGCACGCTGACCATGGACATCGTCGCCGACCTGCTCCCGCCCGTCGACTACGCCGCGAGCCATCAGCATGCGGCCGACTACGCCGACCGGATCGATTACACCGACAGGCACCATGCGTCGGTCGATTACGCCGACGGGCGCCGGCAGGAGCAGCCGCCGCCTTACGTACCCGCCCCGGTGCCGACCCTGCACACCGGCCGGTCGGCGGAGCCCCGTCGGGTTCCGGCTCCCGCCGAACCCTTCGACCTGCGGCGGTTCCTGGCCGGCAGCGGGTTCGTCGGGGTGCTCATGCTCGTGACGCTGATGGCGTTAACCGTCATGATGCCGGTCGCGATGGGCCTGGTGGCGGCGGCGATCTCGCTGGCGTTGCGCGCCGTCGACTACTTCTACTACGCCGAGGACCGGCCGCAGTGGATCACGGCCGCGCTGGTCGCGGTGGGTCATCTGGTCGCGGCGCTGGCGTTCGGCGTCGTCGCCGCGAGCCTGCTGCACTGGTCCGGGTGGTTGAACTCCGGCCACGCGGAGTCCTTGGCCGCCGGCGCGTTCACGCTGGGGCTGTTCGTGCTGCCGGGCGCGGGGGCGGTGCGGCGGGTCGTCTCGGACAACCTCGCCCGCCTCCTGCCCGGCCGCAACGCGACCGTGGTGTCGGTCGCCGTGATGGGCCCGGTCGCGCTGACCTCGGTGATCGTGGCCCTGCTGGGGATGTAGCCGGGCGGGTCAGGTGGCCAGCAGGCCGCCGTCGACGTGCAGGTTGTGGGCGTTGATGCCGGTGTTGCGGAGCAGGAAATCGGTGGCATCGGCGATCTCGGCCATCGTCACCAGCCGTCCGATCGGCGTCTGAGCCGAGTGCGGCGGGTTGGGGACCTCACGCCATTTGGGGCTGTCGCCGATCAGGCCCGGGTGCAGGGCGTTGACGCGGTGCGGGGCGATCTCCACGGCGAGGGTCTTCACCAGGCCGGTGATTCCGGCGTTGAAGGTGGTGACGATCGTCGAGCCCGGGTACGGGCGGTCCTTGGAGAGCCCGCCGAACAGGACGACGGAGGCGCCCGGGTTGAACCGGCCGCGCAGCACGCGGACGGTCTCGGCGTAGCCGACGAGTTTCATGGTCACGGCCGTGACGGCGTCGGTGACGTCGAAGTCCGCCAGCGTGTTCGCCGCCTGGCCGACCGCGGTGATGACGAGGTTGTCGACCTCGGTCACCTCGGCCAACGCGGCACTGATCGTTTCGGGCCGGGCGAGGTCGAGGGCCAGCCCTCGGGCGCCGGAGCCGACCCGCGCGGCGACGGTCTCGGCCCGTGCCCTGTCCGTGCTGGTGATGATGACGTCGTCGCCGCGTCCGGCGAAGCGCTGGGCGATCACGCTGCCCAGGCCGCCGCTGCCGCCGACGATGAGTGTGCTGGTCATGCGATGGCCGTCCCTTCTGTCAGCCTTAATGGCCAACTGGATATTAAGCGTACAGCAGCCGCCGGCGGCCTCGGCGTACGGCAGTACAGTGATCACATGAACGACCAGGAACCGTCTGGGGAGCCGCGGCGCAGGCACCGGCGGGATCCGGAGGGGCATCGGGCGGCCATCCTGGAGGCGGCCCGCCACACCTTCGCCGAGCGCGGCTACGCCCGCACCACCCTCCGCGAGATCGCGCGCCGGGCCGGCGTCACCCACGGCCTGATCTCCCGGCACTTCTCCTCCAAAGAGCGGCTCTTCCTCGCGGCGGTGCCGGGCAACCGCGACCTGGAGCAGGTGGCGGCCGGAGACCCGGCGACGCTGCCCGAGCGGATCGCGCACGGCTTCGTCCAGCGGATGGAGACCGACGCCGTCAACGACCCTCTCGTCGCCCTCGTCCGCAGCGCCGCCTCCGACGAGCGCGCCGCCGCCCACCTGCTGGTCGCGATGCAGGAACGCAGCCTCACCGTCTACCGGTCCGTGCTTTCCCCGAACGTGCCCGGCGACGACCTGGACACCCGCGTCGCCCTCCTGGGGGCACAACTGATCGGCGTGACCTTCAGCCGGTACATCGCGCGCACCGAACCGCTCGCCTCGATGTCACCCGATGAGCTCACCGCCCACCTCACCCGGACACTGCGCCACATTCTCTTCGACTGACGACATGAACGACGCCGGCACACCCGATGGCCACGCGTTCAGGGCATCGGGGGCAGTGGCTTGTCGTGCAGCCAGGCCGACATCAGCGGGCCCACCGGCTCGGCGGCGTGCCGCTGGACGTGCTCGGCGAAGTCGTGGCTGGTGACGTTGGCGTGCCGCCGCTCGGCCGTCCAGCCGCGCAGGATGGAGAAGAAGAGCTCCTCGCCCAGCGCCCGGCGCAAGGCGTGCACGGTCAGCGCTCCCCGCTTGTACACGCGGTCGTCGAACATCGTGCCCACCCCGGGGTCGGCCAGCACGAAGTCCTGGGGGAGGGCGGCCAGGCGCTCGTGCCAGAGCCTGGCGTGCTCCGCGGCCGACGGCCCGCCCGAGGACTCCGACCAGAGCCATTCGGCGTAGGTGGCGAAACCCTCCTGCAGCCAGATGTCGCTCCAGCAGGACACCGTGAGGCTGTTGCCGAACCACTGGTGGGCCAGCTCGTGCGCGACCAGCCGCTCGGACCCGCGCCGCCCGTCCACGTGGTTCCTGCCGAAGACCGACATGCCCTGCGCCTCGACCGGGATGTCCAGTTCGTCGTCGACCACGACGACGACATAGCCTCCGAACGGGTAGGGCCCGAACCGGTCGGTGAACAGCGCCATCATCTCGCCTTGGCGGCCGAAGTCGTGCCGGACGCGGGTGGCCAGGCGCGCCGGATGGGCCACCTGGGTCCCCGAGACCTCCGCGAGCCGGTAACGCCCGATCTGCACGCTGGCCAGGTAGCTCGCCATGGGCTCCGGCTGGTCGTAGATCCACGTCGTGGTCCCGGCCCCGCGGCGCTGGGCGGTGAGCACCCCGTTCGCGACGACGTGGTACGGCGACGCGGTCGTCACGGAGATCCGGTACGACGCCTTGTCCGCGGGCCGGTCGTTGCACGGGAACCAGGAGGGGGCGCCGATGGGCTGACCGGCGACCAGCGCGCCGTCGGTCAGCTCCTCCCAGCCCAGCCCGCCCCACGGGCTCGACACCGGCGCCGGGCTGCCGGAGTAGCGGACCTCGACACCGGCGACGGCTCCCGCCGGCAGCGGCCAGGGCAGCGTCACCCGCAGCTTGCCCTGGCCGTGCAGATGGCGGGCGGGGACGCCGTCCACGGTGACGCCCAGGACCCGGAAACGGCCGAGGTCCAGGTCGAGCACGCTGAGGGGTTCCGCGGCCGTCACGGAAAGCAGCGCCGTGCCGTCGAGCCGGTTGTTCGCCACCCGGTACTTCAGCGCCAGATCGTAGTGCGACACCATGTAGCGGTGGTCGCCGTGCCCGGGGAAGTACGGTGTCATCGCCACGCCGAGATGGGGTTGCCGAACCATCGTGTGCGGCCGGGCACCGACTCCCCGCGCATGACGAGCGAGGCCGGCCCGACCGTGGCGTCGGCGCCGACCCGCGCCGCGGGCAGCACCACACCGTGCGGGCCCAGCGACGCGCCCGCCTCCAGGGTCACGGTGTCGATGTTCATGACCCGGTCATGGAACAGGTGGGTCTGCAGGACGCAGCCCCGGTTGACGCAGGCGCCGTCCCCCAATGTCACGAGATCTGCCTCGGGCAGCCAGTACGTGTCACATGAGACCCCATGCCCGATTTGTGCCCCGAGGGAACGCAGCCACGCGTTCAGCGGCGCGGTCCCCAGCCACGGCTGCGCGAACCAGGGCGCCGCCAGCACCTCCACGAAGTTGTCCGCGAGCTCGTTGCGCCACACGAACGAACTCCAGAGCGGCCTGCTGCCCGCCTGGATCCGTCCGACCAGCACCCATTTGGCGGCCGTCGCGACCAGAGCGGCGGCCACGCCCGCGAGCAGCAGCACCACGCCGCCCAGCGCGAGCGTCACGGCGAAGCCGTAGCCCGCCGCGAGCCACTCGAAGGCGGCGGCCACCAGGACGGCCAGCGCGACCGCGCACATCGCGGGCACCACGCGGAACGCCTCGACCAGCGCCCTGGCCGCCTTGTAACGGGCGGGCGGGTCGTAGGTGCGGCTCCGGTCGGCCTCCTCGGCGGTACGGCGCAGCTCCATGGGCGGCATGCCCACGTACGACGAGCCGGACCTGGCCTTCTTCGGCGTCGCCGACAGCACGCCGACCAGGCCGTCCTTGGGGACCTTGCGGCCGGGCGCGGTCATCCCCGAGTTGCCGAGGAAGGCCCGCTTGCCGATCCGCGCCGAGGCGATGCGCATCCACCCGCCGTCCAGCTCGTACGGGGCCACCATCGTGTCGTCGGCCAGGAACGCGCCGTCGCCGACGGAGGTCATCGTGGGCAGCGCCAGAACCGTGGACAGCTCGACGCCGCGGCCCACCTTCATGCCGAGCGCGCGCAGCCACATGGGCGTCAGAACGCTGGCATACAGGGGGAAGAGCCAGACACGCGCCGAGGCCATCAGCCGTCCCGTCGCCCACGCCTGCCACGCCTGGCGGCTGTGCACCGGATGGCGGCCCGCGCGCAGGCCCAGCCCGAGCAGCCGCACGCTGACCAGCGTGACCAGGGCGAAGGCCGCCATGCCCGTGAGGGTCGCCACCGGCACACCCGGCAGGGCGGCGGCCAGGGCCGCGCCGATCGTGCGCGCGTCCGAGGCGAACGCGGCCAGGACCGCGAGCCCGGCGGCGGCCGCGACGGCGGGAAGCAGGCTGAGCACCATGGCGCTCAGCCCGTACACGACGGCCCACAACCGGGAGCGGGGCGGCCGCTCCGCCGGACGCGACCGGCGTGACTTGCCCTGCTTGAACGCCGGCGCGCCCGCCCAGAGCCGTCCCGCCGGCACGGTGCCGGCGACCGCGGATCCGGGAGCGATCTGGGCGTTCTTTCCGATCTTCGTGCCGGGCAGGAGCGTCGAGCGGGAGCCGACGGTCGCGCCCGCGCCGATCCTGATCTCGCCGACACGCAGCAGGTCGCCGTCGTACCAGTAGCCGCTGAGATCGACCTCCTGCTCGACCGAGGCGCCCGCGCCGAGCTTGAGCAGCCCCGTGACGGGCGGCGGCGAGTGCAGGTCGGCGTCGTCGCCCACCTGGGCGCCGAGCAGCCGGGCGTACCACACCATGTACGGGGCTCCGGCCAGGTCCGGCACGCCCAGCCGCTCGGCGAACCGCTCGGCGAACCACACCCGCAGGTGGACGCCGCCACCGCGCGGATAGGCGCCGGGCCGCACACCACGCAGCAGAAGCCGGGCCACGGCCGCCGACAGCCCCATCCGCCCCGCGGGCGTGACGAACAGCAGCGCGCCCAGCGCCACCCACCACCACGACAGGGCCGGAGCCCACGGCGGCGCGAGCACGTTGCCGAGCGCGGCGAGCAGCACGATCCAGCGCGTCGCACCGGCGCCCAGCAGCACGATCATGAGCGCGGACTGGGCCAGCGCCGCCCGCCTGGGCATCGGGGTCACGGGCGGCCGCTCCGGCTCGGCCTCGCCTCTGCCGGACAGCAGCCGGGCCAGACCGCCAAGGGTCGGCTCGGCGTACACGTCGCCCACGGCCACGTCGGGATGGTCGGCGCGCAGGACCGACACCAGCCGGGCCGCCGCCAGACTGGTGCCGCCCTCGGCGAAGAAGTCGGCGTCAGGGCCGCTCGGCGGCACGCCGAGCACGGCGGTCCACTGCTCGGCCAGCACCGCCTCGGCCGGACTCAGCACGTCCTGTGCGGCCGCCGGCTCGGCCAGCGGCCACGGCAGCGCGGCCCGATCGATCTTGCCCGACGTTCTCGTGGGCAGCGAGCCGACCGGCGCCAGGCGCGGCACCAAGGCCGCGGGCAGCGTCTTGGCGAGCCGTTCGCGCGCCCCCTCGACGTCGAAGCCGGGCTCGGTGACCACGTAGCCGACGAGCACCTGGTGGCCGCCGCCTGCGGTACGGACGGCGGCGGCCGCGCCCACGACCCCGGGCAGCGACTGAAGCGCGGCATCCACCTCGCCCAACTCGATCCTGCGTCCGCCCAGCTTCACCTGGTCGTCGGCCCGGCCGGCGAAGACGAGCCCGTCTGCGTCGGCCCGTACCAGATCGCCGCTGCGGTAGGCGCGCCGCCAGCCCAGCGACGGCAGCGGCGCGTACTTCTCCGCGTCCTTGACCGGGTCCAGATAGCGGGCCAGGCCGACGCCGCCGATCACCAGCTCGCCGGTCTCGCCCATGGCCACCGGCTCACCCGCGCCGTCCACGACCGCGAGATCCCAACCGTCCAGGGGCAGCCCGATGCGGACCGGGCCCTCGCCGGTGAGCCGCGCCGCCGTGGCCACCACCGTGGCCTCGGTCGGCCCATAGGTGTTCCACACCTCACGTACCGGCACGGCGAGCCGCTCGGCCAGCTCGGGCGGGCAGGCCTCGCCGCCGAAAATGAGCAGCCGGACGCCGTCGAGGTGCTCGGCCGGCCAGAGCGCGGCCAGCGTGGGCACGGTCGAGACGGCCGTGATCCGCTGGGCGGCCAGCCAGGGGCCGAGGTCCATCCCCGTCCGCACCAAGGCTCTGGGCGCGGGCACGAGGCAGGCGCCGTGCCGCCAGGCCAGCCACATCTCCTCGCACGAGGCGTCGAAGGCCACCGAGAGCCCGGCCAGCACCCGATCACCCGGGCCCAGCGGCCGCTCCCGCAGGAACAGCCCCGCCTCCGCGTCCACGAACGCGGCGGCCGAGCAGTGCGTCACCGCGACACCCTTCGGCTTGCCGGTCGAACCCGAAGTGAAGATGATCCACGCGTCGTCGCCCGGCTCCGGCGGCGCGGGGTCCCCGCCCCGCGTCCCGGTCACCGTGAGATCACCGGCGATGACCGCGTCCACCTCGGCCTCCTCGAACACCAGCTCCGCGCGTTCCGCGGGGTCGTCGGCGTCGACGGGCACGTAGGCGGCGCCGGCGGCGAGCACGGCGAGGATGGACACGTACAACTCAGCGGTCCCCGACGCGACGCGCACACCGACCCGCGCGCCGCGGCCGACCCCGGCCGCGCCCAGCTCTTCGACCAGCCGGTCCACCTCGGCCCGCAGCGAAAGGTAGTCGAGCAGCACGGTGCCGTCGTCGATCGCCGGCGCGTACGGGTGGCGGCGCGTGGTCTCGTCGAGGACGTCAATGAGGGTACGAGACGGCGGGGCCAGCACGCCCGCGGGGAAGATCGCGGACGCGGACCTCAGCTGTAAATCGATCGGATGGCTAGGCAAACGTGCTCCCTGGATGGGCGATGGCCGACATGCCAGCGTACGCGCCGCCCGCGCCGGAAAGCTCGGCCGGGCCTTGCGCAACGCCGATCGGAGCGTGATCCGCACCGATCGGATCAAGGCCGACAGGCCCCACTTTTTCGGCGAACTCCGGGTGCGTAGCATGAACGTTCACCGTAGACGTCCTGAGCACTGCAGGGAGCACATGTCTCGTCTTGAAGCGCAGGTCGAGGAGAGCATCAAAGTAGACGGCCATCAGTTCATGCTCGTCGATCCGGACGGAGCGCCGGGGCAGCCGGAGGGGGCTGTGAGCTTCCCCGATCTGGCCGATATGTCGGGCCCTGCCGCCTGGTTCGTCGCCACCGCTAATCTCGCCATCGTGACGAGCGCGCACCAGTGGCACCTGGCCGACGTGACACTTGAACTATGGGACGGCAAGCCGCCCGTTGACGACAGCGAATGGGCCAAGAACGCTACGGCCCGCCTCTATTCGAGCTCCGGCAAGGTTCGCCTGGCACAAATCCTTGGCAGCCCCTCGGAGAAGGTTATGAATCTGGGTCGCGAAGGCGGGACCTGGGCTGTGGAAGCCAGTTGCCGACCCGGATCGGGTTGGCGCCGGAGAGCCCCGCAGCCGCCAGAAGGCCTGGAATCGTTCCGCCTGCGACTCTGGCCGACAGCGGGCTGAAAGGCCGGCGCCCGCCCCGAACGTCGGTGCATCGGCAGGGATCAGCGGTCAATCGTGCTCGGACAGCCGGAACCAGACCGATCCGCCGGTGTCGTCGTGGTGGAATCCCCATTCTTCGGCGAGCAGGTCTACCAGCCACAGACCCCGGCCTCCGTCGTCATCGAGGGTGGGGACGCGTACGGCGGGTGCGGTGGTGGCGGAGCCGGAGTCGGTCACGTCCACCTGGATGATCGCGCCCATGCGGGTGATCTGGACCGTCACCTGGCCGTCGGGAGTGTGGCCGGAGTCGGAGTGGGTGATGGCGTTGGTGACGACCTCGCTCAGCAAGAGGAGCGCGTCGTCGAGGACCGGGGGCGGCGTGCCGGGGGACAGCAGGGAGCGCGCCCAGTCGCGGGCCTCGGAAACGGATATCTCCGTCGCCGGGAATCGCCTGTTCCAGGAGGGGCGTGGCGCCTTCGTGAATGTCGTTTGGGGCGATTCGTAGTAATTGCGAAGCGGTCCCTTCATGCGTTCACCTCCGCCGCGATGATGGCTGCGGCATTGGCCGCGTGGGCTATCACCCATTTGTCGCGCCGCCACAGCCGTGCCCACCACGGTCGCCAGGTGAAAACCCAGCCGCAGTAACGGCGGATGACGGTGATGTGGATCGTGGTGCCGTTCCCCGCGCGCATCTCCAGGACCGGTGGGCCGGTCACGGGAACGGCCAGCGAGATGGGAATGCCCAGGCTGTGCAGGTCCCAGCCCAGGCGGGCGAGGTGGTCGAATCTCTCATACTGTTCGCGCGCCGTCATGGTTCCCGCCTCCCAGGTGTTTTCCGATGGGGATGGCTGGACAGCGAATAACGCCGTCGCATTATTCGCTGCCAGGCTTCTAAACTGATGGGCTGACTTCTTCGCCTGCCGCCGGAGAAGAAGGTCTGCGCTCAGCCTGCCTTCTTGGCGTCGAGTCGGCGACCGCGTCGCCAAGCCAGGGCAGCGCAGGTAATGACAGCCGCTGGTCAGGTGTGGTTTAAATGGTGTCGTCGGGTAAAGAGGATTTCCGTTTTTCTCTGATTAGAGAGGAAATGCCATGCACCTTGTGCCGTCTCTCGACCCGGATTCCCCTCGCGTGCGATTCGGCACCGAGATGCGGCGGCTGCGGGAGGCCGCGGAGTTGTCGCAGGCGGCCGTGGCGTCCCGTCTCGGATGCACGCAGACGCAGGTGAGCAGACTGGAGAAGGCGACCCGTACGCCGTCGAGGTCCGATGCCGAGCGGCTGGACATGCTCTTCGGAAGGTCCGCGGGCGTCTCCTTCACCCGGATCTACCAGAGCATCGTGTCCCAGCCGGGAAGTCCGGCCTGGTTCCGGAACTGGGCCGAGGAGATCGAGCCCACCCTTGTCGTGTTGCGCTCGTGGGACCCCCTGCTCATCCCCGGCCTTCTCCAGACCGAGGCATACGCCCGTCACGTCTTCGGCCAGGGGCCGCTCGCCACACGTGAAGAGGTCGATGAACGTGTGGAAGCCCGCATGCGGCGGCAACACATCTTTGATCGGAAGAACCCGCCCACACTCCTGGTCCTCATCGACGAGGGCGTACTGCGCCGCAGAATCGGCGGTCCCGAGGTGATGCGTGATCAACTCGGCTATCTGCTGGAGATGGCCGAGCGACCTGCTGTCTTCATCCAGGTCGTCGATCCGGAGTGCGTAGCGGGGCTGGCCGGGGCCTTTATGATCGCCGAGCTTCCGAACGGTCAACCCGATGTCGTCAGTGCAGACTCACCGACACAGGCGCAAATCACGTCGGACCATGATGTCGTGACCTCGATTTGGCAGCGCTATGAGGCGATACGGCTGTGGGCTTATCCTGAGCGCGTATCCCTCTTGAAGATCGAGGAAGCGAGGCGCGAATGGACCTGAGTGGCGCCGTGTGGCGGAAGTCGTCGCGCTCTTCGGATAACGGCGGACAGTGCGTTGAGGTCGCCATGAATCTTCCCGGGGTGGTCGCCGTTCGCGACAGCAAGGACCCGGACGGCCCCAAGCTGATCTTCACACCCGCCGAGTGGAAGACGTTCGTCAACGGCCTCAAAGCCGGTGACTTCGACAGTCTGACCTGATTCTCGCGGGAGGCCACTAAACTTCCGCGACTGCCTCACCCCGCAGGGCCGATGCATTCGTCGCCAGATCCTTCTGGACGAGCTTCCCTGGCCCAACTGCGAACTTCCGCAGGGACCGCCCAACGTCATCAGCTCGGATGCAGCGGTGCAGGTGCAGATCATCGCCGACGTTGACGCTGTGACCTGAGACCAGACGACTATGGACCTATCCTGAGCGCGTATCCCTCAAGATGGTCGAGGAAGCGAGATGCGCATGGACCTGAGCGGCGCCGTGTGGCGGAAATCGTCGCGTTCTTCGGGCAACGGCGGACAGTGCGTTGAGGTCGCCATGAATCTTCCCGGGGTGGTCGCCGTTCGCGACAGCAAGGGCCCGGACGGCCCCAAGCTGACCTTCACACCCGCCGAGTGGAAGATGTTCGTCAACGGCCTCAAAGCCGGTGACTTCGACGGTTTGGCCTGACCCCGTTCTTGGCCAGCGGCGGCTTCGGCCGTGCCGGCGCCCGCCGTCGATCGCCGACGGCCTCGGGCCACGTGGCGATCAACGCGATCCAGCCGCCGGACGCCAGCCACACCGCGGCCCAGACGGACAAGGGCGCGACGGCAAAGGTCGCGGAACTCCGAAAGGCTCTGGAAACGGCCCCAAGGTGAGAACCTCGCACTACGACGACGCCTCGACCGCTACGAGTCGGCATGACCGGAGAGTAACCGCCATCAAGTTGGCACTAGGCGGGGGCGCGCGGGGCCTTGTCATCGGTTGAAGTGTCGTCTCCGGCCGTGGGGGCTTCTCCAGCGAAGTGGCGCAACTCCGGGCTGAGTGCGGCTACAGCGGCGGTCAGGCAGAGCAGCCCGCCTAACACGATGAGTGCCGCCGCGCCGCCCAGTGCCGCAGCCAGTGCCCCGCCGAGGACCGGCCCGAGGGGCTTGAGCGCCATCCCGCCCATGCTCAAGACCGCGCCCATCCGGCCGAGCATCGTTTCCGGCACCATTCGTGCGACCAGCACGTTCATCACCACGTTCAGTGAGGGCGTCGACAAGGTGATGAACACCAACGGAATCATCGGCCACCACGCCCCCCAGGGCAGTGCTGTGGCCGCCAGCGAAGCACCGAAGACCGTCACGACGGCCAGCAGTAGTCTGCCGGGAGGCAGGAGCTTGCTGATGCGGCCCGACAGCAGCGCACCGGTCAGTCCGCCGATACCGAGTCCTGCCAGGACCGTGCCGGTGATGCGCGCGTCACCGCCGCGCTCGCCGACGAGTACGATCAGCGGGATGAGGAACGCTCCGCCCAGCAGGTTGAGGATCATGACCGCTGCGGTGACCTCCCGCAGGCCATGTTGGCGCTACAGCCATGCGATGGCCTCGGCCGCTTCCCGGCGCATGCTACGCCGGTTTGGCCGTTGCTCCTGGCCATCATCTCGTGCAGGGGTTTGCGGTTCGTCCGCCGGGCGGCGCGGCACCTTTGCAAAAGCGTAGAAGAGCGTGGCGGCAAGGAAAGTGATGGTGTCGACGACGAAGGGCACGGTCCGCCCCAGGCCGTACAGCAGGCCGCCGAGCGGAGGGCCGATCAGCCCGGCCGCGTGGGTACGGGCCTCCTCCTGCGCATAGGCACTGTGCAGTTGGCCTGATGGGACGATGCCGCGGATCGCCGTGTCTTGGACGGGGCCGATGAACGCGGCGCACAGCCCGTCCAGCACTGCCAGCGTGATGAACTGCCAGACCTGTATCTGACCGGTGATGATGAGCGCTGTCAGCAGCGCGGAGACAACCGCCTGGAGGCCCTGAGCAGTGATGAGCATGCGGCGGCGGTCCCACCGGTCCACCCAGACACCGGCTGGTATCTGGACCGCAAGGAAGGCGGCGGTGCGGGCTCCAGCGACGACGCCCGTTAACCCAGGCGAGCCGGTGAGCGCCAGCACCAGCAGTGGCATGGCGAGCCTGGTGAGCTCCGACCCCAACTGGGAGACCGCGCTGCCGACCCACAGCAGTTGAAAACGCACGTTCTTGCGTAGCGGGACGATGTCGGTCACGAAGCGGCTTCCTTGGATGCGAGGCGCGGTCACCTGGCCTGAGGCGCACTTTCGGAGGTTAAGGCTGCGCCGGTTCCGGCTTCGGGCAGGTACGGGCGGGACCCGGAAAAGGTACCTACCGGAGATGACGCTGTCTACTGAATTGAACGGTCAGGGGCACACGTGTTTTCCATGTCGGAAGCGGACCCATGAAGACAGTTGTCACCCTTTGGCGCAAGACCAGCCAGTAGAGGCACTTGATCGCTATCTCTGTCAGCGGTATGGTGCCGACGTCTCGACCTGGATCTTCGCGTCACGCTCTCGCAGCAGGCACAGACACCATGTGGTCGACATCGAGCGCGGAGCCCCAGTCGATAGTGACGTCGTCGTAAAACGAGTACCAGCGGCCACCGCTGATTGTGCAGCATTCGCCGACCTGCGGCAGTTCGATCGCCTCGTCGATCAAAACTTCGCTGCGTGTGCTAAAGCCGTCCCGGTCGGCATCGATCCAGTGACGGAAGCTGCCGGGTGGTAGTGGATGTCACGACCTTTCGAGTGCCGCAGCCAGATCTCGACACTCCTAATGCTCATTGAGTAGAGTGCTGGCGCTGATGAAGACGTTGCCCGTGCGGGCGGCGTGTTGCTTCTTGCGGCGGATCAGGTCAGGTAGCGAGATGCGACCCTCTATTACTGCGTTCAGGTCTGCGCCGTCCATCAATATCAGGACGGCTCGGCCCTGCGAGTGGACCTCTATCGCGGTCTTCTGAAAGCCGTTCATGGACAGGAAGAGTCCGAGAGTGTTGTCGAGTTTCCGTCCAACCTTGCTCGCGAAAGAATCGAGCTCGGCAACAGCAGAGAGCTTTTTCTGCCATTTCGCTTCAAGAAGATACTCGCCTTCGAAGGTGAATGCGCCATCGATTTGCTCGCCCTTCTTTTTGAATGGCGCCTTGGCTTCAATATCATAGAGTGCGAAGAGCCCGTTGAGGAACTTTTCTAAGGCGTAACCGCGAGGTTGGGGCTCTAGCTGGTGGATCTCATAGAAAAGCTTTTTAAGCTCATCTAGTTTTTCATTGATTGCGCGTTGCATCTCTGCTTTGGCCTTGTCTGTGGCTCGTCGGCGCTCCGCCTCCTCCTCTTCGCTGCGTATTCTGCGGTAGGGGTCGACTACGGCTCGAAGACTATCCAAGGCCTCTACTGCGGCCGCGTACTTGGCTGTACCATTTTCCACCTTCTTCAGATGGCTTGGGTCTGTGATGTCAGCTGTGGCGAGGATCAGGTTGAGAAGTTCATCGAAATAGCGATGCTGGCTCGCGAATAAGCTGTCGACGAGTTGTGCAACGACCGACCGTTTATAGTCGGTCCAGTCCAATTGCGAGACCAATTCCCGTGTCTGTAAGCAGGATGTGAGGAACGCGCGCAGATCCGGCTTATACCAGAAAGCTAATGTGAGAGCTTCCTTGAGTGGGTGGAGGACTGCCGGGCTGATGCGTTTCACCGTCATGCCGTCATGGTAGACAGCCCGGATGGTCCTGTCACGAAGCAGTGGTGAGACGTCACACTATTCGTGCGTCTATTCGATTATTGTGCATTGCATCATTGCATGCCAGATGCACGGATGATCCCGACCCCTTGGGCTTGCGGGACCGCCGTAATCGTCTGACAGTAAGGCGTGGCCGCTCTATAGCCAACGGGTGTCAGAAGGGTGGCACCTCGCCCCAGTCGCCAGTCGTGCATGGGCACGCTCCCCTTGCCTGGTTGGGCGGCAGGGCCTTCAGCCTTTTGATCCGATGGCCGTGCGGCTCCAGCAGACGATCCAACTCGGGGATGTACGAGGTGATGACCTTGGCACGTCGGCCCACGTCGGGTTGGTCCCAATGCCGGGCTGTACTAAGGATCGGATGGCTCTTCAAACTGGCCGGTAGAGAGGGGCGAGAGGAGTTCATCGTTACGTGCGCCAGCTCCGCTGGCTTGAAGAAGTCGACCTCCCAGCACTGTCCAATAGGTGCTTCACCGCCGTCCGGCGTTGCATACGTAGTCAACCTGACGGCCATCACGACGCCTGGCGCCTTGCGGCGCTCGTGCCGCGCCTTAGCCAGTTCATACCGCGCCTGATCGACGTAGACGTAACGCAGCAGGCTTTCCAATAGGGCGCGGGCATCCTCGGCTTCGTCCAGATCCGGATCGAAGTCGTGATCGTGTGCACCTTCGTTGCGAACGTTGCGGAGGTGGGTGGCCCAGTCGAATAGCCGGTTGTCGATGATCCCGGCGTCACGCAATCGCTCCAGCTTCTTTTCCAGAGTCCCGCAGGTGAAGCCCTTGTTCTTGCCCACGGCCTCCAGAGCGTGTCCGACCGCGACCAGTGCCATGCGGTAGGCGCGACCGTTGAAGCAGCGTTCCACCTCGTCTAGTGAGCGGACCAGGATCTCCGGCAACGGCTTGGGTGAGCCGAGGCGGTCACGCCATGCCAGACGCTCATCGTCGAACATGACGGTGATCCTAGACGCAGCAAGCATGGTCAGCACCTGCATTATGGACGGGGTGATCATCGTCGATTCGACTTATCGAGGACAAGCCCTTTGGAAGTCATGGCGGCCGAACAGGCGCCAGCATGACCTGCGGCATAGACCTCGTCTGGTAAGCATTCACCTCGTGCGCGTTGGGTGACGGCGGTCTCTGGTGTGACCATTCGTGAGTTTGGTCAACACCGCCCGACAGGTCGGCGGAGCTATCGGCCTGGCTGTGCTTGCGAGTATCGCCAACACTGCGGCGACACACTCAGGAGCTGGCGACCCCGCCAGCAAGATCGTCCACGGCTACAGCATTGCCTTCGTCGCATCAGCAGCCATCGCTGTGCTGATCTCCCTCAGCGCTCTCGCCGCACGCACCCCGAAGACCCAGCCGCCCGCGCCTGTCACCGCTCAACCAAGCCGCAGCACCGAGGCCTGACTCCACACCCAGGAGCCCGCGCGTCGACCAACCGCGCCAACCTGCCCATGCCGCGGCGACCAGTACATCGACCGACCTTCTGCGTCAGGGCCGCTTCGTCATTTCCCGCTGAACGTTGGTCGATCTGCGCTGCATCTCGATAGGTTTCTACGCCGCCGATCCAGAAGACCTTGACGTGCCTGACGCCAGGCCTCGCCTGTCCTGACCTGACACGTTCGCTCGGCTAGACGAGCTCGGCCTCGCCGTAACCGGCCAACGCCTCGAACCCGATCGCGCGGCCCTCGGGTGCCGTGTCATCGAGCCCGACGACTGGTGCCGTCGCTGCGGATATGAAGGCGCTCCTCGTGACACGGTGACCCGTCGGCTGGCGCACGAACCGCTCGGGTGGCGGCCCACGACGCTGCCGCTCACCGTACGCTGCTACCGGTGCACCGGGTGCGCTGCCGAGTAATCGACCTCGAGCTGCGACAACGAGAACGTCACTTGACCGCGGGACCGCCAATCAAGTTCCACGAACGCCGGAACGCGCGGCACAGCCCTCGGGGCCGTACGGGCGGCGGCCGACGCAGGTGGAACGATGATCACCACAGATGCTGCGAACACGGTCGCCGCCGTCAGGGTCCAGGCTATGAGCTGTGGGTCAACGGCCGATGGGGTGCCAGACTGTCTTGACCTCCAGGAAGGGCCTGATCCGGGACAGGCCGGGATTGGGGGCGTCCCAGTCGTCTCCGGCGGGACGCAGGACTCTCTTGAGCGTGGTCGCCGCCAGGGCCTCCAGCTCGCCCGCGAGACTCCCCGAGCCGGCCAGGTCCAGGGCGTTGACGTCGGCGTGGCCGGCCAGCGGCGGTGCGAGCTCTGCCAGGCGGCCGGTCAGGATGTTCGCGACGCCGGACGGTAGGTCCGAGGTGGCCAGCGCTTCGGCCAGCGTGACGGCGGGCAGGGGGAGGCGTTCGCTCGCCACCAGCACCGCCGTGTTGCCGGAGGTGATCACGGGCGCGAGCACGGAGACCAGCCCGAGCAGCGAGGATCCGGTAGGAGCGAGGACGCCCACGACGCCCGTCGGGTCTGGTTCTGAGAGGTTGAAGTACGGGCCGGACACCGGGTTGGCTCCGCCCAGCACCTGGCCGATCTTGTCGGCCCATCCGGCGTAGTAGACCCAGCGGTCGACGGCCGCCGAGACCAGTGCCTGCGCCCTGTCCTCGCCGACCCCTTCCGCCGCGGCGACCTCCGCGGCGAACTGGGCCCTCCGTCCTTCCATCATCTCGGCGATGCGGTAGAGGATCTGGCCGCGGTTGTAGGCGGTGCGGCCCGACCAGCCGGAAAACGCCTTGCGGGCCGCCACCACGGCCTCGCGCACGTCCTTGCGCGAGGCCAGGGCGGCGTTGGCGAGATGGTCTCCGGCCGGGGACGTCACGGGATAGGACCTGCCTGATTCCGAGCGCGGGAACGCGCCGCCGATGTAGAGCTTGAACGTCCTGCGCACGGCGATGCGCGGAGAGATGTCAGCCAAGGTATGCCTCCAGCCCAACCCGGCCGCCCTCGCGGCCGTAACCGGACTCCTTGTAGCCGCCGAAAGGGCTGGCGGGATCGAAGACGTTGAAGGTGTTGGACCACACCACACCGGCGCGCAGCCGGCTCGCGGTCCAGAGCATCAGGGAGCCCTTCTCCGTCCACACTCCGGCGGACAGCCCGTACGGCGTGTTGTTGGCCTTGCTCACGGCCTCCTCCGGGGTGCGGAAGGTGAGCACCGACAGCACGGGGCCGAAGATCTCCTCGCGGGCGATCCGGTGCGCCTGCGTGACACCGGTGAACACGGTGGGCGGGAACCAGTACCCGCGCTCCGGCAGCGGGCAGGCCGGCGACCAGCCCGTGGCGCCCTCCGACTCGCCTGCGGCGGCGAGGTCGCGGATGCGCGCGAGCTGCGCCGCGGAGTTGACGGCGCCGATGTCGGTGTTCTTGTCCAGCGGGTCGCCGAGGCGCAGCCGTTCGATGCGGGCCCGCAGCCTGGCCAGCAGCTCGTCCGCGATCGATTCCTGGACCAGCAGCCGCGAGCCCGCGCAGCACACGTGCCCCTGGTTGAAGAAGATCCCGGTGACGATCCCCTCGACGGCCTGGTCGATCGCCGCGTCGTCGTAGACGATGTTGGCGCCCTTGCCGCCCAGCTCCAGGGTGAGCCGCTTGCGCGTGCCGGCGACGGCGCGGGCGATCTGCCTGCCCACTTCGGTGGAGCCGGTGAAGGCCACCTTGTCGGCGTCCGGGTGCGCGACCACGGCCCGGCCGGTGGCGCCGGCCCCGGTCACGATGTTCACCACTCCGGGCGGCAGCCCCGCCTCCTGGCAGATCTCGGCGAAGGCCAGGGCGGTCAGCGGGGTGGTCTCGGCGGGCTTGAGCACGACCGTGTTCCCGGTGGCCAGCGCGGGCGCGACCTTCCACGCGAGCATCAGCAGGGGGAAGTTCCACGGGATGACCTGCGCGGCCACGCCCAGCGGCCTGGTGCTGCCGTGCCCGGCGTGCGCCAGCTTGTCGGCCCAGCCGGCGTAGTAGAAGAAGTGGGCCGCGACCAGCGGCAGGTCGACGTCCCTTGTCTCCTTGATCGGTTTGCCGTTGTCGAGTGACTCGAGCACGGCCAGCTCACGGGCGCGTTCCTGGATGATGCGCGCGATCCTGAACAGGTACTTGCCGCGTTCGGCGCCCGGCAGGGGTGACCACACCCGCTCGAAGGCCCGCCGCGCCGCGGCGAAGGCGCGCGCCACGTCGGCGTCGCCGGCGGCGGCTACCTCGGCCAGCGGCTCCTCGTCGGCCGGATTGAGCGTGACGATGCGCTCGTCGCTCTCGGCTTCGACGAACTCGCCGTCGATGAACAGGTCGTACGACGGCCGGATGGACACGATGGATCGTGACTCCGGCGCGGGCGCGTACTCGAAGATCTCCACGCCTCTCCCTAGTCGATGGTGTAGTAGTCGGGCCCGCCGTAGTGGCCGGTGGTGAGCTTGGTCCGCTGCATGAGCAGGTCGTTCAGCAGCGTCGAGGCGCCCAGCCGGAACCACGCCGGATCCAGCCAGTCGTCCCCGGCGATCTCCTTGACCAGCACCAGATAGCGGATCGCGTCCTTGGTGGTGCGGATGCCGCCGGCCGGTTTCACCCCCGCCTGGCGTCCGGTGGCGGCCCGGTAGTCCCGGACGGCCTCCAGCATGACCAGGGTGACCGGCAGGGTGGCGGCCGGCGCTACCTTGCCGGTGGAGGTCTTGATGAAGTCGGCCCCGGCGTGCAGCGCGAGCCAGGACGCCCGCCGTACGTTGTCGTAGGTGACCAGCTCGCCGGTCTCCAGGATGACCTTCAGGTGAGCCGCGCCGCACCGCTCCTTGACGGCCGTGATCTCGTCGAAGACCTTGCGGTAGTCGCCTGCCAGGAACGCTCCACGGTCGATGACCATGTCGATCTCGGTCGCTCCCGCGGCGACCGCCGCGGCCGTGTCGGACAGCTTCACCTCCAGCGACGTGCGACCGGCGGGGAAGCCGGTGGCGACCGAGGCGAGCCCGACGCCGCTGCCCGCCAGGGCCCGGGCGGCCACGGCGACCAGGTCGGGGTACACGCAGAGCGCGGCGACCGGGGGAGCGGCGGGGTCGGCCGGGTCGGGCCGCATGGCCTTGGCCGCCAGCGCGCGCACCTTGCCCGGCGTGTCCGCCCCCTCAAGGGTGGTCAGGTCGACCATGCTGATGGCCAGGTCGATCGCGTGCCGCTTGGCCGTGGTCTTGACGGATCGGGTGGCCAGGTCGGCCGCGCGCCTGCTGACGCCGACCTCGTCGACGCCGGGAAGCCCGTGAAGATAGGCCCGCAACGAGCCGGGGATGGTGTCAGGCACGAGCGCCACGCCTCTCGATCAGCATGTTGAGGATGAGGGCGACCAGCAGGATGAGGCCGGTCACCACCATCTGGAAGAAGGAGCCCAGGCCGAGCAGGTTGCACAGGTTGCGCAGCACCGACAGCAGCAGCACCGCCACGAATGTGCCGAACACGCCGCCCCGGCCGCCGAACAGGTTGGTGCCGCCGAGCACCACGGCCGCGATCGCGTCCAGTTCCAGCCCGTTGAAGGCGGTGGGCTGGCCCACGGTCAGGCGGGAGGTGAGCAGCACCCCGGCCAGCGCCGCCAGCGCCCCGGACACGGCGAACACGGTGGTGATCACGCCGCGCACGGGCAGGCCGGACAGCCGCGCGGCCTCCTTGTTGCTGCCGACCGCGTAGACGTACTCGCCGAACGTGGTGCCACGCAGCACCACGGCGGCCAGGACGGTGATCACCACGAAGATGATCCCGGCGATCGGAACATAGCCGATGAACCCGCCGCCGAGCAGCTGGAACGCCTCCGAACCTCCGGCCTCCGCGGGCTTGCCGTCGGTCAGCAGATAGGTGAGCCCGCGGATGGCGGTGAGCCCGGCCAGCGTGGTCATGAACGCCGGCAGCGACAGATAGGCCGACAGGCCGCCCATGACGGCGCCGAACGCCGCGCCGGCCGCCACGGTGAGCAGGATCGCCGGCAGGACCGGCACGCCCGCGGCCATGAGCAGGGCGACGGTCATCCCGCCGAAGGCCGCCACGCTGCCGACCGACAGGTCGATGCCCGCCGTCAGCACCACCATGGTCATGCCGATGGCGACGATCCCGGTCAGCGACGACTGCTGCAGCAGGTTGGCGATGTTACGGCCGGTCAGGAACTGCGGGGCCAGCAGCGACGCCACCACGCACAAGGCGAGGAAGACCAGCAGCAGATTGGACTTGACGATCAGGTCGGCGCCGCGGCGCGAGCGGACGGCCGAGGCCACC
Source organism: Nonomuraea purpurea (assembly GCF_042650645.1). NCBI lineage: Bacteria > Bacillati > Actinomycetota > Actinomycetes > Streptosporangiales > Streptosporangiaceae > Nonomuraea > Nonomuraea purpurea. The sequence goes on from NZ_JBHSBI010000041.1 coordinate 63,252, forward strand.
GTGGATCCGATGGATGCGGTCATGGTGCGGCTCCTGTGATGACGGTGTGCGCGATGACGCTTTCCGGGCTGACCCGAGGGTCGAAGCGCGCGACGTTGCGGCCCTCGTACAGGACCTGGATGGCGTCGGCGTTGGCGGTCAGCTCATTGAGCTCGCTGCTGGCCAGCAGCACGGCCACGCCCTGGTCGGCCAGGTGGCGCACCTGCCGGTAGAGGTCGGCCTTGGCGCCGACGTCCAGGCCGCGCGTGGGCTCGTCCAGCAGCAGGACCTTGATCCCGCCGCGGGTGATCCACTTGGCCAGCACCACCTTCTGCTGGTTGCCGCCGGACAGCTGGCCCACGGGCTGTCCGGGGCCGGACGCCTTGACGCCCAGGCCGGCCAGCGCGGGCTGGGCGAGACGCCGTCCGAGCCGGCCGGGCAGCAACCACGGCGGACGGCCGAGCGCGCCGATCGCGGCGTTGCGGCTCACGGACAGCCCGAGCATCAGGCCCTGCTCCTTCCTGCTCTCCGGTACCAGCGCCAGGCCCGCGCGCACGGCGGCGGCCGGGCTGGCGACCTTGAGCGGGCGGCCGTCCAGCTTGGCCGTGACCTGCGCGTTGAGGTCGCCGAACAGGGCGCGCAGCAGCGTGGTGCGTCCCGATCCGCCCAGCCCGGCGAGCCCGACGACCTCGCCGGGGCGCACCTCGATGCCGCGCACGTCGAGCAGCCCGGGTACGTGCACCCGCTCGACGCCGAGCAGCGGCTCGCCCTCGGGCGCGGCCCGTTCCGTGGTTCCCACGAGCTCGCCGGCCTCGCCGATCATCGCGGCCACGATCTCGTCCTGGCCGGTCGAGGCCAGGTCGTAGACGCCGGCCGTGCGGCCGTCGCGCAACACGGTGGCGCGGTCGCCGATCTCCATCACCTCGTCCATGCGGTGCGAGATGAAGATCACCGAGCGTCCTTCCGCGGTGAGGGATCGGATGACCTCGAACACCGCGAGCAGTTCGCTCTCGCCGAGCGTGGCCGACGGCTCGTCCATGACGATGACGCGCGCGTCCGCGGTCAGCGCCTTGGCGATGGCGGTGAGCTGCTGGGCGGCGATCGGCAGGTCCCTGACCCGGGTGGTGACCGGGAAGGAGGCGCCGACCCGGTCCAGTGCCTCGCCGGCGAGCTTCGCCCGCCGTGCCCGGCGTACGAAAGGACCCAGTCGCGGCGCCCGGCCCAGCAGCAGGTTCTGCGCGACGGTGAGGTCGGGCAGCAGGTCCAGCTCCTGGTAGATGACCGCGATGCCGGCCGCCAGGCCCGCGTGCGGGGTGGCGGGCCTGAAGGGCTGCCCGTCCAGCAGGATCGTGCCCTCGTCGGGCTGGTAGGAGCCGGCCAGGATCTTCATGAGCGTGCTCTTGCCTGCGCCGTTCTCGCCCAGCAGGCAGTGCACCTCGCCGGCGCGCACGCTCAGCTCCACGCCGTCCAGGGCGACGGTGCCGGGGAAGCGTTTGACGATGCCGGTCATGTGCAGCCGTTCAGTCATGAGACCTCCTCCAGCAGGTGGATGGCGTTCTGGTCGTCGGTGATCAGCACGTCGCACAGCCCGCTCGTCACGACGGCCCGGCACACCGCCCGTTTGGCCTCGCCGCTGACCAGCGCGACCGAGGTGGTGGCCGAGCGCAGGGCGTCCAGGGACAGGCCGAGCGTGCGGCCGTCGAGGTCGGGGTCGACGATCCGGCCCCGCGCGTCGATGAAGCGGCCCAGCACGTCGCCGACCGCGCCGGCCCGGGAGAGCCTGTCGAGGGCGTCGGCGTCGATCTGGCCGGAATCCACCAGCACCGAGTCGCTGCCCATGCCGCCGGGGCTGAACAGGAACAGGTCCGCCCCGGCGGCCAGCGTGAGCACGTCGGAGACGGCCCGGTCGCTCTCCAGCACCGCCCGGGTGCTCTGCTGCTCCAGGATCGCCGGCGCGGGCAGCAGCGTCGCGGTGCCGCCGCCGTGGTGGGCGATCATGCTCGCCATGCTGTGCGCGCTGGTCGGCTGCCGTGACCGGCTGAGCGCGCCGTTGATCTGCACCACGTTGACGCCCGTGGCCCATCCGGGGGCGAGCCCTCCGGCCAGCCGGTCGAGCGTCCGCCCCCAGGAGACCCCGATCAGCCGGGGCACGGGCCGGATCTCCGTCAGGTGGTCGGCTCCGGCCGCGGCCACCCGGTCGCGCACCTGCTCGTCGTCACGGTCGCCGCCGCCGGCCACCACGATGGCGTCCCGCAGCCCGAACCGCTCCTTCAGCGAGCGTTCCAGGACGCGCACCCGGGAACGCGGATGCAGCACCTCGATCCGGACGATGCCGACCTCGCGCGCCTCGGCCAGCATCCGCCCCACCTTCCAGCGGGTCAGGTGCAGCGCGTGCGCGATCTGCTCCTGCGTCTCACCGCTTTCGTAGTAGCGCACGGCCACCTGATACAGCTGGTCGTCATCGGTCATGCGCCGGAGCTCCGTCCTGGCTCGCTCAGCCGGTGGGAGATCTCTGTGGTGGCCTGCGTGGCCGCGCGGTAGTCGGCGTAACCGGCCTGGTAGGCCGCCACGTGCTCGGCGACCGGCTCGACCGTGCGCACCTGGGGCGCGTACTGCGCCGCCGCCTCCGCCAGCGAGGCGTGCCATCCGGAGCCGGCCGCGGCGAGCACCGAGCAGGCGCGCAGCGTGAGATTGTCACCGGCGACCAGGTGGACCGGCCGGCCGAGCACGTCCGCGGTCGTCTGGAGCCACAGCTCGTTGTGCCGGATGCCGCCGGACAGGAAGACCTCGTCGACGGCGATCCCTCCGTCGGTGAAGGAGTCGACGACCTGGCGGGTGCCGTACGCGACGCCCTCCACGGCCGCCCGGTAGACCTGCTCGGGAGAGCTGGCCAGGGTCAGCCCGAGCACCGCGCCCCGAAGGCGCGGATCGCGCAGCGGCGTGCGATTGCCCATGAAGTAGTCCAGGACGATCAGCCCGTGCTCGACCGGCGGCAGCGCCGCCGCGGCCTTGATGAGGTCGCCGAGCTCGCTCCGGGGCCGCCCGATGAGCCTTTCGCCCGCCCAGGCCAGCACGGATCCCGCGCTCACCTGGCCGCCCTCCACGAGCCAGCGGCCCGTGTGCAGCGCGTCCGGGTACGGCCCCCAGACGGTGGAAGGGAAGACCGGTTCGTCGATCTCCGTGACGAACGCGTTGGACGTGCCGCAGACGATCGACACCCGCCCTTCCGGGGCGCCGCCGATGGCCAGCAGCGACAGATGCGCGTCGATGCCGCCCGAGACGACGACGGCAGGACCGGTGACGCCCAGCTCCTCGCGGGCCCGCACGTCCAGCGGCCCGACCGGGTCGCCGACGGGCACGACCTCGTCCGGCAGCTTGCCGGCCAGGTCGCCGATGCCGAGCGAGGCGTACAGGTCGTGCGGGGAGCCCGAGCCGCGCGGGTCGTAGTTGCTCTTGCAGACCGCGTTCATCCGCGAGGCCGCCCATCGTCCGGTGAGCCGCCACACCATGTAGTCCACCGCCTCGGCGATGCGCGCGGCGGCGCGGTAGGTCTCAGGCTCGTGGCGGGCCAGCCACATGGCCTTGGGCACCAGCCACTCGACCGCGTCGCTGCCGCCGGAGTAACGCAGGACCGGGTGGCCGGTCGCGGCGGTCAGGGCCGACTCCTCGCTCGCGCGGCCGTCCATCCACAGCAGGGCCGGCCGCAGCGGGCGGCCGTGCCGGTCCAGGACGGCCACCGTCGAGGCCGTGGTCGCCACCGCGACCCCGGCGACGGGCGGTCGGCCCGCCTCGGCGAGCGCCTGGCGGGCGGCGTGGACGCTCGCCCGCCACCAGTCGTCCGGATCCTGCTCGGCCCATCCGGGCCGGGGGAAACTCGTCGGGTACGAGGCGTGTCCCGTCCCCATCGGCGAACCCTCGACGCTGTAGACCGCGGCCCGCGCGCCTTCGGTGCCCAGATCGAGAGCGAGGAAAGCCGTCACTGTCACTCCTCGTTCGGCAGGAAGAGGACCTTGGAGCTGAAGATCGAGCGCTCACCCAGGCTGACCATGGTCTCGGGCAGCGCGTCCAGCCCCAGCTCATGCGTGATCATGAACTTCCACGCGAGGTCGCCCGAGGCCAGCGCCTTGGCGGCCACCCGCCACTCCTCCCCGGGGAAGGGCGCGGAGAAGGAGTTCCAGGCGCCGTGCAGGGTGACCTCGCGGCGAAGGAAGGAGCTGAAGGTGGCCTTCGGCAGTACCACGGGGTCGTGCGGGATGCCGATGAACACCGCCTCGCCGTGCCGGGCCGCCAGGGTCACGGCCTGGTCGACCGTGGCGGGCACTCCCGCGGACTCGATGACCACGTCGTAGCCGTCCCCGGTCAGCTCGGCCGCCTCCTGCGCGCTGGTCGCGGTGTGCGTGGCGCCGGCCTCGGCGGCCATGGCGGCCTTGCGCTCGTTGAGCTCGATGACCAGCACGTCGGACGCTCCGGCGATCCTGGCCCACTGCACGGCGAACAGCCCGATCGGGCCGGCGCCCACCACGGCCACCCGCTTGCTGCCGCGCATCCGGGTGCGCCACAGGGCGTGCAGCGCGATCGCGGCCGGGTCGAGCATGGCCGCGGCCCGCGGGTCCAGGTCGGGGGGCAGCACCATGAGGTTCTCGTCCGGCACGGTGACGTACTGCGCGTACGCCCCGTCCCTGCGGCTGCCGAAGTAGCCGTAGTCCTTGCACAGGCTGAAGTTGCCCTGGCTGCAGGGGGCGCAGGCGTGGCAGGGGATGAGCGGGGGCACGGTGACCAGGTCGCCCTCGCGGACGCGGCCGGTGGCGGCCAGGCGGTCGCCGAGGGCGACCACGTGCCCCGAGAACTCGTGGCCGCAGATGATCGGGAAGTGGTAGGCCCCCGCGCGCAGCATGCGTGGAATGTCAGAGCCGCACACCCCGCAGGCCGCGACCCGGACGAGCGCCTCGCCTGGGCCTGGTTCGGGCACGGGCACCTGCTCGACCCTGATGTCGCCGGGGGCGTGAAGGACCGCGGCCTGCATGGTTTCCGACATTCTTCTGCCTTTCTCCTTACGTGCCGGCTGGCGCGTGCTCACTGGGCGGCTGCGGCGAATTCGCCGGCCCCGGCGTACTGGGCCGCGTTGTCCGTGTCGATCAGCGCCGTGCCGGCGTCGATGGACGGCTCGACCTTCTCGCCGTTGCGAACCTTGAGCACTGTCTCCACGGCCTTCGAGCCGAGCGAGATGGGGTCGTTGAGGGCGGTGGCCACGTACTGGCCGGACGGGATCTGCTTGACCGCCTCCATGAGCCCGTCGACCCCGGCGACCAGGACCTTGCCCTTGCCGTTCTCCTTGAGGACCTGCAACGCGCCGAGCGCCATGTCGTCGTTGTGCGCGTAGACGGCGGCCACGTCGGGGTGGACCTGGAGCAGGTCCTGCATCGCGGTGACCGCCTTGGAGCGCACGTAGTCCGAGTACGGGCCCTCGATGATCTTGATCTTGGGATTGGCCGCCACGGCCTCGTGGAACCCCGCGCTGCGGTCGCGGGCCACGGCGCCGCCGGCGTCGCCGCGGATCTCGATGACCGTGCCGCCCTTGGCGCCGAGCTGCTCGCTGAGCCGCTTGCCGACGAGCGCGCCCATCGCCTTGTTGTCCCGCCCGACCTGCGCGACAGCGCCCTCGGGCACCGGCCGGTCCACGGTCACGACCGAGACGCCGGCCGCCTTGGCCGCGGCGATGCCCGGCTGGACGCCCTGCGGGTCGACCGGGTTGACGAGCAGGACGTCGACCTGGCGGGTGATGAGGTCCTGGATGTCGTTGTTCTGCTTGGTGACGTCGCCGCCCGCGTCGGCGAAGTAGAGCGTGGCACCGGCCTCCTTCGCGGCTGCCTCCGCTCCTTCGCGGAGCTGGACGTAGAAGGGGGACTGCTGGGTCGCCTGGCTGAAGCCGATGGCGACCGGGCCGTCCGCCGGCTTGCCCGTGCCCTCGGCGGATCCGCCGGGGGCGGTGGACACCGAGCATGCGGACAAGGCGGTGACCAGGAGGAGGGCGGGGATTGAGAGCGACCGGAATGCACTCATATGGGCCTCCGTATGTGACGTAGATAACGCACCGTAAGTCGCGTATTAACCTCCATGCAACACTTGAGCCATATTTTGCTCATATGAGCAGATTCTGAGATGTGATCACCCGCCCGGGACTGTTTGGCCTGGTCGGGGGCGGTGCCGCGGGCCGAGGTGGTGGATTGAGGGACCGCAGCGGGCATGTGGTGCGCCGGAGCGTGTGGCTCGGAGCCTCCAACCAACCCGGAATGGTTCACTTCGCTCGTGCCCCGCGAGGTCGCAGCCAGATGCCGAGTCCGAACGCCTGATCGGCGCCTCACCGCCCAACCGGCTGCGTCGCCATGTCAACGTCATCGGCGAGGTCGGCTGGATCAGCGAGAGCGAATCCGCACGTTTCACAGGTTCCGCCTACGTCGTCGGGTTCCTTCGGCCACGATGGTGCTCCTGGACGGCGCCATATCCATTCCCGGAACGTGACAAAGCGGGGGATTCATGGATTCTGAAGCAGCTCGGTCCGGCGGCCGGACGGACGCGACGCGAGTACGCGACCTGGTCCATGACGTGGTGGCCCAGGTGGCGCCGGAGGAACTGCCGCTGGTGGCGGGGTTGGCCGGGTTCGACGACGCCACGGTCGTACGGCGGCTGGGCGGCCGTGGCCGGCGGCGCGAGACCCTGGGCTTCGGCCTCGGTGAGGTTGCCGCGCTGGTGACTCCCGTGGTGTGGCTGGCGGTGAACCATGTGGCGCAGCGGCTCGTGGAGACCGGGGTGGACGCCGGGGCCGGCAAGGCGAGGTCCGCGCTGCGCAAGCTCTTGCGCAGGCCGGCCGAACCCGTGATGGTTCCGCCGCTGACCCGTGAACAGCTGGCCGAGGTACGGGAGTCGGTGCTGGAGGTGGCCGCGCGGCGCGGCCTGGAAGAGGAGCGCGCGTCGGCGATCGCTGACGCGGTGGTGGCCAGGCTGGTGCTGGCCGGGCCGGAGCTGACCGGTCCGGACCGCGGCGAGGCGTGATGGCCGGCTTGCCGGCCGATTCCGCTCCCAAGGCGGGGGAACGGCCCGCCTCGGTCCCGCTCGACGAGCGGGTCCTCGCGGCCGGCACGACACTGCGTTTCATCCTGCTCCTGCTGCTGTTGGCGGCGGCCGGCGCGAGCATGCTCCCCGGGACCGTCTGGCATCTCCTCGCGTCGTCAGAAACGGCCGACAAGGCGGCGGCTTGCTGGCTGGCGGCAGGTATCGATCCCGGCGTGTCGATGAACGCGAGCTACGTCCAGTACACCCAGAACGCGTCCGCGTTGAAGGAGTGCACGGCGCGGTACAGCCAGGACTTCAGCGGGGTGTCGCTCGGCGTGGGGGCTGTGGCGATCGCCACCGTCGTCGCGGTGTACTGGCTGTTGCCGGTGTGGAGGACGCGGCGCTCCAAGGTCACGCCCCTGGACGCGATGGACGTACACGGCGGGCTGCGACCGCTGCTCGACGAACTGGTGTCCGTCGCCGGACTCACCCGCCCACCCCGTTTCGTCGTCGACCCGGGGGCGGCGTCGACGGCCGACGCCGTCGCGTTCGGCCGCTGGCGCGGGCACACGGTCTGCCTGGACGGCGGTCTGGTCGCCACGAGCGACACGCAACGCGACCGGTTTCGCGCCGTGGTGCTGCACGAACTCGCGCACCTGCGCAACGGGGACGTCGGTGTCACCTACGTCACCATCGCCCTGTGGCGGGTGTTCTTCGTCCTGGTCCTGCTTCCGTGGGCAGCGGTGGGCCTGGACATCCTCTTCTTCGCCGGCACCCCGGACGCCCGGGGCCAGTTCGCCCCGTTCAACGCGCACGACCGGGTCCTCGGCGGCCTGATCGTGCTGGCGGTCTACCTCACGCGCGCGGGTATCCTGCGCAACCGTGAGATCTACGCCGATCTCATGGCGGCGCGTTGGGGCGCGAGCCGGAAGCCCTGGGAGGTCCCCGCCCCGCCGCGCTCCGGTGTGTGGTCGAGACTGTTCGCCGGGTTCGTCGAACTCTGGCGCACGCACCCGTCCTCGGCCCTGCGCCGGACGTCGCTGACCGACCCGAAGGCGCTGTTCGCGCTGGAGAGGCTGCCCCTGTTCCTGACCGGCCTGGTGGCCGACATTCTCGTCTGGCACCTCGGGAGCCTGCCGTACGGCCTCTTTCCGGCCAAGGCGGTGCTCATCGCGGGACTCGTCGTGGGCATCGGCGGCGTCGCGCTGTGGCGTGCCGTGCTGTACGCCCTCCTCACGGGACGGCCGGCCCCGCCGGGATGGCCCGTCGGTCTGTGGCTCGGCTTCGGCATCGCGGTGGGCGAGTTGACCGGCCCGAGAGCCGCGGGGAACCAGTGGCTGCCGGCGCATCCCGAGGCGCTTTCGATCCTCGTGGCCGCGCTGGTGCTGGTGATGACGTGGACCGCGCAGAACGCCGAGTGGTGGCTCAGGTCCTGGCGCGGGCGCTCGCTGGGCCCGGCCATGCTCGCGGGCCTGGCGGCGCCCTCGCTCGCGCTCGCCTCCGTGCTGTACTGGTGGTACGTCCAGGGCGAGGTCCTGACCCACGGGTGGCCGTTCACGACGGCCGGACTTCTGGGCTCGTACGGTCTGCCCGGGCTGCCGCCCGCGCACATCGGGCCGCTGCTGGAAGTCGTCGCGGTGGTGGGCGTCCTTCCCGGCACCGACGCCTCCGCCGAGAGCCTGTGGTGGGCCGGGGTGCTGCTCTGGGTGCTCCCGCTGCTGGCGCTGGCGATCCGCGCGCCGGCGCGCCGCCCGAAATGGCTTGCCGGAGCGCTGCCGGAGACGGCCGCGCCGCTCGCCCCGAACAAGTCCGGGCCGGGCCGGCTCCTGGCCGCCGGGCTGGCCGGCGGGCTCGTCTGCTGGGCCGGGCTGGCCATGGCGCGGGCCCACATGCACACGCCGGACCCGGCGGCCGTGCGCATGACGGGCCCGTTCCAGCTCGCGCACCTGATGTGGCCCGTCCTCGTGATCTGCGGCGCGATGGCTCTGACGGCCGCCGTCGTCGCCGCGGTGACGGACTCGGCATGGCTGCTGGCCGGGCTGGTCGCGGCGGGTATCACCGCACTGCTGGGCGCGGGAGGCACCTACCTCCTGATGAGTACGGACGGCTGCCTCGGCCCGCTCAACACCATGACCAACACGTGCCGATGGTGGCCGGACGTGGCCTGGCCCCTGGTGAGGATCGAACTGGCCTACGCGCTGGCCCTGGGGACGTTGGTGGCCGGCCTGTCCGCCTTCGCGGGCCGTGGCGCCGGGCTGCTCTGGCGACGGCGCGGCCGAAGCGGGCAGCACCCGGCAGCGCGGCCCACCGCGGAACGGCCGCTTCGCCGGGTGGGGCAGCGCGGTGCCCGCGTGGCGGCCGTCGCGGTCGTCGCGGCCGGGGTCGGCACGACGGTGCTCACCGTCCAGACGTTCCGTTCGAGCACTCGGTCCGCCAAACCGCCGGAGTCGATGCTGGATCAGTCGACGCGGGCTCCCTCAGCGTCGATGGCGCGGATCCAGGGCCAGGCGTGGGCAGCGGCCGGGGGACTGGACCACATCAACGCGCTCTCCGCGGTGGCGCGTGAGTACACCACCGCGTTCGAGGCCGTGGCGCGCTCCACCTCCGACGCGGAGTTCGCCACGGCGATGGGCAAGTTGAACACCACGTGCGCTGAGCTGGCCCGGGTGACGAAGCGAGCCGGCGCGTACTTCACCGTGCCCAACCCGGCCGGGCAACTGGTGTGGTCAGGCGTGCTGACCCGCTACCGGCAGTTGGCCACCGCGTGCCGGAATCTCACCACGCATCCGGGCTCCGCGACCGCCAGGGCCGCCACGGCCGCGCACCAAGACGCCGCCGGCTCGGCGGACGCGATGATCTACTGGCTCGCCAAGTCGGGCGCGACCCGGCGCAAAACCCCGTGACGGGCTACGCGCACATAGCAATCGCGCATAACGGTGGCTCTCCTCGCTCTCAGTGACGTTACAGTCGCGCCATGGTGAACGTCGAGGTGGATACCGCCCGGAGGCGTAAGCGGCCATTGCGGGGCGTGACCGGACGGGTTGCGGTCATCGTGCTGAGCGGAGCGCTCGCGCTGACCGCGTGCGGCAGCGACAAGAGCGGCACCGCCAAGGACAAGGAACCGGTCGAGCGCCACACCGTCGTATTAGAGGCCATCTCCGATTACGGACGGCCGATAGCGATCAATTACTTCGGCACGGCTACCGGACCCCAGGGCATCACCACGATCGGAGAAGAAGACAAGAGGGATCTGTCAGCGGAATCGCCGTGGAAGGTCACGCTCACCGTTGACGGCAAGGACCCGTGGGTCCACCTGTCGGCCAACGGGACCGGCTGCATCGGCCGGGCGATCGGCGGCGGCTCCTGCGATACCGGGTCCATACCCGACCGCGATGACATCGCGGGGACCGGCACCACCACCTGCCGCATCACCATCGACGGCAAGGTCGTCGTGGAAAAGTCCTACACCTATCCCACGATCATCCCCGTTACCTGCCTCACCCCACGCAGCGGACAAACCCAGTGAGGGAAGATGACTGACGACGCGGCCCGGCCCGTCCCACCGGAAATCCCGCCGCCTCCTGCCGCAGGCGAGGACAGCGACGGACGCGATGAGAACGCCGGCGAGCACCCGCCCCCACCCGCACGCCGCCGCTCACGACGGCGTGCCGCGCTGATCGCACTGGGCGCACTCGCTGTCGCCGTCGCCGTGCTCCTGTGGAGCCTCGAAGTCATCGACATCGGGCCGGGCGACCCCCATTCATCCTTGCGCGCCGACTTGGCCCGCTCCGCGGCACTGTTGCGCGGCGCCCCAGCTCTGCACTACACGGGCACCATGGGCGTCAAGGACCACGGCGACGCCCGACTGGACCTGGTCGTCAGCAACCCCGGTGACGCACTGGGCACGTTGACGATGTCCGACAGCTCCCCACTCGACTACGTGGCCATCGACGGCAAGTCGTTCCTGCGGGGAAACACCGAAGCGTGGCAGTCGCTCGGCATGGCCGAAAAGTCCGCGGTGCTCGCGGAACACCCCTCACTGGTGGCACCGGGCATCTTCTTCTCCCAAGACCTCGCCACGACCTTGGCGCCCCCGGCGCTGGCGAAAACCCTGCTGCTGGAACGGATCCCCGACGAGAAGATCTCCGTCGGCGCCCCCGTCACCGTAGGCGATCACTCGTGCACCCCCATCCAGGCCGACGACATGACCATTTGCCTGGGCAGGAAACTGGTGGGTGGCGCTCGGTTCGTCGACCGCATCAGCTTCTCCGGCGGATCGACCGTGATCAACATCGAGGCGATGTCACGGGAGGCGGTGAACCGGTTCTCCACCGACTTCCAGTCGAAGCTCACCATGACGCGCGAAGCGGTCAACCCGCGGATCCGCGTGACCACCCAGATTCTGCGTGACTACGAGGGCAAGTGCGCCCCGACCCTCTGCATCTTCGATGCCCGGGTGACCGTCACGTTCCTCGGCTCAACTGCGGATGCCGAAGCCTCCGAAGCCGTCCAGGTGAACTACCTGTGGGTCATAGACCGGGACGGGGTGCCGGTGCGGGTCGGCCCCAACTGCTCGGGCGCCGTCCTGATCAAGCCGGGCCAGTCGACCGACCTGTCGTGCACCGCCACCGGCCCCTCGGTCTCGGCCGACGGGCCGAGCAGCGGCCAATACCGCGGTCAGATCCGTACGTCTGATGTCGCACTCACTCAAACGGAGTACAAGCGCCTGGTGCGCCTGGCGGCTGACAACAGCCAGAAGGTCGCGGCCCTCCCCGACCTGCCGAAATCGTCCACGGTCAGGTAACGGTCGCGGTGCCGCGCCTGTCCGAGCGCGTCCGAGTGTGTCTGAGTGCGTCCGGACTCCTGTTGGACAGCGGGAGCGTGGGTCTTCACTGACGGTGACGCGGCGATCCGCCGCACGGACGAAGGGACCTGTCATGATCGACAACAACGAGCGCAACGAGCCGTACGAGCCCCCGCAGCTGCTCGAGATCGGCGAGTTCGGGCAGCTGACCCGCGGCTACGGCATGCTCAGCATGGACGGCATCTTCTACTTCAAGGGGTGATGAGGCCACCGTGCCCATCGAGTCCCGCGGAGCCCGGTACGGGTCCGGACAGCCGGCACATCCCAGGAGAAAGGCACCAGTCATGGTCGGCAACGAGCCGTACGAACCCCCGCGGATGCTCGACATCGGGGAGCTGACGAGCGGCACGGCCGGGCCGCGGACGGACCTGGTCTACTACTACCAGTGAGGCGAGGGGTCCGGTGCGCAAGCTGAGCGGCGAGGAGTTCGCGGTGCTGCCCGACAGCGCCGCCGGCGAAGCCCTCGCTGAGGCGCTGCACGGCGCGGTGGTGCTGAGCTACGCGTCCGGCCGTCCGTGTCTGCTGGCCGCCTCGCCCGGCGAGATCGTCCACGCGGAGGCGGGCCACGCGCGGCTGGCGGTGATCGGCACGTGCCCGGTCACCGCCGGTCGGCTCCGGCGGATGGCGGCGCGACTGGGGTGCCTGGCGGACGCCGACGCGGTGGCCGCGGCGCTGCCCGGCAGTTTCCATCTGGTCGCCGTCGTGGGCGGGCAGGTTCGGGTGCAGGGCACCGCTTCGGGCATGCGGCGGGTGTACTACGCGCGGGCCGGCGGGGCGGTGGTCGCGTCCGGCCGGGCGGCGGTGCCGGCCGCGCTGACGCGGGCGGCGGTGGACGAGCAGGCTCTGGCGGTGCGGTTGCTGATGGCGGTTCCGCCGGCGCTGGCCGAGCCGCTGTGGGAAGGGGTCGCCATGGTGCCGCCCGGTGAGGCGGCGCACATCGACGCGGACGGGGTGCGGCTGCGCGCCTGGTGGCGGGCGCCGGAGCCGGAGGTAGCGCTGGAGGAAGGCGCGCCCATGGTGAGGGCGGCCCTCGAGGAGGCCGTTGCCGCCCGGATCGGCGAGGGCGCGGTGGTGGCCAGTGATCTGTCCGGCGGGCTGGATTCCACGCCGGTCAGCTTCCTCGCCGCCGCGGCGGCCGGGGAGCGGTCGGCGAAGCTGATCACGTTCGTCCTGGCCATCGACGATCCCGAGCATGACGACCCGGAGTGGGCGGCCCGGGCGCGGGCGCATCTCCCGGGCGAGCACGGGGTGGCCAGGCCCGGTGACGTGCCCAAGTGGTTCGCCGGGGCGGCCGAGGCCGTTCCCGGGCTGGACGAGCCGACGCGGTGGCTGCGCGCACTGGCCCGCGAGCTGGCGAGTTCGGCGCTGCTGGCCGGGCGAGGAGCCGCCGTGCGCCTGACCGGGCACGGCGGTGACGAGGTCACCCTGCTGCCCGACTGCTACCTGCACGACCTGGCCCATCGCCACCCGGCGGCGCTCTGGCCCCACCTGCGCGAGCAGCGGTCCAGGGCCCGATGGCCGCTGTGGGCGTGCGCCCGCGCGCTGGCCGACCGGCGTCCCTATGCCGCCTGGCTGGCGGATCAGGCGGATACGCTCAGCGCGCCGCTGTCCCGCTTGCGGCCGGACTTCGGATGGGAGCAACCCCTACGCCTGCCTGACTGGACGAGCGAGGCTGCGACGGACGCGGTCCGCCGGCGGCTCGTCACGTGCACGGCCGAGCCGTACTCCCCCCTGCGCGCCCAGCACCAGAGCCTGTCGAGCGTCCGTACCATCGCCGCCTCCGTCGACGGCGTGCGGGTCCTGACAGGCCGCGTGGGCGCTCCCGTGCACGCCCCCTATCTGGACGACCACGTGGTCGCCGCCTGCCTGGCCGTACGGCTGGACCAGCGGGCGCTTCCTGGCGCCTACAAGCCGCTCACCCGGGCCGCGATGCGCCCGGTCATGCCGGCCGAATGCCTGGAACGCACCACCAAGGGCGAGTTTTCGGCCGACATCTACCAGGGGCTGCGCCGCCACCGCGACCAGCTCCTGACCCTGCTCGACGGTTCGCTGCTGGTGGAGCGCGGCCTGGCCGACGCCGCCGCCCTGCAGCGGGCCTGCGTGCGCACCCCGGCCGAGGGCGGGCCGGGCGTGCTGGCACTCGACGTCTTCATCGCCGCCGAGAACTGGCTACGAGCCCTTCTCGCCTATCCCACCCAGGAGGAGTCGTGCGCGTGAGGCTTCGCCCCGGCGTCACTCTCACCCCGATCGACGAGGTTGCCGTGCTCCTGGACGAGCGCACCGGCCGCTACCGCCAGCTGAACGCCACCGCCGCGCTCGTCCTGCGCAGCCTGCTGGCGGGACACGGCCAGGACGGGGCCGCCCGCGACCTTGTCCGGACCCATCCGGCCGCGATGCCCACCGCCGAGGCGGACATCGCCGCGCTAGTCGCGCAGTTGCGCACCGCGAACCTGATCGTCGAGACCGTCGACCGGGAGCAGCCGCGATGAGCGTGCCCATGGTGCCCGCCGACCGGCCCGGCCTGCCCTGGCGCCGCCGCCTGCCGGCGCTGGCCGCCGTGGCCGCCGCGCACCTGATCGCCCGCCTGCCGCCGGCCCGCATCCGCGCGGTGCTGACGTTCGCCCGCCGCGGTGCCGCGCCCGCGACCGCCGAGCAGGCCAGAGCGGCACGGGACGCGGTGGTCGCGGTCAGCCTGTCGTGTGCCGGGGAAGGCTGCCTGCCCCGCTCCATCGCCGCCGCCCTGCTGTGCCGGTTGCGCGGATCCTGGCCCACCTGGTGCGCGGGCATACGGGTCCACCCGTTCGGCGCCCATGCCTGGATCGAGGCCGACGGCCACCCCGTCGACGAGCCGCCCCGCCACTACCGGGTCACGATCGTCATCGCTCCGGACAGAGAGCTTCGAACCGGCATCGGCTGAACAGGGCGGCTCAGGCCTTCTTTGTGGAGAGCCGGCCGGCGGAATCGGCCCGCGTCGCCGGGTTGTCCGGTTCACGCCGGGTGAGCACCAAGGGGGCGTCCTCGGTGATGGCCACCGTGTGCTCGGAGTGGGCCGTGCGCGAGCCGTCCGCCGACCGGATGGTCCAGCCGTCGGCGTCGTAGACGATTTGGTCGGTCGTGCGGGCGAACCAGGGTTCGAGCGCGAGGGTCAGGCCCGGCCGGAGCGTGAGGCCGCGCCCTGCCCGGCCCTTGTTCGGAACGTGGGGCCCCTCGTGCATGGTGCGGCCGATGCCGTGGCCGCCGAACTCGGTGTTGACCTGGTAACCGTAGTCGTGGGCCACCGCCCCGATGGCCGCAGAGATGTCACCCAGGCGGTTGCCCGGACGTGCCACCTCGATCGCCGCCTCCAACGCTTCCTCGGTGGCGCGGATGATCCGCAGGTCCTCCTCGGCGGCGGTCCCGACGACGACCGTGCGCGCCGAGTCGGCCACCCAGCCGTCGACGCCGACCGCGAGGTCCGCGCTGAGTACGTCGCCGTCACGCAGGGTGTAGTCGTGGGGCAGGCCGTGCAGGACGGCGTCGTTGACCGACAGGCAGATGACGTTGCGGAAGGGGCCGCGTCCGAAGGACGGCGCGTAGTCCCAGTAGCACGACTCCGCCCCGCGCTGTTTGATCATGCCGCGCACGTGGCGCTCCAGGTCCAGGAGGTTGACGCCCACGTCGGCGAGTCGGCCGACCTCGGAGAGCACCTCGCCGACGAAACGCCCGGCCACGTGCATGCGTTGGATCTCCGCAGGCGTCTTCAGTTCGATCACGAGTACCTCGCGTCACATATTGGTATTACTATACCGGTACTCTAGCGCTTGCCGGTATAGTAATACCAGTCCCTGACTCTTTACGAGGTCATCCGCGAGTTGCAACAGCTACTCGAAGAACTTGAGACTGTACCCGACGTCGGTGGTGGGGCCGGGTACGTTCGCCCGCCGGTAGGTGGTCTTGCTCCACCAGACGGCCGTGCCGGTGTACCAGTACCGGTTGGACCACGAGTACGGCGTGCCCTTGGCGACAGCGTGGTACATGGTCGGGAACCGGTTGCCGGACGGCGGGCTGGTGGCGATGTCCCCGCGCTCCAGCACGAACGTGTGGTGGCCGGGGCCGTC
Organism: Nonomuraea purpurea; assembly: GCF_042650645.1. NCBI lineage: Bacteria > Bacillati > Actinomycetota > Actinomycetes > Streptosporangiales > Streptosporangiaceae > Nonomuraea > Nonomuraea purpurea. The sequence goes on from NZ_JBHSBI010000041.1 coordinate 79,242, forward strand.
CACCTGCAGCGTCGGGGTCCAGCCCGCCATCATGTATTCCGCGTACGAGCCGAACAGGCAGCCGTTGCTCTTGTACCAGTCCCACACGTACGTCGGGTCGCCACCGGAGCGCAGGCGCAGATCGGCGAGGCAGTACTTGCTGCTCCAGCTGCCGTTCGCGGAGTACGCGATGTGCAACTGCCCGTTCGGGTCGAGGATCGGCTCGGGGCCCTCGTTGATGAACGGGTTGCCGACGACCCGCTCCCACGGCTCCCGCGGCTGGGAGATGATGTAACGGCCGCCGGTGGTCGTGGTCGGGCTGCTCATCCGGGCGATGTAGAGGTTCTGCTCGACGTTGGTGTCGCCCGCCCAGCCGGACCACACGAACCAGCGCTGGCCGTTGAAGGTGAACGGCACGCCGTCGATGGCCCACTTGTCGCCGGGCAGGGCGACCTTCGTCGCGGCCGAATAGCCGGAGTCGGCGGTGGCGGAGCTGATGTGGTACATCCGGTGGGCGGCGCTGCGGCCCGCCGCGAAGTAGATGTGGTAGCGGCCGTCGTGGTGCACGATCTCGGGCGCCCACACCTCACCGAGGTTGCCGGTGTCCATCCACACCTGGCGCGGGGGCGCGGCGGCGATGCCCGCGAGAGTGGTCGCCGTCCGCACGGCGATGCCGCCGTTCACCGACTTGGCCGCGACGTAGAGGTCACCGACCCGGATGACGCTGGGGTCGGCGCCACCCAGAGTGGTGCGGCCGAGGGGCACGGCCTGTTCGGCGGGTTCGGCGGTGCCGGAGCTGGCGAGGGAGACGGGGGAGGCGGCGATGCCGCCGATGGCGGTGAGGGTGAGGGCGATGACCACCAGTCGAAGAGCATGTCTTTTCATGAGGCTCCTGCTGCCTGCGGGCTCCGAGAAACTTTAAGTAAAGTTTATTAACAGATTGGACGCCGATTCAAGGGTTCGCCTATTGCCGCTCCCGACAAACGGCGGTTGCCAATCTCCAGCGGAACGGGCCCTGATAAGGGGATAGGCTGATCCCGCGTGTCGGTAGGTGCGATTTCCGGCTGAAAACAGGAGTGAACGAGTGTCCTCTGACAAGGGAACGGGCGCCGGGCGCGTGCTGCTGTTGCCGGCGCTGGCGATGGCCGCCTCGTGGCTCATCGGCATCCTGTGGATCGTCGTGTACTACGTGAGCCCCTTGCTCCCCGTCATAAGGGAGTTGGGGAATTGGAACCTGCTGTTCGGGTTCGCGTTCCTCGTTCTGGGCGTGGTGTTCGCGCTGATTCTGGTGGTGATCGCGATCGCGCGGTCACGTCGTAGGTCCTGAACTCTCGAAGCCGCGGAACCGGTACAGCCGGGTGCGTTTCTTCCGGTCCGAAGCAGTCGCAGAAGTGCGCCATTCATCAGGTGATAGTAATAATGGACCGCTCCATGAAACTTTCATGGCCATCTATTGTCACTTACCCGATTAAGTGGTGAGATCCCTACACATAGGGGCGATAGATCGGACGGTCTCAATGCGACGAACCATGGCGGCTTGGAGCACGATCCTGCTGACGGTCCTGAGCGCGGCCTGTGCCACCAGCGGCCAGACGCGGACCGAGCAGGCGGACCAGAACGCGCCCGCGACCCTGACCTTCTGGTCCACGGGCGGCGACGACGAGACCGCGATCTTCCAGAAGGCGGCCGACCTCTACCACCGCAAGCATGCCAACGTGACGGTCAAGGTCCAGACCCTGTCGTGGGACGACGCCTACGCCAAGCTCCTGGCGGCGGCCACCAGCCGCAGCGGGCCCGACATCATCTCCGGCGGCATGACGTGGACCATCCAGTTCGGCGCCAGGGGCGCCATGGTGGACCTGCGCAAGCACGGCCTGGAGTCGCTGAAGGCGCAGGCGCAGCCCGCCCAGTGGGCGTCGGCGACCTCCCCCGACGGCTCGGTGTACGGCGTGCCGCTGGACATGTCCACCCTCGCCCTCTACTACCGCACCGACCTGCTGGAGAAGGCGGGGATCGACAGTCCGCCCAAGACGTGGGACGAACTCGTCGAGGACATCGGCAAGCTCAAGGCGGCGGGGATCAAGAAGCCCTACAGCCAGGACTGGGGCAACCTCGACTGGATCGGCTACTTCAACTACCTCTACCAGGCGGGCGGCACGTTCTACACCCCCGACTGCAAACCCTCGCTCGACACCCCGCAGGCCGAGCAGGCGCTGAAGTACTGGGTCGATCTCTACCGCGAGCACGGCGCGCCGACTGCCAGCGTGGAGGCGTCCGACGCCCTCGACACCGGCACGGCGCTGGTGGTGGGCGGCAACTGGATCGCCAAGGGCATCGACGTCAACAAGCCGAAGCTGAAGGGCAAGTGGGCGATGACCGCGCTGCCCGCGGGCCCGGCCGGGCCGACCACGTTCATCGGCGGGCGGGCGATCGGCGTGACGTCCTTCAGCAAGTACGCCCAGACGGGCGCCGACTTCGTCGCGTTCATGTACAGCGACGAAGCCATCGCCGCGATCGTGGAGGAGGCCAGGAAGCGGAACCTGCCCTACATCCCGCCGCGCCCCGACAAGGTGGTGAACGCCTCGTCGTTCACGCCTGAGCAGGCGCAGGTCTTCGAGGCGTCGATCAGGGCGGGCAAGGCCGCGCCCGGCTGCCCCGGCTGGGACGAGAGCGCGCCGGACGTGTCCAAACAACTCCAGTCGGCCATCCTCGGCAAGGCGGACGTCAAGACCGCGCTGGCCGAGGCCGCCAAGGTGATGGAACGCAACGCCGGTTAGCGAACCTGGAGCCCGACAATGGCGAGTCCCGTCCCCTTGCGCAGCCGGCTGCGCCGCTACGGCACCTCCTACGCGATGTTGCTGCCCTTCCTCGCGCTGTTCGCGGGGTTCCTGCTCTGGCCGCTGGCCAATTCGCTCTACCTGAGCTTCACCACGTTCGACGGAATCAACCCGGCCACGTTCACCGGTCTGGAGAACTTCCTGCAACTGGCGCAGGACGCCCGCTTCCGCCACGCGCTGAGCAACACGGCCCTGTACGTGGTGGCCTCGGTCGTGCTCGGCACGCTGCTGTCGCTGGGACTGGCGCTGGCGTTCAGCGGCACGAGCTGGCCGCACCGGATCATGCGCACCCTGTTCTTCCTGCCTTCCGTGACCTCCTCCATCGCGCTCATGCTCATGTGGAAGTGGGTCCTGTTCCCCAGCGACGTGGGCCTGGCCAACACGATCGCCGGCTGGTTCGGCGGCAGGGCGGTGGCCTGGCTGGCCACGCCGGGGCTCACGATTGCGATCCTGGTGCTGATGGCGGTGTGGGGCGGCATGGGGTACGGCATGGTGCTGTACGTCGCCGGGCTCGGCTCGATCCCCGAGGAGTACCACGAGGCGGCCAAGATCGACGGGGCCTCGACCTGGCAGCGGTTCCGCCACATCACGCTGCCGCTGCTGCGCCCGGTCACCACGTACGTCGTCGTGACCGGCCTGATCGGCGCGTTCCAGGTCTTCGAGGCGGTCTACATCGTCTTCCGGGGCACCAACAGCATCGGCGGCGTGCTCGACTCGGGCCTGATGATCGTGCCCTACCTGTACGACCAGGGATTCACCCACTTCAAGCTGGGCTACGCCTCGGCCATCGCCTGGGTGCTCTTCCTGATCATCTTCGTGCTGAGCCTCGCCAACCTGCGCCTGGGCCGCGCCATGAAGGAGTTGTGATGGCCGCCCCCCTGGACACGATCGCCCCTTCCCGGCTCAACGGGCACCTGCTGCGCCTGCCGTTCTACCTGCTGGCGCTGACGATGGTCGTGCCGTTCTACTGGCTGCTCATCACGGTGTTCAAGCCGCCGGCCGAACTTGCCAGGACGCCGCCGTCGTTCGTGCCGCGCTCGCCCACCTTCGCCAACTTCTATGACCAGGACTGGTCGCCAGAACGCGTCAACCCGGGCCACATGCAGGGCATCTTCCAGCGTTTCCAGGTGGACTTCGGGTTCTGGCGGTTCCTGTTCAACAGTCTCCTCATCACGAGCGCGATCACGGTCGGGTCGCTGCTGATCTGCTCGCTGGCCGCGTACGTGATCGCCAAGCACGACATCAGGGGCCGCCGCACGATCTTCCTGATGATCGTCGCCTCGATGATGGTGCCCTGGCAGACCACGCTGATCCCGAACTACGTCATCATGCGGAACCTGGGCTGGCTGGACAGCTACGCCGCCTACGTCGTTCCCGCGCTGGCCAAGGCGTTCGTGCTCTTCTTCCTGGTGCAGTTCCTGCAGTCGGTGCCGAACGAGCTGATCCAGGCGGCCCGGGTGGACGGGGCGGGGGAGTGGCGGATCTGGTGGCGGATCGTGCTGCCGCTGCTGCGGCCGGCGCTCGCGGCGATGTCGATCTTCATTGTGCTCGCCGAGTGGAACAACTTCCTGTGGCCGCTCATCATCGTGCAGAGCGATGAGATGGCCAACCTTCCCGTCGCGCTGGCCAGGCTCAACTCCTACTATGCCGGGCCGGACCACCAGGGTGCGATCATGGCGGGCGGCCTGCTGGCCTCGATCCCGACGATCGTCTTCTTCCTGATCTTCCAGCGCTACTTCACCCGCGGCATCGCGCTCAGCGGGCTGAAGGGCTGATCCGGCCCCGAGACGCGGCCTCTGTGATGAAACGTTCAGCGGCGACCGAAAGTTTCGGAGCGATGAACTGCTGCCAAGAAGCGTGAGCATCGTGTTCATGGGCGGCTGGCGGTCGAAACTTTTCAGGGTGGGGTTGACATGTTTCGGTGAGGTTTCCACACTGAGTCCGTTGGCGCCCTGGTGGTGTGCGCCGATTCCACGTCCCCCTTTCCACGGTCACGTATGGAGGCTCAGGCATGGGCGATAGAATCCGGCGGCTGGTTGCCGGCGCGCTCGGCGTGCTCGCAGTGTTCACGGCGCTGACGGCGCCGGCCCCGGCCGAGGCGGCGGCGAGCACGCTCGGCGCCGCGGCCGCGCAGAGCGGACGGTACTTCGGCGCCGCCATCGCCGCGGGCAAACTCGGCGTCTCGGCGTACACCACGATCGCCGGCCGCGAGTTCAACATGGTGACGGCCGAGAACGAGATGAAGATCGACGCCACGGAACCGAACCGGGGCCAGTTCAACTTCACCAATGCCGACCGCATCTACAACTGGGCCGTGCAGAACGGCAAACGTGTGCGCGGGCACACCCTGGCCTGGCACTCCCAGCAGCCCGGCTGGATGCAGTCACTGTCAGGCAGCACGCTGCGCCAGGCGATGATCAACCACATCAACGGCGTCATGGCCCACTACAAGGGTAAGATCTACGCCTGGGACGTGGTCAACGAGGCCTTCGCCGACGGCAACTCCGGCGGCCGGCGCGACTCCAACCTGCAGCGAACCGGCAACGACTGGATCGAGGCCGCCTTCCGCACCGCGCGCACCGCCGACCCGGCCGCCAAGCTCTGCTACAACGACTACAACATCGAGAACTGGACCTGGGCCAAGACCCAGGGCGTCTACAACATGGTGCGCGACTTCAAACAGCGCGGCGTGCCGATCGACTGCGTCGGCTTCCAGAGCCACTTCAACAGCGGCAGCCCGTACAACAGCAACTTCCGCACCACCCTGCAGAGCTTCGCCGCCCTCGGCGTCGACGTGGCCATCACCGAACTGGACATCCAAGGCGCCTCTGCCACGACCTACGCCAACGTGACCAAAGACTGCCTGGCCGTGCCGCGATGCGTGGGCATCACCGTGTGGGGCGTGCGCGACAGCGACTCCTGGCGCCCCGGCGACACCCCGCTGCTGTTCGACGGCAACGGCAACAAGAAGCCCGCCTACACCTCGGTCCTCAACGCCCTCAACGCCGGCTCGCCGTCCTGAACCCGTCGATCAAAGGTGCCGCTCCAGGAGGCATGCCTCCTGGAGCGGCACCTGCTTCTCACTCACCCAAGGGAGATGCGGTCGAGGTCGGGGGCCGGCGTCGTGTCGTTGTGGAACTTGATGGTGTTGGATCCGGCCCGCAGCGTGACGGGCACGGAGGTGGTGTAGAGGGTGGTGTTGCCCACGCCGCTCACCTTCACCTCGATCGGCTTGCCGCCGTTGACGGTCACGAAGAAGGACCGGTCGCCGTTGACGGTGAAGTCGATGGACAGCGTGTACGTCTTGGCCTCCGGCACCGTGACGTCCTCGAACAGCACGTACGCGTTCGGTTCGCTGCCCTGGTCAGGACCGCCGCCGATGTTGCGCACCTTCTGCCCGCCGGAACAGGCCGCGCAGTTGGTGATGCCCGCCTCACCGATCTGGTTGCGTGAGTCCTCGGCCTCCCGCATGAACACCCGGTCGGCCGGACGCGGACGCACCCCCACCTGGCTCGTGACCGTGCTCGGGCGGCCGAGTGACCGGAAGGTGGCGGTGATCGGGATGTCGGCCGCGCTCACGTCCTGGCCGGGCGGCGAGGTGAGCGTCCAGGAGCCGGTCATGCTCTGCCCGAGCCGTAGGGCGTCGGCCTTGACCGTCTCGCCCTTGGCCGTCCAGCCCGCAGGGGCGACCGGGGCCAGGGCGACCTCGTCGAGCACGTCCTCGCTGTCCAGGCGCAGCGTTGCCGAGACCCGCAGGGTCTGCTGTCCCGGGCCCGCCCACTGCAGGCCCGAGGGGTCGACGGTCAGGGTGGTCTTGGGGACGTACGAGTCGGGCGGCATCGGCGCGACGGCGATGCGGTCCACTCCCGCGTCCCCGGACAGCGTGATCGTGTTGGGGCCGGCCTTCAGGGGGACGGGCAGAGAGGTGGAGGCGGGAACGCCCTTGTTGTCGCCCGGCACCCGCACCTGGACCGGAGCCGCGCCGTTGACGGCGACGGACAGCGTCGCCGGCGTGGGGGAGGTGTGGTCGATCCGCAGGCGGTACTCGCCCGCCGCCGGGACCGTCACGTCGCGGTAGGTGAGCGTGCCGTCCCTCAGCCCGGTCACCTGGGCCGCGCCCGAGCAGGCGGCGCATCGCTCGACGCGGGCCTTGCCCGTGCGCTGCTGCCGCTCGGCCTCAAGGGGCAGGGTGTCGCGGGAGACCGGGTAGGAGTCCGCGACCTGGATCTCGTCGATCCGGAGGTTGCCGTGGAAGCGCGGCGCCTGCGTTCCCGCCCAGGTGTTGAGCACCTCCAGCTTCACGTAGCGGGCACGCTGCTCGCCCACGTCGATGATCTGCATGCCGCGCGCGCTGGGCATCGCGCCGGCCCGCACCGGCGTCCCCCACCGCTTGCCGTCGTCGCTGACGTAGACGCGGTAGTCCTTGATCCGCGCGGAGTCCTCGGGCCGCCCGAACGTCACCCTGGCGTAGGTGGGCGACCATTCGCGCTGGTTGACCCCCAGGTAGGCGATCTTCTTCGGCTTGCCGAGGTCCAGCGTCAGCGAGACCGGCAGCTGGCCGTCGGAGTCCCAGTAGTTCTCGAAGCTCCCGTCCACGAGCGCGCCGGCCGGGTGCCCGGCCTTCTCCGCGGACGCGCCGGCCTTGATCCCGGTGAGGAAGCCCTGGCGGCCGGCCGTCTCGACCTTGAAGACCGTGTCGTAGTCATCCCATTTCGTGATGCCGAGGATGCTCAGGTAGCCGCCGGACTGGGTGAAGCGCAACTGCTCGCCGGTGCGCAGGTCGCTGACCTTCGTGACGCGGTAGCCGTTGTCGCGCAGCCGTACCTGGTCGGTGCTGGGCTTGGTGAGCACGTGGACGTACTGGGTCTTGGCGCCGCCGCGCTGGACGGTGATCACGCCGTGGGCGCCGTCGTTCCAGAAGCCGGGTTGCATGCCGCCGTACATG